>NZ_JBJHAQ010000026.1:0-55728 GCF_054051115.1 Modestobacter sp. SYSU DS0904 | reverse complement strand
CCCCACCCCCACCCCCCCCACCCCCCCCCCCCCCCCCCCCCCCCCCCCCCCCCCCCCCCCCCCCCCCCCCCCCCCCCCCCCCCCCCCCCCCCCCCCCCCCCCCCCCCCCCCCCCCCCCGGCCCGGAGGCGGACCGGTGACCACCAAGTTCTTCGGCGAGCCGGTGCGCCGGCGCGAGGACGCCCGGCTGATCGTCGGCCAGGGCCGCTACCTCGACGACATCGGTCCCGACGCCTACGCCGCGGCGTTCGTCCGCAGCCCCCACGCGCACGCGCGGGTGGTGGACATCGACGTCAGCGGCGCCGTGGACGTCGAGGGCCTGCTGGCCATCTACACCTACGAGGACCTCGCCGGCCCGATGGCCGAGCCGCTGCCGGTGCTCATCCCGCACCCGCAGCTCACCGCTCCGCGCACCGGCTACCCGCTGGTGCGCGACGTCGCCCGGCACGTGGGCGAGCCGGTTGTGATGGTGGTGGCCACCGACCGGTACGTCGCCGAGGACGCCGCGGACCGGATCGCGATCACCTGGGAGGAGCTCCCGGTCGTCGTCGGCGTCGACGCGGCCGAGCGGGCCGACGCCGCCGTGCACCCCGACGTCCCGGACAACGTCGCCGCGCGGCACCACCAGGAGACCGGCGACGTCGAGGCGGCCCTGGCCGCCAGCAAGCACACCCTGTCCTTCACCCAGTACTTCGAGCGCAGCGCCTCGATGCCGATGGAGGGCAAGGGGGTGCACGCACGCTGGGACGACGCCGACTCCTCGCTGCGGGTGTACTCGAGCACCCAGGCGTCGACGTCGGTGCGGGCGGCGATCGCGGCGAAGCTCGAGCTGTCGATGGAGAAGGTCGAGGTCGTCGCCCCGGACGTCGGCGGCGGGTTCGGCGTGAAGATCGTGCACCCGTGGCCGGAGGAGCTGCTGGTGCCGATGGCGGCGCGGCTGCTCGGCCACCCGGTGAAGTGGGCCGAGGACCGCCGCGAGCACTTCATCTCCAGCGCGCACGAGCGGCAGCAGCGCCAGGAGGTGACGATCGGCTACGACGACGACGGGCGGATCACCGCGCTCGACGTCCTGGTCTGGCACGACAACGGCGCGTACACGCCCTACGGGATCATCGTGCCGATCAACACGGCCACCCAGCTGTGCGGCCCGTACGACGTCCCGGTCTACCGGGCCCGGGTCAACAGCGTCTACACCAACACCGTCATCGTGACGCCGTACCGCGGAGCCGGCCGGCCGCAGGGCACGTTCGCGATGGAACGGGCGATGGACCGGATCGCGCAGGAGCGCGGGCTGGACCGGCTCGAGGTGCGGATGCGGAACCTGATCCAGGTCGACCAGTTCCCCTACGACTGGGGCCTGACGTTCCAGGACGGCCGGCCGCTGATCTACGACTCCGGCGACTACCCCGGGATGATGGACAAGCTGCGGGCGCTGGCCGACTGGGACGGGTTCGCCGAGCGGCGGGCGGAGTCCGAGGCGCGCGGGAAGCTGCGCGGGATCGGGCTGGCGCCCTACGTGGAGGGCACCGGGCCCGGGCCGTACGAGGGCGCGCACGTGCAGGTGCTGGGCAGCGGCAAGGTGCTGGTCTCGACCGGGCTGACCTCGCAGGGCCAGGGGCACGAGACGGTGTTCGCCCAGCTCGCGGCCGCGGAGCTCGGGGTGCCGCTGGAGGACGTCGAGGTGACCACCGGGGACACCCGGCGGTTCGGCTACGCGGTGGGCACGTTCGCCTCGCGGGCCGCGGTGGTGAGCGGCAACGCGGTGGCCCAGGCGGCGCGCGGGGTGCGGGAGAAGGCGCTGCGGATCGCCGCCGAGGTGCTGGAGGTCGACCCCGCCGACCTGGAGATCGACGAGGGCCTGATCGGGGTCAAGGGGACGCCGGGGGCCACCATCCCGTTGCGCACGGTGGCGGTGCTGTCCAACCCGCTGCGGTACGCCTTCGACGAGGCGGCGCGGCAGGCCACCCAGTTCGCCGGGCCGGGCGACGACTCCAAGCCGCCGGTGGCCGAGGGCGACGCGCCGGGGCTGGAGCACACCGACTACTACTCGCCGCTGCGCTCGACGTTCGCCTCGGGGGCGCACGCCGCGGAGGTGGAGATCGACCCGCTGACGTGGGAGATCGAGGTCCTCAGGTACTCGGTGGTGCACGACTGCGGCAACGTGGTGAACCCGATGATCGTCGAGGGCCAGGTGCACGGCGGGGTGGCGCAGGGCGTGGGCGGGGCGCTGTACGAGCGGATGGCCTACGACCGCGACGGGCAGCTGACCAACGCCTCGTTCATGGACTTCCTGATGCCGTACGCGAGCGAGGTGCCGCCGGTGGTGATCGACCACCAGGAGACGCCGTCGCCGCTGAACGCGCTGGGCATCAAGGGCGCCGGCGAGGCGGGCGTGATCCCCGGGTCCGCGGCGATCGCCTCGGCGATCGAGGATGCGGTGGGACGGCGGATCGCGGCGATGCCGATCTCGCCGTCGGAGCTGTACGACCTGGTGCGCTCGGACACCGAGCGAGTGATCAACAACCCGAGTGGAGCTATGGCGTGAACCTGGACGGCAGTGCGGTGCTCTCGGCGACGCCCGAGCAGGTGTGGGCGGTGATCACCGACCCGACGGTGCTGGCGCGGACCATCCCCGGGTGCGAGTCGCTGCAGCAGGTCGGCGAGGACAGCTACACGATGGTCGTCTCGGCCGGGGTCGGGGCCGTACGCGGCAAGTACGCCGGTGAGGTGCGGCTGTCGGACCTCACGTTCCCGTCCTCCTACGTGATGCACGCGTCGGGGTCGGGCGGACCGGGCTCGGTGCGGGCGACGGTGCAGATCAAGCTGGTGCCCTCCGGTGACGGCACCGAGCTGACCTACTCGGCGGACGCCGTCGTCGGCGGAGCCGTGGCCGGGGTGGGGCAGCGGATGATCACCGGCGTCGCGAAGCGGATGGCCGGGCAGTTCTTCGCCGCCATCGACAAGGAGCTGACCGAGCCGAACGTGGTGGCCGAGGTGACGCCGCTCGCCGCGGACGTTCCCGCGGGAACGTCGGACGCCGCCACGCCGGCTGCACCGGTCACCTACGCCAAGGCCCCGGCTGCTGTCGGCGGCTGGGTGCCGGCCGAGGCGAAGCCCCTGCTGGTCGGCGCCGCCGGCGGCGGCCTGCTCACCCTGCTCGGCGTCTGGGTCGGCTACCTCCTCGGCCGCCGCGGCTGAGCGGACGGCCGGGACGCGCTGCGGCCCCGGTCAGTCCGCCGGGCCGGCGGCGCACGGCGCGCTGCCCGAGCCGTCGTGGGGCCGGGTGTCGGCTATGAGCCACAGACCGTTGTCCGCCGTCATGACGTAGTCCAGCGACCAGTCCGTGCAGGTCTCGTCCGGCCGCTCGGCCGGCCCCCGACCCTGGTCCTGATGGCTGGTGAAGGTCACCCAGACGACGAGGGCATCCCCCTCGGCGACCACCGACCAGTACCGGATCCCGACGTCCTGCGAGCTGGCGACGCCCGCGCGGAAGGCCGCGACGTCAGGGGTGTCCACGAGCTGAGCGGCGGCAGTGGGGAAGTCACCGAGGTTGATGGCCCGGAAGTAGACGTCCAGGGTCGTGATGGCCTGCATCTCGTCGCTGGTCGGCGCATGGGCCGGAGAGAGCGGAGCCCCGTCCGCGTCGAGCTCCGCAGTGCACGATGGCAGCACGCCCGGCTCCGGCGCGGCCGACCAGGCGTCGATGAGCGGCCGCGCCGTTGCGATGGACACGGCCAGCCGCCGTCCCGGCTCCCCGTCCGGGCCGGCGTCGACGATGCCGACGACCTGGCCGTCCGCTCGGATCACGGGGCCCCCGCTGTTGCCGTGCGTGGTGGCCGCGTCGATCTCCACCAGATCGTGACGGGGGATCCCCTCGATCACCGCCTTGCGCTCCAGCCCGTTCACCGTCCCCGTGTTGAAGGACAGCGGCTGCCCCTCGGGGAAGCCGAGGGCCGCGATCGCGTCGCCGACCTCCGGGCTGCCGGGCGCCAGCCGGAACACGTGGCCCGAGAGGGGCACCGCCGTACGGACCAGCGCCACGTCGGCACCGCGGTCGATGCCGATGACCTGCCCGGCGGTCGCGGTCGTCCCCTGGATCACCCGGATGACCTGACCACCCTCGACGACGTGGGCTGCGGTCGCCACGAGGTCGTCCGACAGCGTGAAGCCGGAACCGATCGCTGCCGCACCGCATCCCGCGACCTCCAGGCGCACGACCCCCGACCGGACCGTGTCGTACGCCGACTGGAGTGTGGGCTCGGTGGTCGGGAGCGCGGGCTCCGTGGTCGGGCTCGCGGTCGCCGCCGCGGGCGGCGCCAGGACCACCGTGGTGGTGACGGCGGCTGCGGGCGGACCGTCTCCGGACGGTGCGGCGCACGCCGCCACGACCATCGCGATCCGGCCGCACAACCCTGCCCGCACCCACCGCATGGCTCCCCCTCGCCGCCGGCGTGCCGGAAGGGTCGTGCCACCGGGCACGGCAGGTCAATGCGCCCGGAACCCCCTCCGGCGCGGCATGACGGACAGCGAGTCAGCAGCCGCGGTCCGATCAGCAGGCCGGGCCGAGCCGGCGCGAGGCCGGCCCGGCCCGTCGGGCGGTGGACGAGGTCAGCCGGTGACGACGGCGATCTCGTTCGGGGTGACGTCGAGCAAGTACAGGCCGCCGACGGCGCCGACCAACACCACCTCGTCCTGGCGTCGGTGGCGGGCACGGCGGGCCGGTCGCCGCCGACAGCCGCCCGCCGCAGGTCGGCTCCGCCCGTCCGCCACACCCGTGGCGAACCAGCCTTCGGGGCTTGACACAAGTGGTCGTTGATGACGGAGTGGGCTGGTGGATTCTGACATGGTGAACGTGCTCGCAGCTGAGGACCAGGGGCTGACGATCGACTGGGAGAACCTGCCCACCTACAACACCGTGATGTCCGTGGCCGGTGGCGCCGGGCTCCTCCTGCTGGTCGCTCTCGGCTACCTGCTCGTGAAGCGTCGCGCGGTGGCGTTCGAGGGCTGGGCCCTGGCCTTCGGGGTGCTCGGCCTGATCCTCACGCCGACCGGCCTGCACATGACCCTCACCTGGCCGTTGGCACCCGACTTCCCCTTCGACAACATCGTCTTCGGTGAGACGTCGCTCGCGTTCGGCGTGATGCTCCTGGCGACGTCCTTCTACCTGTGGAAGCGGAGCGCCAGCCTGACCGCGGAGGTGGATCCGCTCGCTTCCCTGGCGAGGACGTTCCTGCCCTTCTCCCTCTTCGCCGTCGGCATGGGCCTGGGCTGCTTCGGGATCGCTGCCGCCGGCTGGCGGTACACGCTCTTCGTCGCGCCTCCCGAGGAGCCCATCTCCGGCAACTTCGCCGATCAGCCGATGCTCGAGGCGACGTTCATCTCGATGCTGTTCGTCCTGGTCGGCATCGGGGCGGTGCTGCTGCCGCTGGTCCTGCGGGCACGTCGGCTCAACGTCGTCGCCTGGATCGCCGGGATCTGCTGGGCGGTGTCCGGAGCGATCTTCTTCCTCTTCGGTGCGTTGAACTTCTTCACCCACATCGGGCTCATCGTCAACACCATGTGAGGGCTGCCGGCCGGGCCGGCGCGAGGCCGGCCCGGCCGATCGGGCGGTGAGCGAGATCAGCCGGTGACGACGGCGATCTCGTTCGGGGTGACGTCGAGCTCGCCGGTGGCCAGCACCTCGCCGGTGGCCAGGTCGACCGCGTGCACCGCGTTCGCCGCCCTGCTCATCGAGCGGGCTGCCGCCATGCTCCGGGCGCGCGAGCCGATCACGCTGCGCTCGCTGGTCGCCGGCACCGGCGTCTCGACGATGGCCGTCTACACGCACTTCGACGGGATGGACGGCCTGTGGCAGGCCCTGCGCCAGGAGGGCTTCACCCGGCTGGGCACCCGGCTCACCGCCGTACCGACGTCCGACGACCCGGTGTGCGACCTGACCGCCCTGGCCGCGGCCTACCTCGACCACGCCCTCACCCACCCGGACCTGTACCGCGTGATGTTCGACGCGAGCGTCGACCTGGAGGACCTGCCCGCCGCCGACGCCACCCTCGAACACCTGGTCCAGGCCGCCCGCCGGGGCCGGGACGCGGGGCGCTTCCGGGCCGACGTCGTCCCGCTGGACCTGGCGATCCAGAGCTGGGCCCTCGGCCACGGGCTGGTCTCCCTGGTCGCCACCGGCCCGCTGCCGCGGGCGACCCTCGACCACGGGCCACTCCTGCTCGGCGCGCTGTTCGCCGCCTGCGGCGATGACGCCCAGCGCGCCCGCGCCTCGGTCGCGCAGGGCTGGCACCGGCCGGCGCCGGACGACGAGGGGTCCCGCCCCGCCTGAGGTCAGCGGCGCACGGAGCTCCAGCCCTGCGCGCGGAGCCGGTCGAAGCCGTCGAGCAGCAGGTCGAGGGCGAACTCGAACTCGAACTGCTCGTCGCACCCCCCGCCGACGCCGGACAGGTCGCCACCGGTCGCCGCGACGGCGATCTCCAGGATGTGCGGGTAACTCTCGGCGAACTCCGCCGCCATCGCCTGCTGCTCCTCGGCCGATGGCGGTGCGGCGTCCGGCGCCGGCGGCTCGTCGAAGAGCTCCGGACTGAAGCCCCAGATCCGGTTCCCCAGCGCGTGCATCACGTGGTGGGTCAGGTCGGCGGAGAACCCGCCGCGGCGGAACGTGCCGGCGAGGGCGTCCATGTGGCCGAGCACGGCCGGCGTCCGATGGGTGCGCGACTCGATCGCCTGCCGGGCCCACGGGTGCCGCAGCACCGCCCGCCGCGCGGAGAGCACCCGCGCCCGCACGGCGGCCCGCCAGTCCAGCGCCGGGTCGACCGGTTCGAACTCCCCGACGACGACGTCGACCATGCCGTCGAGCAACTGGTCCTTGCCCGCCACGTGCTTGTAGAGCGCCATCGGGACGACGCCGAGCTCCTGGGCCAACCGCCGCATGCTCACCGCGTCGACGCCCACCGCGTCGGCGAGGTCGACCGCGGCGCGCAGCACGCGGTCGGTGCTCAGCGGCGGGCGCCGCACCGGAGGAGCCACCCGGGCAACCTACCCCGTTGACAGGTGTACGGCGTACACCTACCGTCCCGGCCATCGGGTGTACGCCGTACACCTCTCGAGATGGGGAGAGCGCCGTGGGGTCCAGGAGTGACGGCCAGCGCCAGTGGTGGCTCGCCGGAGGGCTCGTCCTGCTCAGCCTCGTCCCGGTGCTCGCCGGCGCGGTGCGGGTCACCGAACTGGCCGGCGACCCGGCGGTGACCGCGGCCAACGCCCGGTTCATCGCCTCGCCTGCGCCCGTCGTGGTGCACATCGTCAGCGCGACCGTGTACTCCCTGCTGGGGGCGTTCCAGTTCGTCCCCCACATCCGCCGCCGCCGGCCCGGGTGGCACCGAGCCGCGGGTCGTGTCCTGGTTCCCGCCGGGCTCGTGGCGGCGCTGTCCGGCCTGTGGATGACGCTGGTCTACGCACGACCACCGGCTGACGACGTGCTGCTGACCCCGATCCGGCTGTTCTTCGGTGTCGCGATGGCCGGCTGCATCGTGCTCGGGGTCCTCGCCATCGCGCGGCGGGACGTCCTGGCCCACCGCGCCTGGATGGCCCGGGGCTACGCGATCGGCCTGGGCGCAGGCACCCAGGTGCTGACCCACCTGCCCTGGGTGCTGCAGGGCGCCGAGCCCGGCGGCACCGGCCGGGTTGTGGCGATGCTGGCCGGCTGGGTGGTCAACCTGGCCGCGGTCGAGTGGGCACTGCGACGCCGGGCGGCCGCGCCGTCCCGCGCGCCCCGCGCGCCCGCCGCCGCGCGGGCCTGAGCCGCAGCGCGGCGGGGACGCGGCGACGGCCGGGAGCCGGCGAACCGGTTCCCGGCCGTCGCCGGTGGACTGCCGTCACTGCACCGGGCGCCGCCTGCTGAACACCCAGCCCGCGACCAGCGCGGCGACCACCCAGCCGCCCAGCGTCAGCAGCGAGGCCACCTCGGCGTCGCCGCGGGCGAACCGGAGCACCGCCTGCTGCGGGTCGACCGCGTCGGCGACCTGCGTGTCCCAGGCCCGGATGATCTGCACCAGGCCGAGCACGGTCAGGTAGAGGCCGGTCAGCGCGGCCGGGGTGTTCGCGGTCGCGGCGCCGACCCCCACCCCGATCAGCGCGAACGCCGCCCCGGCGCCCACCGCGGTCAGCGCGGCCCGGGCGGCGCCGTCCCAGGACACGCTCGGGTCGGCCAGCACGGCCAGGATCAGCCACGACGCCCCCATCGAGACGGCGGTCAGGGCCACGCCGAGCAGCGCCGTCGCGCCGGTCTTCGCCGCGAGCACCCGGCCGCGCTGCGGCACGAGCAGGTAGGTGGTCTGCGCGGTCCGGTGCGTCCACTCACCGGCGGTGCTCAGCACCCCCATGGCGAGCAGCAGCAGACCGGTCATGATGCCCACCACGGCGAACGGGCCGGCCACGGAGGGGAAGGCATCGTCGCTGGCCTCCAGCAGACCCATCCCGGCCGGCCCGGCCAGTGCGGCGGCGAGGGCGAGCATTCGGCCGGAGCGGGTGGTCAGGGTCTTGCGTACCTCGAGGCCGACGAGCGTCGGCAGCGAGGCCCGGGTCGGACGGACGGCGGGCCGTACCGGAGCAGCAGTGTCGAGGGTCATGGTGTTCGAGCTCGTGGTCATGTCGGGGCTCCTCAGTGCTCAGCGGGGGTGGGGGCAGCTCCGGAGTCGTCCGTGAGCTGGAAGAACAGGTCCTCGAGGCCGCGCTGCACGGGATGCAGATCGATCAGCGCGACCCCGGCCTCGGCGGCGATGGCGCCGATGGTGGCGGGCTCGGCGCCGGTCACGACCAGCACGCCGTCGGCCTGGCGTTCCACGTGGAACTCCCGGGCCCGCAGCGCGTCGGCCAGCCCGCGGGGGTCGACCGACCGCACTGCGGTGCCACTGGCGCCCAGCAGCGAGCCGACCGGCCCGTCGGCCACGATCCGCCCGCCACCGATCACCAGCAGCCGGTCGACGGTGTGCTCGACCTCGCCGAGCAGGTGCGAGGAGAGCAGCACCGTGCCGCCGTTCGCCGCGTAGCTGCGCAGCAGGCCGCGCAACCACCGGATGCCGTCCGGGTCCAGGCCGTTGGCGGGCTCGTCGAACACCAGCACCGGCGGAACGGTGAGCAGCGCGCCGGCGATGCCGAGCCGCTGCCGCATCCCCAGCGAGTAGCCGCCCACCGGCCTGCGGGCGGCGTCGGCGAGGCCGACGAGCTCCAGCACCTCGTCGACCCGGTGGGAGTCGACGCCGACGGCGATGGCGTGCAGCCCGAGGTGCGCCCGGCCGGTGCGGCCGGGGTGCACGGCCGAGGCGTCGAGCAGGGTGCCGACGACGGCGCCCGGGTTGGGCAGGTCGGCGTAGGGGCGGCCGTCGATCGTCGCCGTGCCCGCGGTCGCCGGGATCAGCCCGGTCATCATCCGCATCGTGGTGGTCTTGCCGGCGCCGTTCGGGCCGAGGAAGCCGGTCACGGTGCCGGGCTCGAGGGTGAAGCTGACGTCGTCGACGACGGTGCGTGCGCCGTAGCGCTTGGTCAGTCCGTTGACCGAGATCATGGGTGCCTCCGGGGTTCGGTGTGGTGTCCCCAATCTGCGGCGAACCCACTGGTCAGCGCGTCGCCCGGAGGCCGCGGCCTTGCGCACCGGACGGTGCGACCCGGTCATCCGGAAGAGGACGTCGGCAGTCGACCCGCGGGTGACCCGCAGCGCGCCGGACAGGACCTACGCTCCGACCCATGGGGGTCCGCGAGCGCATCTGGCCGGGACTCACCGCCCGCGGCATCGCGCTGGAGGCCGGCCTCGCCGGGCTGGGCGTGGTGATGATCGTCAGTGGCTTCGGCACCCTCGCGCCCCCGTCGCTGGGCCTCGGCGCCGTCGCCGTGGCCACCGCGCTGATGGCCCTCGGGTTGTTCCTCTTCCGCCGCACCCAGCCCGCGGTCCCCTTCGCGGTGTGCGCCGTGTCGGCCGCGCTCGGCTTCTCCCCCACCGGGCCCTGGCTGCTGGCCAGCTACGCCGTCGGCCGCTACAGCGACTCGTGGTGGGTCCGGGGTGGGGTGGGGACGGGTGGGGCCGTGGCGATCGCCGTCGCCGCGGACCCGGTCACGGTCGGGGGCTGGACGGTCGTCGCCGCCGCCACCGGGGCGATCGTCGCCCTCCCCGCCGCCCTGGGGATCTGGCAGCGCACCCGCGAACAGCTGCTGGGGGTGCTGCGCGAGCGCGCCGAGCGGGCGGAAGGCGAGCGGGAGCTGCTCGCGCGCGACGCGGTCCTCTCCGAGCGCACCCGGATCGCCCGGGAGATGCACGACGCCGTCGGGCACCGGGTGAGCCTCATGGTGCTGCAGGCCGGCGCGATCGAGCTGGCCGCACGCGACGCCGACCGGGTCGAGCAGCTGGCCGGTCAGGTGCAGGCCGCGGGACGGCGGGCACTCGCCGAGCTCCGCCAGATGGTCGGGGTGCTCCGTGCCGGGGACGTCGACGAGGACGCGCCGCTGGGTCCGCAGCCGGGCCTGGAGGACCTGCCCCGCCTGGTCGACCAGGCGCGCGAGGCCGGCATGGACGTCGCGCTGACCGGCCCGGCCGACGCCGGGGTCGACCCCGCGGTGGCCCGGGCCGCCTATCGGATCGCGCAGGAGGCGCTGACCAACGCCGGCAAGCACGCCCCCGGCGCCCGGGTGCGGCTCACCGTCGAGCGCGGCACCGAGGAGCTGCACCTGCGGGTGGTCAACGGCCCGCCGACCCGCCCGGCCGAGCCGGTGCCCGGTGACGGGTACGGCCTGGTGGGGTTGGGTGAGCGGGTGCGCACCCTCGGCGGCCGGCTGACGGCCGAACCCCGGTTGGACGGCGGCTTCGTGGTCGAGGCGGTGCTGCCGGCATGACCGACGTCCGGGTGCTGCTCGTGGACGACGAGGAGCTGGTGCGGTTCGGCCTGCGCACGGTGCTGGAGTCCTCGGGCGGGTTCGAGGTGGTCGGGGAGGCCGGGGACGGCGCCGCGGGGGTGCGGGCGGCCCGGGAGCTGCGGCCGGACGTGGTGCTGATCGACGTCCGGATGCCGGTGCTCGACGGGCTGGCCGCGACCGAGCAGCTGCTGGCGCTGCCGCAGCCGCCGCAGGTCGCCGTCCTCACCACGTTCCACCAGGACGAGTACGTGTACGCGGCGCTCGCCGCCGGCGCGGCCGGCTTCCTGCTCAAGGACACCCCGCCCCGGGAGATCGTCGCCGCGGTGCGCGCAGTCGCCGACGGGACGGCGACGCTCTCCCCGGCGGTCACCACGACGCTCATCGACTCCTACGTGCACCGGCGGACCGCGCCCCGGCGGGCCGAGGCGCTGCGCCGGGTCGGCACGCTCACCGACCGGGAGCGGGAGGTGCTGGCGCTGCTGGGCAGCGGCGACTCCAACGCCGAGCTGGCCGGGCGGCTGTTCGTCAGCGAGGCGACGGTGAAGACCTACGTCTCCCGGCTGCTCGCCAAGCTCGACCTCACCAACCGCACCCAGGCCGCGATCCTGGCCCACGAGGCCGGCCTGCTCGAGGGCTGAGCCGCCGGCCCCTCGCCGTCGTGCGCTGGTGGTCGGTTCCTCGCGCGGGGAACGACGACCAGCGCACAACGGCGGGGATCAGCTCTGGCTGAGCTGGAGCGTCGGGTAGTCGGTGTAGCCCTCCGCGCCGGCGGCGTAGAACAGCGCCGCGTTCGGCTGGTTCTCCGGGTGCTCGCCCGCCCACCGCTCGACCAGGTCGGGGTTGGCGATCGCGGCGCGGCCGACGGCGACGGCGTCGGCGTGCGCGGCCTCGATGAGGGCCACCGCCTCCGCTCGCGTGGTCACGGTGCCGAAGCCGCTGTTGGCGATCAGCGGGCCGCCGAACCGGCGGCGCAGCGCCTGCACCAGGTCACCGGCCGGCTCGCGGTGCAGCACCGAGAGGTAGGCCAGGCCCAGCGGGCGCAACTGGTCGACCAGGGTGCCGTAGGTGGCCAGCACGTCGTCCCGGTCGGTCTCCAGGGCGTCCTGGATGTCGTGCTCCGGGGAGATGCGCAGGCCCACCCGGCCGGCACCGACCGCCTCGGCCACCGCGGTGACGACCTCGACGGCGAACCGTGCGCGGTTCTCCGGGGTGCCGCCGTACTCGTCGTCCCGCCGGTTCGACGCCGGGGAGAGGAACTCGTGCAGCAGGTAGCCGTTGGCGCCGTGGATCTCCACGCCGTCCAGCCCGGCCTCGACGACCGCGCGCCGCGCGGCCGTGACGAACGAGTCCCGCACCTCGCGGACCTCCTCGGTGGTCAGCGCGTGCGGCACCGGGTAGGGCTGCTTGCCCTTCTCCGTGTGACCCTCGCCGTTGATCGCGATCGCGCTGGGCGCCTCGACCCGCCGGCCGCCGTTGACGTCGGGGTGGGTGACCCGGCCGCCGTGCATCACCTGCAGGACGATCCGGCCCCCGCGGGCGTGCACCGCCTCGGCCACCCGACGCCAGCCCTCGACCTGCTCGTCGGTGACGATGCCCGGCTGGCCGACGAACGCCTGCGACTCGTGCCGGGGGTAGGTGCCCTCGGTGATGATCAGGCCGAGGCTCGCGCGCTGCGCGTAGTGCTCGACGAGCAGGTCGTTCGGGACGCCGGAGGCACCGGCGCGCATGCGGGTCAGCGGGGCCATCACGACGCGGTTGGCGAGCTCGAGGTCGCCGAGCGTCACAGGGGAGAACAGGCTCATGTCGTGCACAAGGTGGTTGTGTATGACGACCATTCCGGCACCGCACCGACTGCGTCGAGGCTCACTCCCGCACTCACCACTGGTTGCGTCCGGGAACCAGCGGGCAGGGGCGTGACATGGCCCCCGCAGACACCGACCGTCGTCCGCGCCGCCTGCGCGAGGTGGCCGCGACCCGCCGCGGCTACGTGCTGGCCTGGTGGGGGTTCACCGCCACGTTCGTGCTGCTGCGCCTGCTGACCTGGCTGATCCGCGTCGACGTCGCGGTCCTCGGGGACGTCGAGGTGGGCGACACCCACCTGCACCACTACCTGTGGGGCATCCTGCTGCTCGCCGTCGTCGGTGGGGCGGCCATCGGGGACCGGTCCCACCGGGTGCGCGCGGGGCTCGGACTGCTGTACGGCGTGGCCCTGGCGCTGATCGTCGACGAGGCCGCGCTGCTGATCCAGCTGGAGGACGTCTACTGGGACACCTTCGGCTGGGTCAGCGTGGGCCTGGCCGTCGTGGTGATCGGAGCGGCCGGGAGCGTGCTGGCGCTCACCCGGTCGCCCCGCGAACCCGGCCGCTGACCAACTTCCCCGGCGCCCCGGACGGCCGGTCAGGAAGGCGGCCGCTCCCCCCGCCTCCGGTGCCGGGACTTGACGCCGTACATCTCGCTGTCGGCCCGGGCCAGCAGCGCGTCCGGCGTCTCACCCGGCTCGCCGACCGCGATCCCCGCGCTGACACCGATCACGAGCTCACCCGCCGGGCCGGCGAACGGCTCGCGGAAGCGCATCACGAGCGTCTCGGCCAGCTCGACCAGCCCGGCGGTGTCCCCGGCCGGGCAGACGAGGACGAACTCGTCACCTCCCAGCCGCGCCACCAGGTCCCGTGGACCGGCCAGCTCCCGCAGCCGGAGGGCTGCATCCAGCAGCAGCTGGTCCCCAGCCGCGTGGCCGTACCGGTCGTTGACGGACTTGAACTGGTCCAGGTCGCAGAACAGCACGCCGCACCCGTCGCCGTGGCGGGGGTCGAGGTGCCGGCGCAGCACGTCGAACAGCGCGGAGCGGTTCGAGAGCCCGGTCAGCAGGTCCGTGTGGGCCCGCGCGTGCAGCTGGGCTTCCCGTTGGCGCTCCGCGGTGACGTCCAGCCCGATGCAGGCCACCGCCCACGGCCGGCCGGCCGCGTCCGCCAGGACGTCGGTCCGCATGGCGATCCGGCGGCGCACCCCGTCGGCGGCCAGCCAGTCCCCCTCCTGGGGGAAGGCGACCCCGGTGGCCATCGCCCGGGCGATGGCATCCTGGGCCAGCTCCACGTGCTCGGGGACGACGTAGACGTCCCAGAAGAAGTGTCCGGTCAGCTCGGCGACCGAGCGACCGGTGAAGTCCTGCAGAGCACGGTTGGCCAGCAGGATCCGCCCGGCGTGGTCGACGACGCAGACCAGGGCCGACGTGGCGTCGATGAACGCCCGCGCCAGCTCGGCATCGGCCCCCGGGGCGGCGTCCCCGGCTGGGGAGTCTCGTGTCGTCACTGGGCAGCTCCCGGCAGTCGGCTCAGCGGGAGGGCGAGCTCCCCGTCGTGTCCCCGTCCGTGGCGACCCGGACGGGGCAGGTCGGCCGAACGATAGCCAGGAGTTCAGCCTGTTCCCGTTCCGCGTTCATCAGGGCACCCGCCCGGGGAGTCGTCCGGCCTGACGTCACGAGCTGAGCACGGCCTCCCGCTCGGCGGCGCCGGCCAGCGCGGCGTAGCGGCCACCGAGGGCGAGCAGCTCCTGGTGCGTGCCCTGCTCCACGACCCGCCCGCCGGACAGCACCGCGATCAGGTCGGCGTCCCGGACGGTGGAGAGCCGGTGCGCGATGGTGATCGTCGTCCGGCCGCGGCTGGCCTCGTCCAGCGCCACCTGCACGGCGCGTTCGGTGCCGTTGTCCAGCGCGCTGGTCGCCTCGTCGAGCACCAGCACCCGCGGATCGCGCAGCAGCGTGCGGGCGATGGCCAACCGCTGCTTCTCCCCGCCGGAGAACCGGTGCCCGCGGGCACCCACGACCGTCTCGTAGCCGTCGGGCAGCGCGGCGATCACCTCGTGCACCTGCGCCCGGCGGGCCGCCTCGACCAGCTCGGCGTCGGTGGCGTCGGGCTTGGCGTGCCGGAGGTTCTCCGCCACCGTGCCGTGCAGCAGGTAGGTCTCCTGGGCGACGACGCCGACGGTGCGGGCCAGGTCGGCCAGGGTCACGTCCCGGACGTCGATGCCGTCGATGGTCACCTGCCCGGCGGTCGGGTCGTTGAGCCGGGCGACCAGCGAGGCGAGCGTGCTCTTCCCCGACCCGGTCTCCCCCACCAGCGCCAGCGTCGCGCCGGCCGGCACGGCCAGGTCGACGTCGGTCAGCGCGTCCCGGTGGCCGTCGGGGTAGCGGAAGCCGACGTGCGAGAACCGCACCTCGCCGCGGACGTCGCCCAACGGCACCGGCGACGCCGGGTCGTCGATGTCGACCGGCAGGTCCAGGTACTCGAACACCCGGCTGAACAGCGCCATCGAGGCGGTCAGCGAGACGCCGATGTCCAGCAGGCCCATCAGCGGGCGGAACAGCGCGCCCTGCAGCCCGGTGAAGGCGACCAGCGTGCCGATCGTCATCCCGCCGGACGTCGCGGGGAGCCCCGCGGCCAGGTAGATCAGCGCCGGGATGCCGGCGAACACAATGCTCATGGTGGCCATCCGCCACCGGCCGGCCAGCTGCGACCGCACCTCCAGCCCGACCAGCAGGTCGGAGGTCCCGGCGAACCGCTGCGACTGCGCCGGCCCCGCGCCGAGCGTCTTGCCCAGCAGCACGCCGCTGACGCTGAGCCCCTCCTCCACCTGGGAGTGCAGGTCGGCGAGGTGGCGCTGCCGCTGGGCGGTGATGGTGCGCCGCATCCGGGCCACCCGCCGGCTGAGCCAGATCGACGGCGGCAGGACGACGAGGGACAGCAGCGACAGCCGCCAGCTCAGCGCGGCCATGGCGATGACCGTGCCGATCACCGTGGTGGCGTTGGCGGCGAACGAGGTGGCCGTGGTGGTGACCACCGACTGCATGCCACCGATGTCGTTGGTCAGCCGGGACTGCACCTCGCCGCCCTTGGTGCGGGTGAAGAAGCCGAGCGACTGGCGCTGCAGGTGGGTGAAGACCGACGTCCGCAGACCGTGCATGACGTGCTGGCCGACCGTGGTGGACAGCCAGGTCTGCAGCACACCGAGGACGGCGGTCACGGCGGCGACCGCGACCATCCCGGCCACCGCCCAGGCGAGCAGCGGCACGTCCTGCTCCGGGATCGCCTCGTCGATGACCAGCCGGATCAGGAACGGCGTGGCCAGCGCGATGGCCGAGCTGGTCACGATGAGGGCCATCACGATCGCGAGCTGGCCACGGTGGGGCCGGAAGAGCTGGGCCACCCGGCGCCAGCTCACCGGCGCGCGGTCCAGCTGGGCGCGGTCGGCCGGGTCGGGTCGCCCACCGGGGCGCCCGCCTCCCCGGCCGGGCTGGAAGGTGTCGTCGATGGCGACCACCCCTCTCGATCGAAGTTTGCTGAGGTTACCTCACGGTGTGGTAACCACACATGTGCCGCTAGGATTCCGCCCATGCGGGACGGCGGCACGACCACCCTGGGCGACCTGCTCATGCGGGTGGCCCGAACGCTGCGCCGCCGGTTCATCGCCACGCTCGCGCCGTGGGACCTCTCGCCGCACCAGGCCCGGGCGCTGCGGGTCGTGTGCGCGCGGGACGGCGTCCGGCTCTCCGAGCTCGCCGAGGCGCTGCGGATCGCGCCGCGCTCGGCGACGGAGGTCGCCGACGGACTGGCCGAGCGCGGCCTGGTCGCGCGCACCGCCGACCCCGGCGACCGGCGGGCGGTGGTGCTGGTGCCCACCGAGGCCGGCCGGACGGTGCAGCACGAGGTCGACGAGGCCCGGGCGGCCGACTCGACCGAGCTGTTCGCCCGGCTGTCGGCCGAGGACCGGGCGACGCTCGAGCGGATCCTGCGTCAGCTCACCGACTGACGCAGCGCCGTCACTCCTCCGGCGGGGTCAGCTCGAAGAAGACCACCTGGGGCGGGGCGTTGATCCGCACCGGCACCGCGCTGAAGCCGATCCCGCAGGTGACGAACAGGGCGTTGCCCGGGGCGCCGTGCCCCTCCGGGGCCCACCCGTCGACGACGACCTCCTCCTCCTCGGTGAGGCCGAGGTAGGACCAGTTCGGCAGGCCGGGCAGCGCGATCTGCCCGCAGTGGGTGTGCCCGGCCACGGTGAGGGGCGCGCTGTCGGCCGGCATCTCCGGGAACGCGGCCGGGTTGTGCATCAGCACCACCCGCGGCGCCGTCTCGGGCAGGCCGCGCAACGCCTGGTCCACGTCGACCAGCCCGGGGCGGACCGGCCCGACGCCCACCACGTGGAGCGGGTCGTCCCCGGTGCCGGGCACCTCGACCGACTCGTTGAGCAGCACCGGGATGCCGGCGTCCTCCAGCGCGGCGGTGAGCTCCTCCACCGCGTCGCTCGCGTGGTCGTGGTTGCCCAGGACGGCGTAGGTCGGGATCCCGGAGTCCAGCAGCGGAGCCAGGACGTCCAGCACCGTCGCCACCTCGGGCCCGACGTCCGGGCCGGCGTCGTAGACGAAGTCGCCGCCCAGCAGCACCAGGTCGGGCTCGGCGTCCACCGCGCGCTCGACGGCGCGCTCGGCCATGCCCGGGTTGCCCCACCACATGCCGATCTGGATGTCGGCCAGGACGGCGACCTCGATCGGGGGTGCGCCCGCGGGCAGCCGGGGCAGCTCCACCGTCTCCCGCTCCTCGTCGAGGACGAGCCGCGGTTCGATCAGGACGCCGTAGCCGATGAGCAGGACGAGGGCCGCCAGCAGCGCCAGCCCGACGCGGACGACCCAGCGCCTCATGCCCGGCTCGCCGTCGCCATGGCCGTGGCAGCGCCGGTGGCCGGGTGCCGGAGGCCCCGGCCGGAGCCGAGCTGGAAGGCCCAGGCGCACGCCAGCACCCACCCGGTGCCCAGCAGCAGCCCGGCGACGACGTCGGTCGGGTAGTGCGCGGCGACGTAGATCCGGGTGATCCCGATCGCCGGTGCGAGCAGCACCGGCATCGCCAGCACGGCCCACCGCCGGCGACCGACCCCGTAGCCGATCACCAGCGCGGCCAGGGCGCCGTAGAGGGCGACGGCCATCCCGGAGTGGCCGGAGGGCCAGCTGGCGCCCGCCGGCAGCCCCTCGGTGAGGTCGACGACGGAGGGCCGCACCCGGCCGACCACCAGGCCGATGACGAAGTACAGCGCCAGCTCGCCGACGATGGTGACGAGCACGAAGACGACGGGGCGCCAGCTGCCGACCCAGGCCAGCGACAGGACGGCGAGGGTGAGCCCGACGGCGATGACCGCCCGGGTGCCCGACAGCGCGCTCACCGCCTCGGCCACCGTCGTCAGCGTCTCGGTGCGCTGGTCGACGAACCACACGGTGACGCTCCGGTCGAACCGGCCGAGCGCGGTGTCCCGGAGCACGCCGGTGACCAGCAGGCCCAGCCCGGCGAGCGTGGCGAACAGCGCAGCGGCCACCACGACCAGCTGGAGCACCGTCGTCCGTCCCGCGGGCAGCACCGGCTGGTGGCTGGGCGCCGGCCCGGCGACCTCCGCCGGGTCGACGTCGAGCGGGTCCAGCGGCTCGTCGCTGCCCTGGTGCCGATCGTGCTGCCAGCCGCGGAAGGCCGCCGTCGTGATGGCCAGCCACGCCGCCCCCAGCGCCCAGCCGGCCAGCACGTCGGAGACGAAGTGCACACCGAGGGCCAGCCGGGTGAAGCCGATCACGAAGACCAGCAGCGCGAACACCGCGATGAGCCACGGCCGCAGGCGGCGGCGCACCAGCGGCAGCAGGACCATCAGCAGCACCCCCCAGGTCACCACGGCCGTCATCGCGTGCCCGCTCGGGAAGCTGGCGTTGCTCGGGGTGTCGACCACCGGGTTGGCCACGACCGGGCGGGCCCGGTCGGCGATGTACTTGGTGAGCGGCACGATCACGGCCAGGCCGATCCCGGAGACCGCGACGTACGCCGCCAGCCGCCGGTGCCGGCGGATGAGCAGGAAGAGCGTCGCCAGGGTCGTCACCAGCACCGAGGCTCCGGCTCCCCCGAGGTCGGTCACGGCACGCAGCACGCTGACCGTCACGGGCGAGTCGCTGACCACGTCGTTCAGGCCGGCGGCGACGTCCCCGTCGAGGGAGGCCAGCGGTGACCAGCTCTGCTGCACCAGCAGCCACAGCGCCAGGAACGGCACCGCGCCCACCAGGAGTGCCACCAGCCCCAGACCGGCGCGGGCGCCGAACCGTCCGGGCGCCCGCGCCCCTTCGCGGCCGGCCGCCGACCGGCCGGAGTCGGGGAGGGAGCGGTTCATGGCGCAGGGCTACCCAGGGTTCGCCGGTGACACGGGTCGTCTTTGCCGCACCGTGACCTGTCCGTGCCAGCGTCGGCGAGGTCGGGCGGCAACCGCGGTGCAGGTTGCGATCCGGTCTCGTTCCTTCATCGAAACGGTGACGTTCCGGCCCCGGGTGGGCAGCACCGGCACCTGAGGGCACGGCTGTGGAGCACATCCGTCACCGACCCAGAGGACGTCTTCCGATGACCGGACCACGAGACAGCGGCGCCACCGTCGCCGCGGCGAAGAAGCGGCCGGTGTGGCCCTGGATCCTGCTGGCCGCGCTGATCGCCGCCCTCCTGATCTGGTGGCTGATCGCCGAGTTCACCGGCGACGACGACCCGAGCGCGACCACCGCCGTCGAGGAGACCACCGTGGCGACGGAGACCGAGGTCACCGCCACGGCCACCGCCACCGCCACCCCGTCCCCCGACCCGGCCGAGGGGGCCGGTCTCGGCACCGTCCTGATCGGGGACCTCGATGCGCTCGCCCCGGACGTCGACCTGAGCACGAGCGTCGGGGAGCCGGTCGAGGCGAACAGCGTGCAGGTGCAGGCGGTCGTCGCCGACGAGGCGTTCTTCGTCGGCCCGGAGGTCGGCCGGACGATCCTGGTGCGGCTGCAGCCCTTCAGCGGCACCGAGGACCCGGAGTCCCCCTTCCAGGTGCAGGAGGGTGACACCGTGAGCTTCAGCGGCACCCTGGAGCAGGTAGACGAGGAGTTCCTCGCCGACCTGCAGCTGTTCGACCCGACGACGCAGTTCGAGACCGGCGACTTCTACGTCCAGGCCTCGGAGATCACCCCCGGCGAGTGACCCTGCCGGACCTCCACGCCGACGCCGCGATCGCTGCCGCCGGGCGGGCACGCCGGCAGCGCGCCCGCCGGCTGGCCCATCGGATGAACGGGTCACCGCCGTCCGTGCGGACCGACGACGGGCGCACGGGCCTGGACCGGTCTGTCCGCCGGCGCTGCGTGGTCGCTGTGGCTGGCGGGGCGCCCTGCTGGACCGGGTGCAGGCCGGGCTCCGGGGTCTGATCCCCGCCCCGCCGGTCAGCCCTCGACGACGACCTCGATCACCGGGTGGCCGGACGCACCGTCGGGCGCGACCGGCAGCTGCTCGTCGGTCTGCAGCTCCCCGAGCCCGTCGGTGGCCCGGGCGGCGATCCGGTGCCGGCCCGGGGTGGCATCCCACGGCAGGTACCACTGCCGCCAGCAGTCGACGTCGAGCTGCTCGGCCAGCACGGCCTGCTGCCACGGCCCGTCGTCGACGCGCACCTCCACCCCCGCGATGCCCCGGGTGGGCGCCCAGGCGACGCCGGCGATGGGCTGCCGTCCGGCGCTCACCGCGCCCCCGAGCCGGGGGACGTCGATCCGCGAGGCCGTCTTGATCGGCCCCTCCTTCGCCCAGCCACGAGGGATCCAGTACCCGTCGACGTCCCAGTCGGTCAACTCGATCACGGAGAGCCACTTGGTCGCCGAGACGTAGCCGTACAGCCCGGGGACGACGAGCCGGGCGGGGAAGCCGTGCTCGGCCGGCAGTGGCTCGCCGTTCATCCCGACGGCCACCATCGCCTCCTCCAGGTCCAGGGCGGTGATCGTGGGGAAACCGGCGGTGAAGCCGTCGACCGAGCGGCTCAGCAGCTGGGTGGCGCCCTGCTGGACCCCGGCGCGCTCGAGGAGCGCCCGCAGCGGCACGCCCTGCCAGCGGGCGTTGCCGACCAGGTCCCCGCCGACCTCGTTGGAGACGCAGGTCAGCGTGACGTCGGCCTCGATCTGGGGCATCGCCAGCAGCTCGTCGTAGGTGAGCGTGAAGGGGGCGTCCACCATCCCGCGGACCTCCAGCTGCCACCCGGCCGGGTCGATGGTCGGCACCCGGAGCGCGGTGTCGATCCGGTAGAAGTCCGCGTTCGGGACGAACAGCGGCGTCAGGCCCGCGATCTCCAGGTCGGCGTCCGGTGGGACCGGCCCGGCCGGGCGGAAGGGCCGCGGCAGCCGGATCGCCGCGCGCACCGCGTCCAGCCGCTCGCGGCCGCTCAGCAGCCAGCCGCCGACGCTGCCGGCCACCGCGACCGCGGCGGCGGCTCCGGCCAGCAGGAGGAAGCCGCGCCGGTCGGCCTCGGGGGACGGATCCGGCCGGGCCTCCCGCTGGGCCGCACCGAGCAGCAGGCGCAGCGCCAGCACCCCGAGGACGGCGCCGGCCAGCCCGACCAGCACGGTGGGGACGGCGGAGGCGTCCGGCGCGGCGAGCCCGGCCGCGACCCCGAGTCCGGTGAACAGCGCGAACGCGACCGCACCCAGCGGGAACCGGTGCCGCGCCAGCAGCCCGGTCCCGGCGCCGAGCACTGCGGCGACCAGCCCGATCGAGGCCAGCAGCACCGGCTTGTCGTTGGTGCCGAGCGCGGCGATCGCGGCGCGCTCGAGCCAGCCGGGGACGCTGTCGATGACGGCGTCCCCGACGGAGATCACCAGCGACGGCACCGCGTCCAGGAGACCGGCGGCCAGCTCGACCACGCCGATCCCCAGCCCGGTGGCCAGCAGCCCGGACAGCGCCGCCCGGCCGGCCGGCACCCGCTCCCCGACCCGGTCGGCGGGGCGCTGCCCACCCAGCTGTGCTGACGCGCTCATCAGCCGAGCCTGACCCGGCGCGGCCGGTGGTGCACAACAGGACCGGAAACGACGCCGGATCGTCATGCGGTGGCGGCGGGAGGACTCGACCGATCGGGCCCGCGTGCTCCACCATCGACCGATGACAGAGTCGTCATCACTGGCAGGCTGGGCGTCCGAGGACTTCACCGACGCCGGCATCACCCACGCCCTGTTCACGCGCGGCTCCGGTCCCGGGGTGGTGCTGCTGCCGGAGGTCCCCGGCATGACGCCCGAGGTGATGGGGTTGGCCGACCACCTGGTCGAGGCCGGGTTCACCGTCACCGTGGTCTCGCTGTTCGGGGAGCCCGGCCGCCCGGTCTCCCCCGGCTACGCGCTGGGGTCGGCGGCGCGGATCTGCACCACCCGGGAGTTCCGCGCCCTGGCCACGCGGGCCGACCGGCCGGTGGCCGGGTACGTCCGCGCCGTCGCCCGCCGGCTGCACGACCGGGTGGGCGGGCCGGGCGTCGGGGTGATCGGCACGGGCTTCAGCGGCGGGTTCGCGCTGGCGGCCGCCGTCGAGCCGGTGGTGCTCGCCCCGGTGGCCGGCCAGCCGTCGTTGCCGGTCGGCGTCACCCCCGGACGGCGGGGCGACCTGGGGATGTCCGACGAGGAGGCCGAGGCGGTTGCCCAGCGGGTGCGCGGCGAGGGGCTGCGCCTGCTGGGACTGCGGTTCAGCGAGGACCGGGTCTGCCCGCCCGACCGCTTCCGTTCCCTGCGCGCCGTCTTCGGCGACGGCTGGCTGCCGGTCGTGATCAGCTCCCGGCCGGGCAACCCCGCCGGCATCGGCACCGGGGCGCACCGGGTGCTCACCCACCCCGACGTCGAGACCCCCGGCCACCCGGCCAACGACGCCCGCGCCGAGGTGGTCGCCTTCCTCCGCGACCGGCTCACCGGCGCCGACACCCCCGTGCACGCCGGTGGCGCCCTGCGGAACGCGCCGCTGGACCCCCCGGGGCAGGAGCGCGCCGACGACTGACCTACTCGGGCAGGTAGAGGCAGAACGGGTGGCCGGCCGGGTCGAGGTGCACCCGGACGTGCTCCTGCGGCTGGAACGCCGCCAGCGTGGCGCCGAGCGACTGGGCGAACGCGCTGGCCGCCGCCAGGTCGTCGACGGCGATGTCCAGGTGTGCCTGCATCCGCGGGTCGCCGTCGCCGGCCGGCCAGACCGGCGGCACGTGGTCGGGCTCCCGCTGGAAGGACAGCCCGGGCCCGCCGGGCACGAGCGTCGCCCACTCGGGGTCGTCCTCGCCGATGGGCCAGCCCAGCAGCTCGCTGTAGAACCGCGCCAGCCCCCGGGGGTCGGGGGTGTCGAGCACGGTCGCGGTCAGGGTGGTCCGCGGGCGGTCGGCCATGCGGGGACGCTAGCCGGACGCCCCGTCAGCTGCCTGGCGACGTTCATCGACCGGCGCCTTCCTACGCGGGTATCTCACCGCTAAGGTTTCTCGGCATGAGCGGGCGCCGGGTACGCATCGGGATCGACACCGGAGGCACGTTCACCGACGTCGTCGCCGTCGACGAGGAGACCGGGGAGGTCTCCACCACCAAGACGCCGTCCACACCGAGCGACCCGGCCGACGGCTTCCTCGCCGGCGTGCAGAAGGTGCTCGGCCAGCTGGGCCTGGACGGGTCGTCGGTGACCGCGGTCAGCCACGGGACCACCGTCGCCACCAACCAGCTGCTCGAGGGCAAGCTGGACCGGATCGGCTTCATCACCACCGAGGGCTACGGGTCGGTGCTGGAGATCGCCCGGCAGTCGGTGCCCGACGGCTACGGCAACAGCTACTTCTGGGTGAAGCCGCCGCGCATCGTGCCGGCCGACCTGGTCCGCACCGTGCGCGGCCGGCTCGACGTCAGCGGCGCCGAGGTCCGACCCTTCTCCGCCGAGGACGCCGTCGCGGCCGCCCGGTTCTTCCGCGACGCCGGGATCACCACGATCGGCGTCTGCTTCCTGCACTCCTATGCGAACGACGCCCACGAGCGGGCGATGCTCGACGTGCTCCACGTGGAACATCCGGGCGCCGTGGTCTCGATCAGCTCCCAGGTGCTGCGCGAGTACCGCGAGTACGAGCGCTCGGTGACCACGCTCGTCGACGCTGCGGTGAAGCCCCGGGTCGGTGCCTACGTCACCAACATCCGCCGCCGCCTCGACGAGATCGCCCCCGCCGTCCCCTTCTACGTGATGAAGAGCAACGGCGGCGTGCTCAGCGCGGCGGAGGTGGTGCACCAGCCGATCACCACGATGCTCTCCGGGCCCGCCGCGGGCGCCCTGGGCGCCGCGCTGATCGCCGGCACCGCCGGGTTCGACCGGGTGCTCACCTGCGACGGCGGCGGCACCTCCACCGACGTCACCGTGGTCATCGACGGCGAGCCGACGCTGACCACCGAGGGCTCGGTCGGCGACTACCCGTCCAAGATCCCGATGATCGACGTCGTCACCGTCGGCGCCGGCGGCGGGTCGATCGCCTGGCTGTCGCCGGAGGGCACGCTCAAGGTGGGCCCGAAGTCGGCCGGCGCCGACCCGGGGCCCATCTGCTACGACAACGGCGGCGAGCAGCCCACCGTCACCGACGCGCACGTCGTCCTCGGCCGGATCCCGCCGCACCTGCTGGGCGGGGAGATCCCGCTCTCGGTCGACGCCGCCCGGGCCGGGCTGGAGCAGCTGGGCGGGAAGCTCGGCCTGACGGTGGAGGCGCTGGCCAGCGGGATCCTGGAGATCTCGGCGTGGAACCAGGCCAACGCGCTGCGCCAGGTCACCGTCGCCCGCGGCCTCGACGTCCGCGACTTCACCCTCACCACCTTCGGCGGCTCCGGCTCCCTGCTGGCCTGCCGGCTGATGGACGTGCTCGGGTTGCCCCGGACGCTGGTGCCGCCGAACCCGGGCAACGTCAGCGCCTTCGGGCTGCTGACCGTCGACGTCCGCAACGACTACGTGCAGACGATGGTCGCCCGGCACGCCGACGTCTCCCCCGCCACCCTGGCCACCGCCTTCGCCGACCTGGAGGGCCAGGCCGAGGTCGCCCTGGACGGCGAGGGCTTCCCGCGCAGCGAGCAGCGGATGCAGCGCACCGCCGACCTGCGCTACGTCGGCCAGGCGTTCGAGGTGCGCGTGCCGGTCGGTGACGGCGAGCTGGACGACGCGGCGATCGAGGCCGTCGCCACTGCCTTCCACGCGGCCCACCACCAGCTCTACGGCTACGACTTCGCCACCGACCCGCGGCAGGCCGTGGAGTGGGTGAACCTGCGGGTGAGCGGGATCGGGCCGATCCGCCGGCCGGAGATCGTCGAGCCGGCGCCGTCCGGCCGGGACGCGCGCCGGGGCTCCCGCGCGGTCTTCTTCGACGAGTGGGTCGAGGCGCCGCTGTACTGGCGGCCCGACCTCTCCCCCGGCGACGTCGTCGCCGGCCCGGCGATCGTCGAGGAGTTCGGCTCCACCGTCCCGGTGCACCCGGGCTTCTCCGCCACCGTCGACCGTTTCGGCAACCTGCTGCTGACCCGTGCCGGGTCGAGCGACCTGCTGCTCACGAAGGAGACCGACCGATGACGCGCCAGAGTGGCCACTTTGGCGACGGCGGGGCCGCCGACCCGGTGCTGGTGGAGATCGTCGCCGGCACGCTGGCCGCGATCGAGAAGGAGGTGGAGACGTCGATCGGGCGCACCTCGCGCTCGCCGATGATCCGCGACGCGCACGACTTCCGGGCCGGCATCCACGACCGCCGGCTGCGCAAGCTCACCGGCCGCTCGTACTCGGCGCTGGTGCACCCGGTGGTCCGCGACCACCCGATCCCCACGATGAACCCCGGCGACGTCTTCTTCCACAACGACGTCTACCTCTCCGAGGGCGGGATCGGTCACCTGCCCGACCTGTGCGTGACGGTCCCGGTCTTCGCCGACGTCGACGGGGCCCCCACCGTCGTGGCCTTCATCCAGGCGTTCGGCCACCACGACGACATCGGCGGCGCGGTGCCCGGCTCGATGCCGAGCGCGGCCACCAGCGTGTTCGAGGAGGGCCTGATGGTCCCCCCGATCAAGCTGTGGGACCGCGGCGTCCGCAACGACGCCGCGCTGACGATCATGACCCGCAACTCGCGGATGCCGGACTCGCTCGCCGCCGACCTGGACGCCGAGTGCTCGGCCTGCCTGGCCGGCGCGCGCCGGCTGGGCGAGCTGTTCGACCGGTACGGGGTGGCCGCGGTCGAGGCCTGCTTCGAGTCGATCCTGAGCAGCTCGACCGAGGTGTACCGGCGGGAGATCCTGTCCCAGATCCCCGACGGCTCCTACGTCTGGGAGGACTACGCCGAGCACGACGGCGTCGACGAGCCCCAGCTGCACCGGCAGCGGATCACGCTGACCATGGACTCCACCAAGGACGTCCCGCTGGTCATCGACTTCACCGGCACCGGCCCGCAGGCCAAGGGCCCGATCAACCACTGCGGCGACTACGCCGACGGCAACTTCCTGAAGAAGTGGCTCGCGCCGATCCTGCGCAACCTCGCCGAGTCACCGGAGCGGATGGCCGAGCTCGACGTCAACGAGGGCGTCGTGCCGCTGATCGAGATGCGGTTCCCGGAGAAGGGCACCCTGCTCACCCCGATCTTCCCGGCGCCCACCAACGCCCGGACGTTCGTGATCCTGCGGCTGCTCGGCGTGCTGGCCGGGGTGCTGGCCAAGGCCACCGGCGGCCGGATGCCCGCCGACCAGGAGACGATCCGCTACACCGGCGTCTACGGCACCGACGCCAACGGCGAGCCGTACCTGATGCGCGAGGTGCTGGGCGGCGGCTCGGGCGGGCGGTACTACGCCGACGGCGAGGACACCATCCACGTCGTGCCGGACTCCCGGAACCTGCCCACCGAGTTCACCGAGTCCCGCTTCCCGCTGCGGATCGAGCGCCTCGCGCTGGCGAAGGACTCCGGCGGGCCGGGCCGGTACCGCGGTGGCTGCGGCTACGAGAAGGACATCCGGGTGCTGCGCGACGCGCACTTCATGTCCATCGCCGACCGCTCGATCCTGTCCTGCTGGGGCGTCAAGGGCGGCAGGGCCGGGCGGCCGTTCTCCATCACCGTCGACCCGGGCGGGCCCGACGAGCACGAGGTCGACGCGC
The DNA here is from genome assembly GCF_054051115.1 of Modestobacter sp. SYSU DS0904. Lineage (NCBI taxonomy): Bacteria > Bacillati > Actinomycetota > Actinomycetes > Geodermatophilales > Geodermatophilaceae > Modestobacter > Modestobacter sp. SYSU DS0904. Next base: position 28,874 of record NZ_JBJHAQ010000026.1, on the reverse strand, counting down.
TGGCCGACGCGGAGCCGCTGAAGGCCGGCACCGTGGTGCGGGTGCGCACGACGGGCGGCGGTGGCTGGGGCGACCCGCTGGACCGGCCGGTCGAGGAGGTGCTGCGCGACATCGCCTGGCACAAGGTGAGCGTCGCGGGGGCGCGGGAGGACTACGGCGTCGTCGTGCGCGAGGACGGCACGGCCGACGGGGCGGCCACCGAGGAGCTGCGGGCGACGCTGCGCGCCGCCCGTCCGGAGGTGCAGCCGTTCTTCGACCGCGGCCCGGGGTACGCGCTGCTCGCGGGCGGTGCCACCTACAACGAGTTCGACCTGCTCTGACGGCGTCGTCGTCCGCGGCCGTCATCTGCCGGGGTCGCGGATGACGGGCCGGTGACATCCGTGGCCGGCGGGAACGTCTCGCCGCGGTCGGACGTAGCGGGAGGTCACGGCTCGGCAAAGCCTGGCCGTCCTCCCGCATCCGGGGCCCTCGTCGGGCAACCCCTCTCGTGACCAACCGGCAGGCGACCCCCGTGGGCCGCCTTCGCGAGAGGACGGACACAGTGCGCACTCACACCAGCCGCTTCGCCAAGCTCACCCTCGCGGGGACCCTCGCGCTGTCGCCGCTGGCCCTCACCGCCTGCGGCGACGACACCGCCGGTCCGGAGGAGGAGGTCAGCGTCGGGGACATCCAGCAGGAGGACGAGCAGGCCGAGCCGGGCGCGGGCGTCGGGGCAGGCACCGAGGTGCCCCCGGGGGTCGGCTACACCGGCGCCTACGACGACTCCTTCGCGGCCGGCGGGAACGAGTACGTCGGCCAGCAGGTGACCGTCTCGGCGACGGTGGACGAGCTGATCGGCCCGCACTCCTTCAGCATCGCCGGTGCCGAGGGCAGCTCCGTCGACCCCCTGCTGGTCATCGCCCCCGACATGGCGAGCGACCTCGAGCCGGGCCAGGACGTCCAGGTCTCCGGCACGGTCGAGGACCCGTTCAACGAGGCCACCGCCGAGGGGGACCTGGGCATCGACCTGGCCGACGGCGCCTTCCTCGACTACCAGGGCGAGGTGTACATCGTCGCGAACGACGTGGAGACCTCGGCGCCCACCGAGACCGAGTGATCCCGGCGGCTCCGGTGGCCACCCCCGGCGCGGCGGGGCAGGCTCCGGGGATGAGCGAGCCGAACGAGGACGAGCAGGTCAACCTCCGCCCGGGGCAGTACGACGAGGGCGGGCACGGCGGCATGGCCACCCGGGAGCTGGCCGCGCACCAGGCGGAGGAGCAGGCCGAGGACGACTGACCGCGGGCACCGCACCCGCGGCCCCCCACGGGTCAGCGGGCGGTGGACCCCACGGTGAACACGTCGAGGTCGTGCGCCACGTGCACCCGGCCGCGGTAGCCCTGCTGCGCGGCGGCCCACTGCTCGTCGAGCAGGTCGATGGGCACCCGGTGGTGGAGCACCAGCGCCGCGGCACCGGCCCGCTCGGCGACGGCACCGACGTCCTCGACCGTGGTGTGTGCCCCCAGCACGTGCTGCAGCACGGCCTCGGTGGCCGGCGTGCGCGGTTCGGGGAAGTTCGCCTCGATCGCCGATCGGGAGATGACCTCGTGCAGCAGCAGGTCGGTGTCCCGGGCCAGCTCGACGAGGTTCTCCGACGGGGAGGTGTCACCGGAGACGACCACGGACCCGTCGTCGGTGTCGAACCGGTAGGCGAACGCCGGGAACACCGGGGCGTGCTGCACCAGCGTGGCGGTCACCCGAACGCGGTCGTCCTCGTGCACCGGGAACGGGGACATCCGCGGGTGAGGAGCCCCGTTGGGATCCGCGGCGTACTCCGCCGGCAGCGGCACGTCGCGACCCGCGAACAACGCGTCGGGGGTCGGCACCCGGTTGTCGCGGGCCCGGTTGTTGAAGTCAGCGGCGAACGCCCGGACGAGCAGCTGCACCATGTCCGCGGTGCCCGGCCCCGGGTTCTCCGGCGCGACCACCGCCGGCGGGGCTCCCGTCCCGGTGAGCGGCTCGAGTGCGCCACGCCGGCCCGGCCCCCAGATCGGCACCACGTCCGGCACCCGGCCCAGGCCGTTGAACAACCCAGCGGTGAGCAGCGCCGCCAGGTCGGCCACGTGGTCGCTGTGCAGGTGGGTGAGGAAGACGGCCGCGAGCGCGTCCAGCGGGCCCACCGGGGCAGGGCTGCCCAGCCCCGACCGGCGCAGCTGCCGCAGCACGCCGTGCCCGGCGTCGACGAGGTAGAAGCGGTCGCCCACCACCACCGCCGTGCTGATGCCGCTCACGTCCGCAGCGACGGACGGTCCGCCGGCCACCCCCAGCGTCACCACCCGGGTCCCCGACCGTGTCCCCCCTGCGACCACCTGGTGTTCGACCACCCACCGACCCTCTCCGACGATGTGCCCCCGGCCCACCCGGATTCCGCCTGGGAGACGCCCGTCAGCCCGGACGCCGGCGGAACCAGCGGCGGCGCCGGGGAGACGTCGGCGCGGACGACGCGGGTCCGGCCGTCGGTGCAGGGGCGACCGGCCCGTTCCGCCGCCACTGGGCGAGCTCCGCGTCGACGTCGGCCATCCCGACCGGCACCCACACGCCCTCCACCGGACGGCGGTAGTACTGGTCGACCCGGGCGTTGTGCGCCTCGACGACGGCCCGGACCGCGGCCTCGGAGGTCTGCCGGGCCACCAGGGCAGGCAGCTGCTCCCGCTCCTTGCGCAGGGCGAACCCGGTGGGGAGCATGCCGGCGACCAGGGTCCCGGCGTCGCCGTCCTCACGCCGGGCCCAGGCCAGCGCCCAGTCGTAGGCGGTCTCCTCGCGGTCCCGGCGGGGCAGCGGCTTGCCGGCCGGACCGAGGTCGTCGAAGGCGCCGTCGGCCCGCGCCCGGTCGATCTGCCGCTCCACCCAGGTGTCGAAGGACATCCCCTCGGGCTTCCGCTCGGTCACTGCCCCTCCTGCGCTCCCGGCCTCCTCCGTTCGGCCGCACTCGACGATACGAGGAGTCGCGGGCATGAAGCGGTGTGCAGCCGGGCACAGCCGAGCCATGGACGAGACCGCTCCCGGCACCGCCGCCCCGAGCCCCGACCCCTCCGGCAGGCCCGAGCCGCACAGCGAGGACGCGCAGGTCACGACCGCGCAGCCGGACGAGACGACGGCGCAGATCCGGGTCTCCGGCGAGCTCACCGAGGAGAGCCGCCGCCCGCTGGTGCGCGCGATGACCGACCTGATGCTGAGCTCACCGGCGCTGCACCGCGTCGAACTGGAGCTCTGCGACGTCACCTTCATGAACTCCGCCGGCATGTCGATCCTGGTCCAGCTGGAGCGGATGGCCGAGCCCCGCGGCATCGAGCTGCCGCTGGTGGTCGACTCCAACACGGTGGCGAAGCCGCTGCAGGTCTCCGGGCTCTGGCGCCGGTTCACCATCGTCGACCGGCGCGAGGGCTCGCCGCCGACCACGCACGACGCCCTGCCGCCCGGTACCGAGCACCGCTGAACGGCCCCGTCCAGGGGCTCGCGCCGAGCTCACGGGCGTGACGGGGACGGGGTCCCTGTTCAGCTGGCGTCGGGGGTCGCTCCCGGCACCCGGCCCAGCGACACCAGCCAGCGGCGCAGCAGGCCGGCCAGCTGGGCGCTCTCCTCGGCGGAGAGCCCGGCGAGCATGCCGCGCTCGGTCTCCAGGTGGTCGGGCAGGGCACCGTCCAGCGCCGTCCGGCCGGCCTCGGTCAGCGTGACGACGACGGCGCGCCCGTCGGCCTCGCTGCGCCCGCGGGTGATCAGCCCCTTCTCCTCCAGCCGGTCCAGCCGCTGGGTGATCGCCCCGGAGGTGACCAGCGCGGTGCGCATCAGCGCGGTCGGGGTCAGCTGGTAGGGCTCCCCGGCCCGGCGCAGGGCGGCCAGCACGTCGAAGGAGGGCGCGTCCAGACCGTGCCGGGCGAAGGTGGCGCGCTGGGCGAGGAACACCTCCCGCTGCAGCTGGGTGACCCGGCCGATGACGCCCATCGGCGAGCAATCCAGGTCGGGCCGCTCCCGCGCCCACTGGGCGAGGATCACGTCCATGGCGTCGCCCTGGACGGGGCCGGGGCCGGGGACGGACCCGCTCCGGTCCGGCACGGCCGCGTCCGGCACCGTCCGGTCGGGCACCATCCTGTCCGGCACCGTCCTGTCCGGCACCGTCCTGTCCGCCACCGTCACGCCGGCTCGTCGTCCGGCAGCACCTCGACGGGCAGGTCGAGGTCGGCGAGGTGCTCGGCGTAGGTGCGCGGGGGTCGGCCCAGCAGGTCGGTGAGCACCCGCGGGCTGCCGGTGAACCCGTGCACCCGGTAGTGGTCGAACATGGTGCGTCGGCACCGGGCGGCGTACGCGCTGGGCACCTCGCCACCGGGGACGACGTCCTCGGCGACGACCTCCCGGCCGACCCGCGCGCTGATCAGCTCGGCGATCCCGGGGGCGGTGAGCGGCTCGGGCCCGGCCGCCTCGAAGGTGCCACCGTCCAGCCCGTCCTCGGTGAGCAGCACGGCCGCGGCCTCCGCCACGTCGCGCACGTCGACCAGCGACTGCGCCGTGCGCACGCCCCACATGCTGCGCAGCTCGCCCCGGGCGACCACCTCGGGCAGCTCGTCGTCGAGGTTGTCGGCGTAGGCGCAGGGCTGCAGCACGCGCCAGGAGGCCAGACCGCTGGCGTCCAGCGCCTCCTCGGCGAGGTCCTTGGCCGCGTGGTGCGGCATCACCCGCAGCTGCGGGCGGAGCACCGAGTGGTAGACCAGCCGGGGCAGGCCGGCCCGGCGGGCCTCGCGGAACAGCGCGGGCGCCCCCTCGGCCTCGTCCGGGTCGAAGTTCGGCCAGATCAGGTACAGCGCGTCGGCGCCGGCGAGCACCCCCGACCAGGGCAGCGGCTGGGTCAGCTCGGCGTGCACCACCTCGGCGCCCAGCTCGGTGAGCTCCGGACGGGGCCCGCGGCGGGACACCACGGCGCGCACCGCCTCGCCCCGCTCCCGGAGGGCACGGACCACTGCCGTCCCGGTCCGTCCGCCGGCGGCGGTCACCACGATCACACCGACACCTTAGAACTGAGAGACCGTCCCGTCCGGTCCGCCACGGGTGCGGGCCCCACGAGGTGGGGAGTTCAACCGGTGGGCGCGCTCAGCCGGACGGTGAGCCCGTGCGGACCGCCGATCAGGTCGACGTGCTCCCACAGCTTGCGGGCCAGCCACAGGCCCATGCCGCCGCGGGAGAGGTCGTCGCCGTGCGCGGGCATGAACCCGGCCAGCGGATCGGCGAAGTCGGTGCCCCGGTCGGCGATGGTGCAGACCACCCAGCCGGGCTCGGCCCAGACCCGGGCGGACACCGGCGGGGTGCCGTGCCGGAAGGCGTTCGCGGCGATCTCGCTCACCGCCAGGTGCATGTCCTCGCAGCGGTCCCGGTCGGGGACGTGCGCGGCCAGCACGTCGGCCAGCTGGTGCCGCAGCCCGGCCAGCGTGGGGGCACCGTCGACGGCGAAGACCGGGGGCCCGGCCTCCATCGCCTCGCGGGGGAGCGGGAGCTCGGCCAGGTACCCGGCCGGCGCCCGGTAGTCCGGGTTGGCGCTGGGGACGCCGTCGACCAGCAGGAACGGGTGGGTGGCCCGGGCGCTGTCGACCGCCTCGGCCGGCAGCTCACGCTCGTCGTAGGGGCACAGCGCCGACATCCGGGTGCCGGCCAGGAGTTCGTTGACCGCCGACTCGTAGCGCTGGGCCTCCCGCCAGTTGCGCGGGGCGGGCCCGAAGTCCGGATGACCGAAGACCCGCAACCGGCCGGAGCCGGCGCCGGCGGCCCGGTCGAGCAGCCGCCGGGTGGTGGTGATCGCGTCGGGTGCCCGGGCGCCGCGCAGCGAGACCCGCGGTTCGCGGACCACGGCCGCCCCGGCGCTCCCCATCTCGTCGACGAGCAGCTGGGCGGTCTCCTCCGGGCAGGTCAGCACCACCAGGTCACCGGCAGCCAGCCCCGCGTCCAGCCACGGCAGGGCCGCGGCGAGCAGCTCCTCCCGGGAGCGCAGCACCACGGCCATGTGCCCGACCTGCCCGTCGCGCCCCCGCCCGGGTGCACCGGTGCCCGGACCGCCGGGGTCCACCTGCGCGCGCTGCAGGGCGCGCGCGGGGTGACCGCCGATCGTGGTCATCGCACCTCTCCGGACGAGCGGGGACTCAGGGGGACAGAGAACTGGTGCATTCTCGAGCACCCACCCCAGTTCTCGGCAACCACCCCCGGCAACCGGAGCCCCACGATGGGGTGACCCGCCCCTCACCTGCGGCGGAGTCACTCCCGTCACAGAGGGTGCGCGCGTGACCGGCGTGTGGCCGGTGTCCCCGATCCGGCCGGGCTCACTTCCGGAAGCCGTCGATCGACCGCATCAGCTCACGGGACATCCGGACCAGTTCCTCGGTGGCGAGCTGCATCCCACCGACGCCGGCCGAGGTCTGCTGGGCACCCTCCGCGACCTGGCCGACGGTGGCCGCGATCGCCCGCCCACCCTGGGCGGCGTCCCCGATGGCCCGGGTCATCTCGTTGGTCGTGGCGGTCTGCTCCTCCACGGCGCTGGCGATCGTCGTCTGGTAGTCGTTGATCGCGGCGATGACCTCGCCGATCCGGCCGATCGCCGCGACCGCACCCGAGGTGTCGCCCTGGATCGCCTCCACCCGGCGCGCGATGTCCTCGGTCGCCTTCGCCGTCTCCTGGGCCAGCTCCTTCACCTCGTTGGCGACGACGGCAAACCCCTTGCCGGCCTCACCCGCGCGGGCGGCCTCGATCGTGGCGTTGAGCGCGAGCAGGTTCGTCTGCTCCGCGATCGAGGTGATCACCTTGACGACGTCGCCGATCTCCTTGGAGCTGTCCCCGAGCTTGCTGACCGTGCCGTTGGCGTTCTCCGCGGCCTGCACCGCCTCACCGGCCACCCGGGCGGCCGCGGCGGCGTTGTGCGCAATCTCCCGGATCGATGCCCCCATCTCCTCGGCTCCGGCCGCGACCGCGTCGATCGCCGTGCTGACCTCGCGGGCGGCGGCGGTGACGCTCTCGGCCTGGTCGGTCGAGCGCGTCGCGGCACCGGCGATGCCCTCACCGGTCTCGGACAGCGTGCGCGCCGACTCCTCCAGCCGCGTGGAGGCGTTGCCCACCTCGGTCACCACCTCGGCGACCCGGCCCAGGGTGCTGTTCAGCGCCTCGGAGAGCTGGTCCAGCTCGTTGCGCCCGTCGCCGCAGTCCAGCCGGCGGGCCAGGTCGCCGGTGGCCAGCACGTCGGTCATCCGGCGCAGCGGGCTGGTGATGCTGCGGGAGATCAGCAGGGAGAGCAGGGCGATGGCCAGCGCCACGGGAGCGGCCCACATCGCCATGTGCAGCAGCTCGCTGCGGAAGGCGCCGTTGAGGTCGGCCACGTAGATGCCCGACCCGACGATCCAGCCCCACTGCTCGTAGCCGGCGACGAAGGAGATCTTCGGCTGCGGGTTCTCCTCCCCTGGCTTGGGCCACTGGTACTCGACGAAGCCGCTGCCGTCCCGCTCCACGACGTCGGCCATCTCGACGAACAGCTTCTTGCCGGTCGGGTCCTCGGAGGCGGAGAGGTCGGTGCCGTCCAGCTCCGGCTTGATCGGGTGCATGATCATCGCCGGGGAGCCGTCCTGGACCCAGAAGTACTCCGCCCCGGAGTAGCGCAGCCCGCGGACGGTGTCGACGGCCGCCTGCTGGGCCGCGGCGGTGGTCATCGCACCCGACGCCTCCTGCTCCCCGAAGTGGGCGAGCAAGCCGAGCACCGACTCCACGGCGGCCTGCGCCTTGTTGCGCTGCTCGTCCTCGATCGTCGTCCGCACCTGCAGCGCGCCGATCACCGCGATGGTGGCCATGCCGATCACCGTCACCAAGACCAGCGCCCACAGCCGTGTGCTGACCCGAACCGCACGCAGGCGTGCACCCATGTCCTGCTCCCGTCCTCGGGCGCGTCCGCGCCCTCGCTCGGCCGGACCCGGTGGACCCGCCTACGAACGATCTCGACCAGTACCGGAACAGAATGAAGCCGAGACCGGAGATCCATGTGATCTCCGTCTCGGAAGGGGGCGACCCGGTCGTGCACCACGAAAGGCAGGTCGGAGGGCCGCCGCCGTTCCCACCGTTCCGGGTTGCGGTGCCCACCGCCCGGACTGGGATCATGGCCCGGTGAGCGACCGGCGCGAGACGCTGACGTACGAGGACTTCGGCCGGGCGGCCCGCGAACTCGCCCAACAGGTCGCCGACGACGGCTTCCAGGCCGACATCATCCTGTCCATCGCCCGCGGCGGCCTCTTCCTCGGCGGGGCGCTGGGCTACGCGCTCGACGTGAAGAACCTCTTCGTGATGAACGTGGAGTTCTACACCGGCGTCGACCAGCGGCTGGAGCTGCCGGTGGTGCTCCCGCCGACCCTCGACGTCGTCGACCTGACCGGCGCACGGGTGCTGATCGCCGACGACGTCGCGGACACCGGCAAGACGCTCGAGCTGGTCGAGGAGTTCTGCGCCGGGCACGTCTCCGCCGTCCGGACGGCGGTCATCTACGAGAAGCCCCGGTCGCTGGTGCGCTGCGACTACGTCTGGAAGCGGACCGACGCCTGGATCGACTTCCCCTGGTCCACGCTGCCCCCGGTCGTGAGCCGCGGGGGCTCCGGCCACTAACGCCGGGTGCTGGCGGTGACGGTGAACGTGGGGTCGCGGGTGACCTGACGGGTCGGCCCGACGATCCGCTGCAGGGCCCGGCGGTAGGGCAGCTGCGAGTTCCAGACGCACCACAGCTCCCCGCCGGGCCGGAGCACCCGGGCGGCGCCGGCGAACAACCGCTCGGCGGCGTTCTCAGCGACCGTCGTCCCCACGTGGAACGGCGGGTTGCAGACCACCAGGTCCACGCTGGCGTCGGGCAGGCTGGCGGCGGCGTCGTCCCGGCGGACGTCGATCCGGTCGGCGAGCTCGTTGGCGGCGGCCGTCGCCGTGGTCGACGCGCAGGCGGCGGCCGACTGGTCCGACGCGTACACCGTCAGCCCCGGCCGGGACCGGGCCAGCTGGGCGGCCAGCACGCCGGTGCCGCAACCCAGGTCCAGCGCCGTCCGCGCCTCCGGGACGGCGTCGGGGAGCGCCCGGAGCAGGGCCCGGGTGCCGCGGTCGACCTTGGCGCCGGCGAAGGCGGCGCCGTGCGCGCAGACGGTGAAGCCCAGCTCGTCGTCCTCCCGGCACCGGGGGAAGGTCTGCTCGACCGGCCGGGGCCCGCGGGCCACCAGCACCCGCGACTTCTGCCGCGCGAGGGTCGCGGACACCTCGGTGAAGGCCAGCCCCAGGACGTCGTTCATCGCGTGGGTCATGTGCTTGACCCGGGCGCCGACGTAGAACGTGACGTCGGGGTCGGCGTCCGCGGCGACGACCTCGGCGAGCTCCCGGAGCCCGTGCAGGCTCTTCGGTGCCCGGGCCAGCACCACCCGGGCACCGCGCACCAGCTCGGGGCCCAGCGGCAGGGCCTGGTGGGGGTCGGGCAGCCCGACCCGCTCGGCGTTGCGGGCCAGCGCGAGCTCGCCCACCAGCGCGTCCTGGTGCACCCGCGGCCGGCGCACCCCGTGCAGCGCGACGGCGCCGAGGGTCAGCGCGCCGTACGCGTCGTCGATGACGACCACGCCCTCGGGGTGCCGGCCGAGCTCGGCCGCGGCCTCGTCGAGCAGCAGCCGGTCGGTGGCGTCGACGGCGACCAGGTCGGGGGCGTCGACGTCGGGCTCCCGGCGCAGCTGGGCGAAGAGTTCGGCCGGGTCCATGCCCCCACTCTGCCGGGCGACACCCGGGGCACGTCCACCCCCTCCTCGTTCGCCTGATCGGGTGGTTGTTCTCAGCAACCAGGGCCGGCCTGCCGATGCCACTCACACCGGTCGCCTCGTCGCGGCCTCGGACCGCCTCCCGGGAGACCCGCATGCCCAGCTCCAGCCGTCGCAGCCCGTCGGTGGCCCGGTGGTTCGCCGACCGCCCGGTGCGGATCAAGGTCCTCGCCTCCACGGCCGCCGCCGGCGTCGTCGCGGCGGTGGTCGGCGGTCTCGGGCTGACCGCGCTCGCCGACTCGGCGGCGACCAGCGAGGCGATCTACGCCGACAACGTCCTCAGCATCGAGGAGATCGGCCTGATGATCGACGACGTCGAGCAGATCCGGCTGGCGATCGGCGCCGCGACCGCCGTGGACACGCACGCCCCGCCGCTGTCCGAGGTCCACACGCTGGTCGCGGACTACGAGCGGCAGGTGACCGCCTACGCCGCGAACCACCTGACCGGCCGGGAGCACGACCTGGTCGTCGAGGCGACCGACGACCTGGCGCAGATCGACGCCCTGACCAGCACCGTGCTGCTGCCCGCGGCCACTGCCGGCGTGACCACCGTGGTGCCCCCGGGGGCCGAGGAGGTCGATCCGCTGCTCACCGAGGTGATCGAGGACCTCGACGAGCTGCGCGCCATCGACACCCGGGAGGCGGCGGCCGCGGCGGCCAGCGCCCGGGAGTCCTACGAGCACCACCGCACCATCGCCCTGGTCGTGCTGGCCGTGGGGCTGGCGGTCGCGGCGGGCATCGGCCTGCTGGTGGCCTCGGTCATCACCCGCGGCATCCGGTCGGTGCAGCACGTGGCCGAGGGGCTGGCCCTGGGCGACCTGACCCGCACCACCGGGCTGACCAGCGAGGACGAGCTGGGCCGGATGAGCGTGGCGCTGGACGAGGCGACCGGTGCCATGCGGGCGGTCATGTCCGACGTGGTCGGCTCCGCCGACGCGGTCGCCGCCGCGACGGAGGAGCTGTCGGCGTCCACCACGCAGATCGCCGCCGCCGCGGAGGAGGCGAGCACCCAGTCGCAGGTGGTGACCGCCTCGGCCGAGGCGGTCTCCCGCAACGTCAGCACCGTCGCCGCGGGCGCCGAGGAGATGGGCAGCTCCATCCGGGAGATCGCCGGCAGCGCGAACGAGGCGGCGCGGGTGGCCGGCGACGCCGTCCGCCGGACCGAGGCCGCCAACGCGGCGGTGCTCGCGCTCGGGGAGTCCAGCCGGGAGGTCGGCAACGTCGTGAGGATCATCACCGCCATCGCCGAGCAGACGAACCTGCTGGCGCTCAACGCCACGATCGAGGCCGCCCGCGCCGGCGAGTCCGGCACGGGCTTCGCGGTGGTGGCCACCGAGGTGAAGGAGCTGGCCCGGCAGACCGCGACGGCGACCGAGGAGGTGGCCCGGCGGATCGAGGCGATCCAGGCCGACGCGGCGGGCGCCGTCGACGCCATCGGTGAGATCGGCAGCGTCGTGGGCCGGATCAGCGACCACCAGACGGTGATCGCCGGCGCGGTCGAGGAGCAGACCGCCACCACCCAGGAGATGGCCCGCTCGGTGACCGAGGCGGCCGGGGGCGCGGGGGAGATCGCCGCGAACATCACCGGCGTCTCCGCGGCGGCCGACTCGACGACGCAGGCGCTGACCCAGACGACGACCGCGGTGGCCGAGCTGTCGCGGATGGCGACCGGCCTGCGCGGGACGGTCGCCCGGTTCACCTACTGACGGTGGACCCGCCCGGGCCCACCGTCAGCACGTCGTTCAGACCCCGGGGAGGCCGACCGGGCAGGCGACCCCGGTGGAGTTCACCGGGCAGTAGCCGTTCGGCACCTTGTACAGGTACTGCTGGTGGTAGCCCTCGGCGTAGAAGAACTCGCCCAACGGGGCGATCTCGGTGGTGATCTCGCCGTAGCCGGCCGCCGTCAGGCGCTCCTGGAACAGGTCGCGGCTGACCTTGGCGGCAGCCTCCTGCTCCGGGCCCTGGGTGTAGATCGCCGAGCGGTACTGGGTGCCGATGTCGTTGCCCTGGCGCATGCCCTGGGTGGGGTCGTGCTCCTCCCAGAACTCCTTGAGCAGGCGGTCGTAGGAGAGGACGGCCGGGTCGAAGACGACCAGGACCACCTCGGTGTGCCCGGTGCGCGCCGAGCAGACCTCGTCGTAGGTCGGGTTCGGGGTGTGGCCGCCGGCGTAGCCCGCGGCGGTCGAGTACACGCCGGGGGTCTCCCAGAAGACCTTCTCGACACCCCAGAAGCAGCCGGCGCCGAAGACGGCGGTCTGCATGCCCTCGGGGAAGGGCGGCTGGATGCGGTTGCCGTTGACCGCGTGCACCTCGGGGATGCCGGGGAGCGGCTCGGAACGGCCGGTCAGGGCGTCCTCCGCGGTGACCGGCTGGGTCTTGGCGCGGGAGAAGAACATGATCCGATGGTAGATCCGTCGTGCAACACCGACCCCCGTCCGCTCCTCGGCACAGGGGCGGTCCGGTTGCCGACCGCCGGATCAGGGCAGAGTGCCGATCATGTGGCTCTTCCTCACCCGCCGTTTCCGCATGTGGGTCATCCTCACCGTCGTCGCGCCGCTGGCCACGAAGGTGCTGCGTGGCCTCGGGGAGTCGCTGCAGCGGCGCAACGGCCCCTCTGCGATCAGCAACGGCCTGCTCAAGGCCGGTGACCTCGGCGAGAAGGCGCGCATGAAGCTGGGTGGCAAGCGCCGCCGCCGCTGACGACCCGGAGGACGACGTGAGCACCCCCGACACCCCGGACGCCGCCCGCCCCGACCCCGGCTCCCCGGCGCTGGAGCAGCTCCCCGCGGTGGGCGAGACCCGCGGGATCGCGCTGTTCTGCCACGGCGGCACCGTCGCCAGTATCGACCCGCCCAAGGAGCGCGCGCTGTCATTGGTCCGGATGCGGGCCTTCCAGTCGTTCGTGCACCGCAGCACCGCCGACCGCGGGATCGCCACCGCGCTGCTCCGCTACCGGGTGGCCGGCTGGAACGGCGAGGCGGCCGACGCGTTCCAGGACGTCCGCTGGGCGATCGGGCAGATGCGCGCCGAGCACGGCACCGACGTGCCGATCGTCCTGGTCGGGCACTCGATGGGCGGGCGCGCCGTCCTGCGGGCGGGCGGCGAGCCCTCGGTGACCGCGGTCTGCGCGCTCGCCCCGTGGACCCCGCCCGGCGAGCCGGTGATGCACCTGGGGGGTCAGACGGTGGTGATCCTGCACGGCCGGGGCGACCGCTGGGTGCCCGCCCGGCTGTCCGCGGAGTTCGCCGTCCGGGCCCGCCGCGCCAAGGCCCGGGTGGCCCGGTTCACGATCGCCGGCGGGCACGGCATGGTCCGGCGGTCGCACCGCTGGCACACCTTCGCCCGGGACGTCGTCCTGGCCGGCACCGGCCTCGAGCCCATGCCCGAGGCGATCGCCGACGCCCTCACCCAGCCCAGCCCGGAGGGCCTCGCCGTCCCGTTGTGACCGGCCGTCAGGTCGTGCCGTACTCCTCGAGCCGGGGATCGTCCGGGGGGACCTGCCGGAGCGAGCCGAGCATCTGCCGGACGCCCGTGAGGTCGTCGGCCGCGAACCGGGAGAAGGCCTGCACGCCCGGCCCCACATCGACCCCGATGGTGATCAGCGGCACGGAACCGGGCGCACCACCGTCGGCCTCGCCGCCCCGCGCCGGGCTCACGACCGCCGGGTGGCCGTCGAGGTCGGTGAGCCGGTCCCCGATGTAGGCATCGGCGGCGACCGGCAGCCGCGGCTCGGGACCGCTGTAGACGTCGAACCCGTGGCCCTCCACTCCGCCGGTGAGCTGCACCGACCAGATGACCCGGGCGCTGGGCACGGCGTACGGGACGCCGGTGCGCTGGTGGACCGCGGTCCAGCCGGGGTCGACCGCCGCCCAGGCGACTGCGTCCCCGTCGATCGAGACCCCGGTGAGCTGCCGGCGCGCCTCGTCCAGCCCGAAGCCGATCACCTCCGCGGACCACTGGCGGCCGGTGTCGTCGGTCCAGACCCAGCGGTGGAGCTCGGCGTCGGAGGGCCGGTCCGGGCCCGGCAGGTGGTCGAAGCGGCGTGCGGGGTGCCCGAAGACGGTGTCGGGAACCGAGTCGCGGTCCACGACCGGCGCGTTGACGTAGGCGTCGACCGGGCCGCTGACCGCCACCCGGCCGGTCACCACGCCGTCCGGATCGAGCCGCAGGGCGACCAGCGACTGGGCGTCGCAGCCGTCCCCGGTCTCGTGCCGGGCGAAGACCTCGGTGTAGGCCCAGCCGTCGGGCAGCTGGTCGGGGAGCAGGCGGACCTCGGCGTCGGCCGGGTCGACGACGCTGGCGTACCCGACGCCGCAGACGAACTCGCCGTTCTGGGCGACCGCCACCGGCAGCACCGACGGCGCCGTCCAGTCGTCCTGCTCCACCACGCTGACCGCGACCGGCACCGCGGTGATGACCGCGGCCGCGACGGCGACCAGCGCCAACCGGGTCCGGGGCGTGAGGCGGTGGCTGCGACCGGGGGCGATGCGGCGGCGCTCGGTGTCCACGGTGCGCCGGACCCGCGACAGCAGCACCTGCATCGACTCGTCGGGCAGGTCGCGCGGCCGGGCGTGGTCCAGCCGGGTGTCGATGTCGTCGGTCACGGGGTGCCTCCGGGGTGACGGGCGGGGTGGCGGTCACGAGTGACGTCGCGGGCCACGTCCACGAGCTGGGCGAACCGGCGGCGGGCCCGGTGCAGCCGCACCTTCAGCGCGCCGCGCGAGCAGCCCAGCGCCTCGGCGGCCTCCTCCTGGCTCAGGCCGTCCCAGGCCAGCAGGGTGAGCAGCTCCCGGTCGGCGTCGGAGAGCGCATGCAGGGCGGCGATGGTGGCGCCGTCCTCGAGCAGCGGCCAGGCGTCCTCGGGTGGCTCGTGCGCCCGCCCCTCCCCCAGGGCCAGCAGCCGCTCCTGCAGCGCGCCGTGCCGCCGACGGGTGCGCCGGGCATTGGCGCTCACCCCGCGGGCGACCCCCAGCAACCAGGGCAGGCCGAACTCGGGGACCTCGTCCAGCCGCCGCCAGGCCACCACGAACGTCTCGGCGACGACGTCCTCGACGTCGTCGGGCAGCACGTGTGCCCGGGCGTAGCGCACCACGGCCGCGGCATGATCGGCCCACAGCCGGTCGAACCGCGTCTCGCTGGGCTCAGTCACGGGCACCGTCCACCTTGCTCACACCCGGGAAGTGTCCGGCTGGCGCTGATCGGTTACCGGCGACCCGGTCCCACGGGAGGGCGTCGTCAGGAGAAGAGCGCGCTGTAGCCGTTCAGCGCCGGCTGCCCGCCGAGGTGCGCGTAGAGCACGGTCGACGAGCGGTCGATCTCCCCGCGCCCGACCAGGTCGATCGTCGCGGCCATCGACTTCCCCTCGTAGACCGGGTCGGTGACCATGCCCTCGGTGCGGGCAGCCAGCTCCATCGCGGCGATCGTCGCGGCGTCCGGGATGCCGTAGGTGCCCGCGTGGAACCGCTCGTCCAGCTCGACGTCATCGAGGGTCAGCTCTCGCTGCACGCCGATGGCCCGCGCGGTCCGCCGGGCGATGCGCAGCACCTGGTCGCGCGTCTCGGCCGGCTTCGCCGAGGCGTCGATGCCCAGCACCCGCCGCGGCCGGGCGCCGCTCTCCTCGAGCTGGGCGAACCCGGCGACCATCCCTGCCTGGGTCGACCCGGTCACCGAGCAGACCACGACGGTGTCGAAGAAGACGCCGAGCTCGGCCTCCTGGGCAGCCACCTCGTGCGCCCAGTTGGCGAACCCGAGCCCGCCGAGCGGGTGGTCCGACGCCCCGGCCGGGATCGGGTAGGGCTTCCCGCCGCGCTCGGTGATCTCGGCGAGCGCCGCCTCCCAGCTCTCCTTGAACCCGATGCCGAAGCCGGCCTTCACCAGCCGGACGTCGGCACCCGCCAGCC
This sequence comes from Modestobacter sp. SYSU DS0904, assembly GCF_054051115.1. NCBI lineage: Bacteria > Bacillati > Actinomycetota > Actinomycetes > Geodermatophilales > Geodermatophilaceae > Modestobacter > Modestobacter sp. SYSU DS0904. Next base: position 13,150 of record NZ_JBJHAQ010000026.1, on the reverse strand, counting down.
GCGAGATGAGGATGTTGCCGACCTTGTCGTAGACGGCGTCGGGCCAGTCGACCCAGCTCTCCTGCACCAGCACGCACCGCAGCCCGACCCGGGCGGCCACCGCCGCGACCTGCCGGGTGTGGTTGCTCTGCACCCCGCCGATCGACACCAGCGTGTCGCAACCCTGGGCCAGCGCGTCGGCGACCAGGTACTCGAGCTTGCGGGTCTTGTTGCCGCCGAAGGCGATCGGCGAGTTCACGTCCTCCCGCTTCGCCCACACCGCCGCGCCGCCCAGGCGCTCGGTCAGCCGGTCGAGCCGGTGCACCGGCGAGGGCCCGAACAGCAGCGGAAAGCGGGGGAAGTCGGCCAGGGTGGTCCCCGGGGTCGCGTCAGTCATCGGTCGTCTCCTCCAGTTCGGACAGCAGCGCCGTCCAGATCTCGGTGGTGGTGGCGACGGCGTCCTCGACGTCCCCGGCCGCGCAGGCGGCGATCAGGCGGTCGTGCAGGGCCACCGACTCCCGGCCGTGGGCCGCGGCGAACCGCTGCCGCTCCAGCCGCCGGACCGCGGGGGTGAACCGGTCGACCGTCGCCTGCACCGCGCCGTTGGCGCACCGGGTGAGCAGCACCTGGTGCAGCTCGTCGTCGGCGGCCAGCGCGGTGGGGAGGTCGCCGGCGGCCACCGCGGCGGCGAACCGGCTGTTCGCCGCCCGCATCGCGGCGACGTCCTCGGCCGTCGTCCGCCCGGCGGCCTCGCCGGTGGCGAGCTCGTGCATCGCCCGGACGACGACGGCCGCGTCGCGCACCTGCCGCCGGTCGAGCGGGGTGACCCGGGTGTGGCTCTGCGGCTTCGCCTCGACCAGGCCCTCGTCGGCCAGCCGGGCCAGCGCGGTGCGCACCGGGGCGACCGACAACCCGAGCCGGGTGGCGAGCTCGGCGTCCTTCACCACCGCACCGGGCGCCAGCTCCCCGCTGACGATCGCGGCGCGGATCAGCTGGGCCGCCTGGTCACGCAGCAGCACCCGCGGGACGGGACCGATCGGCATGACTGACATCTCAGATGTCAGACGCCGTCCCGTCAAGGGCCCGTTCGTTGCGATCGGTGTCCGTCCTGGCCCTCGTCGGCCGCCCCCGCCACCGACACCATCGACGACATGACGCTCGACTGGTCCACCCCGCCCGCCGACGCCGCCGCCCACTTCGCCCGCCGGCTCGCCGTGGAGACCGACGTCTCCGACGTCCACGCCGCGCTGGAGACCGGGCAGCCCGGCTTCGTGCTGCTGGACAGCCGCAGCGCCGAGTCGTGGGCGCAGGGGCGCGTGCCGGGGGCGGTCCACCTGCCCGGCCGGGAGATCACCGCGCGCGCGGCGGAGCTGGACCCCGCCGTCCCGGTGGTCACCTACTGCTGGGGGCCGGGCTGCAACGGCGCGACCCGCGCCGCGCTGGCGCTGGCCGGGCTCGGCTTCCGGGTGCGGGAGATGATCGGCGGCTTCGAGTACTGGGCCCGGGAGGGCCTGCCGGTGGAGACCGCCGCCGGGGTGACCCGCCCGGACGTCGACCCGCTCACCGCACCGGCCGGGGTCAGCTGCGGCTGCTGAGCGTCGTCCCGGTCACCAGCCCTGCTGCGGCAGCTTGTGGGCCAGCACGTACCGGTAGTGGTCCGCCCGGTCCAGCCGCGACCCCGCCGCCTCGTCGACGACGAACGTCACGTGCGGGTGCAGCTGGAGCACCGACGCCGGGCACGACGCGGTCAGCGGCCCCTCGACCGCCCCGGCGACCGCGGTCGCCTTCCGCTCCCCGGTGGCCACCAGCACCAGGTGCTCGGCGTCCAGGATGGTGCCCAGCCCCTGGGTCAGCACGTGCCGGGGCACCGCGGCGACGTCGCCGCCGAAGAACCGGGCGTTGTCCCGCCGGGTCTGCTCGGTCAGCGTCTTCAGCCGGGTGCGGCTGGCCAGCGACGACCCCGGCTCGTTGAAGCCGAGGTGCCCGTTGGCGCCGATGCCCAGCAGCTGCGCCGCCACCGGACCGGCCGCCCGCAGCCGCGCCTCGTAGTCGCGGGCCGCCCGCACCGGGTCGGCCGCCGAGCCGTCCGGGCCGTGCACCACCGCGGGGTCCAGCTCCAGGCCGTCGGTGAGCTCCCGGCGGATCACCTCCCGGTAGCTCTCCGGGTGACCGGCGGGCAGGCCGACGTACTCGTCGAGCAGGAACGCCTGCACCCCGGCGAAGGACAGCCCCTCCTCCGCGTGCCGGCGCCGCAGCTCGCGGTAGGCCAGCAGCGGCGAGGAGCCGGTGGCCAGCCCAAGCACCACCGGACCACCGCGGGCCAGCGCCGCGAGCACCGAGCCGGCGACGGCGTCGGCGACCACCCGGCCGCAGTCCTCCGGGGTGGGCAGCAGCACGACCTCCACGCGTCAGCGCTCCTCTCGGTCCTCCTCCGGCCGACGCCGGGAGCAGCCCTGGGCCGGCGACCAGGACGGGGCCTGGGTACCCGCCGCGAGCCGCTGCTCACTCGGGCGTGGACCGACCGGAGGCCGGGTGCGGAACCCCGGCCGGTGGGGTACCGACGCCGGACATGGACCACTCGGGCCGGGGACGTCCCACGGTGACCGTCCGGCTGGACCCCGACCTGCGGTGGCTGCTGCCCCCGCGGATCCGGGCCGCCGGTGAGCGGGAGCTGACCGCCGACCCGGACGCCACGATCGGGCACCTGGTGCAGGCCGCCGGGGTGCCGCTGACCGAGGTGGGGGAGGTGCGGGTCGACGGGGCGTCGGTCCAGCTGTCCGCGCGGCCCTCCCCCGGCACCGTCCTCGAGGTCTCCCCCGCCGCCCGTCCGCAGCCGGTGCCGGCCGGGGGCTTCCTGCTGGACGTCGGGCTGGGGGCGCTGGCCCGGCGGCTGCGCCTGCTCGGACTGGACGCCGCCTGGTCGAACGACGCGGACGACCCGGAGCTGGTGACCCGGGCGGCGGCCGAGGACCGGGTGCTGCTGACGCAGGACCGCGGCCTGCTGAAGCGCCGGGCCCTGCGGCACGGCGCACTGGTCCGCGGGAGCGACCCGGACGACCAGCTCGCGGACGTGGTGGACCGGTTCACCGTCGCACCGGCGCCGCTCACCCGCTGCACGGCCTGCAACGGGGAGCTGGCGCGGGTGCCGAGGGCAGAGGTCGCCGACCTGGTCGAACCGGGGACCGCGCGCGCTGCCGAGGAGTTCTCCCGGTGCACCCGCTGCGGGCACGTCTACTGGCGCGGCGCCCACAGCCGCCGCATCGACGAGCTCATCGCGGCGGCGACGCACTCGCGTCCGGGATGACGTGGTCGACCAGGCCGTAGGACCGGGCCTCGGCCGGGGAGAACCAGCGGTCGCGCTCGGAGTCCCGGGCGACCTGCTCGACGTCCTGCCCCGAGTGCTCCGCCTGCAGCTCGTTGACCTGCTGCTTGAGCTGGCCGAGCATCTCGGCCTGGATGGTGATGTCGGCGGCGGTCCCCCGCAGGCCGGCGCTCGGCTGGTGCATGAGGATCCGGGTGTGCGGCAAGCTGTGGCGCTTGCCCGCGGTGCCGGCCGTGACCAGGAACTGGCCCATCGAGGCAGCCATGCCCATGGCGTAGGTGGCGACGTCGCAGTCGACGAACCGCATCGTGTCGTAGACGGCCAGCCCGGCCATCACCGAGCCACCCGGGGAGTTCACGTACAGATGGATGTCACGGGTCGGGTCCTCGGCCGAGAGCAGCAGCATCTGCGCGCACAGCTCGTTGGCGATGACGTCGTCGACCTCGCGGCCGAGGAAGACGATGCGCTCGCGCATCAGGCGCTCGTAGACCGCGTCGCCGAGGGTGGTGGCGGGCGGGGCGGCGGTCCGCATGGTGATCGGGAAGGGCATGCCGGGAATGGTCATCAGGGACTCCTGCAGGTCGTCGGAATGGACGACGTGAGCCAAGCAGGAATGCACGTCGAGGAGCCCGTGGAAATGGCGTATTGCGCGGTCAGCGCATTTCTTGTGCCGTGGGCGAAGGCGGGTTGACGGGCCGGGGCGTGGGCGTGGCGGGCCCGTGGTCTGATCGACCGGTGAGCACTCCCCCCGTCGTCCGGCGCGCGACCCGGGCCGACGTCCCCCGGCTGGCCGCGACCCTGGCCGCCGCCTACCCCGACTACCGGTGGACCTCCTGGGCGCTGCCCGAGGACGGCCGCGTCCAGCGGCTGTCCCGCTGGGCGGAGCTGTGGGGCGCGCTGGTGCCGGTGCTGGCCGGGACGGCGTGGGTCACCGACGACGTGCAGGCAGCCGCCGCCTGGGTCGCCCCCGACGCCGAACCCCACGCCGCGGACCTGCAGGCGGTCATCGACCGCGACCTGCCCCGGGTGTTCGGTGCCCGCCAGCCGGTCGTGCTGGCCAGCGAGCGGCTCGGCGCGCTGGGCCGGCCGGACGAGCCGCACTGGTGGCTGCACGCCGTCGGCACCCGCCCGGCGGCCCGGCACCAGGGGCTGGGTTCCGCGGTGCTGCAGCCGGTGCTGGACCGCTGCGACGCCGACGGGGTGCCGGCCGCGGCCACGGTCTACACCTCCACCGTGGTGCGCTGGCTGCAGCGGTCCGGTTTCGCCGTCACGCACTCGACCCGCACCGCGGTCGACCACGAGCTGCCGATCTGGACCCTGGTCCGCCAGCCGAAGCGCAGCTGACCCCGGGGCCAGGTGAGGCTGACCTGACCCCCGGGGGCCACAGGTCGGCCCGGTTGGCCCCCGCGGGTCGGGCAGGACAGGAGCGACCGCCCCGCCCCAGCCCCCCGCGAGGTCCCCGTGTACCTGTCGAAGACCGAGGCCGCCGTCCTCACCAGCACGCTGCCGCGCACCCTGCCCCGCCCGACGCCCCCGAAGACGAAGCGGCGGCTGTGGCCGCTGCTCGGGCCGGCGTTCGTCGCGGCGGTCGCCTACGTGGACCCGGGCAACTTCGCGACCAACTTCTCCGGCGGCGCCTCGTTCGGCTACACGCTGCTGTGGGTGATCGTCGCGGCCAACCTGATGGCGATGCTCATCCAGACGCTCACCGCCAAGCTGGGGCTGGCGACCGGGCGGGACCTGGCCACCTGCTGCCGCGAGCGGCTCCCCCGGCCGGTCACCTGGGGGCTGTGGGCGCAGGCCGAGGCGGTGGCCATCGCCACCGACCTGGCCGAGATCGTCGGCGGGGCGGTCGCGCTGAACCTGCTGTTCGGGGTGCCGCTGTGGATGGGCGGGATCATCACCGCGGTCGTCGCGTTCGTCCTGCTGGCCGCCCAGTCGCGGGGCTTCCGGCCGTTCGAGCGGGTGATCACCGGGCTGCTGCTGGTCATCGGGGGCGGCTTCGTCTACACGCTGATCGGCGCCGGCGTCGACCCCGGCGGCGTCGCCTCGGGCATGGTGCCCAGCTTCGCCGGTACCGACAGCCTGCTGCTGGCCACCGGCATCCTGGGGGCCACGGTCATGCCGCACGTCATCTACGTGCACTCCGCACTGACGCCCGGCCGGTACGGCGACACCGTCACCGCCGGCAGGACGCACACCGGACGGCGCGGCCTGCTGCGCGCCCAGCGGATCGACGTCTTCATCGCGATGGGCCTGGCCGGGCTGGTCAACGCCGCGATGCTGGTGATCGCCGCCCAGCTGTTCACCGCCGGCGACGGCATCGAGTCGCTGGAGAGCGTGCACGCCGGCCTGGGCGACCAGCTCGGCAGCGGCGCGGCGCTGGCCTTCGCCGTCGCCCTGCTCGCCGCCGGGTTCGCCAGCTCCTCGGTCGGCACCCACGCCGGCCAGGTGGTGATGGCCGGCTTCCTGCGCAAGCACATCCCGGTGCTGGTCCGCCGGCTGATCACCCTGGCCCCCGCGCTGCTGGTGCTGGGCCTGGGCGGCGACCCGACGACGGCGCTGGTCTGGTCGCAGGTGGTGCTGTGCTTCGGCATCCCGTTCGCGCTGGTGCCGCTGCTGTGGCTGACCTCCCGCAAGGACCTGATGGGCGGCTGGGTCAACCGCCGGATCACCACGCTCACCGGCTCGGTGGTCGCTGCGCTGATCATCGCGCTGAACGGCTACCTGCTGGTGAGCACCTTCCTGGGCTGAACGCCGATGAGTTGTCGCGCCGCCAGTCGTCCTCTCCGTGACAGCATCCGGCGACCGGGCCGGGGCGAGGCGTGAGGAGCAGTGCTGTGGGTGCGATCAAGGTCCACGAGTTCACCACCGTCGACGGCGTCGTCGACACCCCGATGTGGACGATGGAGTACGGCTTCCCCGCCGACCTCGCCGCCTCGATCGGCGCGCTGACCGGCTCCTCGGCGGGCATCCTGCTGGGCCGGCGGACCTTCGAGATGTTCGGCCCGGCCTGGTCGACCCGGACGGTCGAGGACGACGAGGGTGCCCCGTTCTTCAACGACACCCGCAAGTACGTGGTCAGCTCCACGCTCACCGATGCCGAGTCGATCTGGGCCCCGACCACGGTGCTCGGCGGTTACGACGCCGACCGGATCCGGGCGCTCAAGGGCGAGGTGGGCGGCGACCTGTACGTCAGCGGCAGCGCCACGCTGGTCCGGGCGCTGCTGGCCGACGGGCTGGTCGACGAGCTGCACCTCTACGTCTACCCGCTCGCCGTCGGCACCGGGATCCGGCTCTTCCCCGAGGGGACGGCCCAGCCGCTCGCGCACCTGGGCAGCGAATCGCTGAGCAACGGGGTCGTCCACCTGACCTACGGCCCGGCCGGGAGCTAGGGCCCGTTCCGACGCGCACCGGACCGGGACCGTCCGGATGTGCCAGGATCACCCATGGGCGTCTTCTGGCTGGTCATGGGCATGGTGCTGGCCGGGCTGCTGCTGGTGGCCTGGCTGATGGACCGGGCCGGCCGGCGGCGCGGAGCGCGGATCAGCCACGGCGCCGACGTCGCCTGGCAGGCGCGGGAGAGCCGCCGGGACGCCGAGATCCTCGGCAACCCCTACAACCAGGACGTCAGCTGGAGCAGCTGGAGCCGGCGCAACCACCCGAAGCGCTGAGCGGGGCCGGTCAGCCGGCGTCCCCGGTCTCGGCGAACAGCGGGAAGCCGCTCTCCACACCGGCGGCCAGGACGGCGGTCTCCGCACTGCCCGCGGCCTGCACCGCGTCCGGCGCGACCAGCACCTCGACGCCGTCCCCCTCGGGTCGGGCGGCGGCCGACTGCACCACCGGGGCGTGCTCCGCGGTGATCCGCTCGGCCTCCGCCCGGAGGTCGCCGGGTCGGAACTCGGTCTGCTGGACGACGACGGTGAGCCCCTCGCCGGCGGAGTCGACCACCCGCTGGACGGCGGCCGGCACCTCCCCGAACCAGCGGACCACCAGCCGGGTGCGGTCCAGGCTCAGCCCCGGCGTCCCGGAGTCGGGTGAGTCACCGGCGGCCGCGGACAGCCGCTCCAGCAGGTCGTACACCTCGGCACGGGTGCCCGGGTACATCACGAACTCGCCGGGACCGACTCCTGGGGACGGCGCGGCGGACCGGCGGGGCTGCTTGCGCGGGGCCATGCGCCCGATCATCCCGGACCCGGTGGTGCCGGCCACCGGCGTGGGTCAGCGGCGGGACACCCGACTGCGGAGCCAACCCAGAGCGGCCGCCCACCGCTCCCGGGAGCGGGCGGCGGATGCCTCCCGGCGCGCGGCCGTCATCTCCCGCTCCCGCAGGAACGCCTTCGCTCCCTCGGGGTCCCGCGTGCGCACCCAGTGCCCGTTCCCGCCGATTCCGCCGTACACAGCAACCACCTGCCCTGGTCCGGTCGAGCTCGTCCGGCGAGCGTAGGACACGGTGCCGCGCCGATCCGGTCCCGCGCACGGTCCCCGGCTGCACGCCGGCGGCGGTCGCCGTCGGATGATCGGCGCGTGGAGATCAGCGGAGCACGGATCTGGATCACCGGCGCCTCGGCGGGCATCGGCGCGGCGCTCGCCCGGGAGCTCACCGACCGCGGGGCACGCGTGGCGATCAGCGCCCGCAACGCCGAGCAGCTCACCGAGGTGGCCGGGGACCGGATGACCGTGGTCCCGGTCGACGTCACCGACCGGGCGGCCACCGTCGCCGCCGGGCACGCGGTCCGGCAGGCCCTGGGCGGCATCGACGTCGTCGTCGCCAACGCCGGCACCTGGTCGGGGTTCCACGTGGAACCGTGGGACTCGGACCTGTTCGCCGCGCACCTGCGGATCAACGTGATGGGCGCGGTGCACACCTTCGAGGCCGTCGTCCCGCAGATGCTCGCCGACGGGCGGGGCCGGATCATCGGCGTCGCCTCGGTCGCCGGCTACCGCGGGCTCCCCGGCTCGGAGGCCTACAACGCCGGCAAGGCCGCGCTGATCAGCCTGCTGGAGAGCCTGCGCGGCTCGTTGGCGCCGCGCGGCGTCGTCGTCCAGCTGGTCAACCCGGGCTTCGTGCGCACCCGGATGACCGACCGGAACCGCTTCCCGATGCCGTTCCGGGTCGAGGCGGACGCGGCCGCCCGCACCATCGCCGACGGCATCGCCCGGGACAAGGCGGAGATCGTCTTCCCGCTGCCGATGTCGCTGCTGATGAAGGCCACCCGGCTGGTGCCGGTGCGGGCCTGGACGGCGCTGACCGCCGCGATGGCCCGCCGCGGCCTCGACGGCGGACCGGGCCGCCGCACCGACTGACGGCACGGCGGCCCGTTCGGCCCCCTTCCAGGGGCCCGTGCCGAGCTTGCGAGGTGCGGGGAGGAAGGGGGCCCTTACGCCTTGGGGCCGCCGGCGACGTAGATGACCTGGCCGGAGACGAAGCCCGCGCCCTCGCTGGCCAGGAACGCCGCGGTGTGCGCGATGTCCTCGGGCTGGCCGACGCGGCGCACCGGGATCTGCTTAGCCGCGCCCGCCTTGAACTCCTCGAACGGCACGCCGACCCGCTCGGCCGTCGCCACGGTCATCTCGGTCTCGATGAACCCGGGCGCGATCGCGTTCGCGGTCACGTTGTAGCGGCCCAGCTCGATGGCGAGGGTCTTGGTGAGCCCCTGCATGCCGGCCTTCGCCGCCGAGTAGTTGACCTGCCCGCGGTTGCCCAGCGCCGAGACGCTGGAGAGGTTCACGATCCGGCCCCACTCGGCCTCGACCATGTGCTTCTGCGCCGCCCGGCTCATCAGGAACGCCCCGCGCAGGTGCACACCCAGCACCGCGTCCCAGTCGCCGACGCTCATCTTGAACAGCAGGTTGTCCCGGGTGATCCCGGCGTTGTTCACCAGCACGGTCGGGGCGCCCAGATCGGCGGCCACCCGGTCGACGGCGGCGGCCACCGAGTCCTCGTCGGCGACGTTCGCGCCGACGGCGAGCGCCCGCCCACCGGCGTCGGTGATCGCCTCGACCGTGCCCGCGCAGGCCGACTCGTCCAGGTCGAGCACGGCCACCGCCATGCCGTCCGTGGCGAACCGCCTCGCGATGGCCGCGCCGATCCCGCGCGCCGCCCCGGTGATGATCGCCGTCCGCTGCTCTGCCACTGCATCTCCTCGTCGAGTCCGGCACCGTCGAGTCCGGTGCTGTCGCCCTCGTGCATACACCCGGAGGGCAGCGGTCAGCTCTTCGGGCGGGCGGTGAGCACGGCGAGGGCGCCGACGGCCAGCGCCCAGCCCAGCTGCACCGGCACCCACACCACCGACGGCGTGCCCACCAGCAGGGCGATGCCGAACGGCACGGTCCCGACGACGCCCAGGTCGAGCCCGCGCACCAGCGTCTGGCCCACCCCGGTGGGCACCGCGCCCATCGGCGTCGCCACCACCGGCCCCGACCAGTCCAGCTCCGGCCGGTACCCACCGCGGACCGCGGCCCCGGCCCACGCCGGCGCGACCGCGGCGCCCAGCCCGGCCCACACGGCCATCGACCCGGTGCCCTGGCCGACCAGCGCGCCGGAGACCCCGCACACGACCACCAGCACGGCCAGCGGCACCACCGACCGCAGCCGGACGACGACGTCGGCGGAGAGCGGCAGCACCCGGTCCAGCGCCGGGGAGGCCTGCGCGCGCCGGCTCGGCTCACCCAGCGCGACCGCGGCCAGCGCCCACCCCACCACGGCCACCACGGCGACCAGCGCCGGCAGGTTCCCGAGCCCGGCGGTGCGCGCGGCCAGCACCGGCAGCGCCGCACCCACCGCCAGCTGCCCCCAGCGCCAGGGCGACCGGGTGAGCACCGCGAGGTCGGCGGCGAGGACGGCGGTGCCCGGGCCGCGCACCCGCCGCCACCGGCGCGGACGACGCGGAGCCCGGGGCGAGCTGGCCAGCGCCCGGCCCAGCTCGCGGGTGTCCATGGAGAACGTCGAGGCGGTGGCGTACTGCACGATCTCGCCCCGCGCCCGCAGGTCACCGGCGCGCAGCCGGTCCAGCCGGCGGTCGGCGGTCACCACCGCGAGCACCGCCAGCACCGCGGCCACGACGGCGGCGGCCACCAGCGGCGTCCCGGCCGGCCGCACCGCCCACCCGGTTCCCGGCCCGGCGCCGACCGCGGCCAGCACCGTGCCGGCCAGCGCGGCGCCCACCACCCCCGCGCACGCCAGCGCACCGGCGGCGGTCGGCAGCCACCCGCCCCGGCCGGCCGCCTGCAGCACCACCAGCACCCCGGCTCCCGCGGCGGTGAGCAGCGCCGCGGTCGCCACCCCGATCAGCACGTCGGCCGCGGCCGGCGCGACCGGCACGGCGAGCAGCACCGGGACGACGACCACCGCGGCCGCCGTCGCCGAGACCAGCACCACCCGGACCAGCTCGCCGCGCAGCAGCCCGCGCCGGTCGGCCGGCAGCGGCAGCCACCAGACGGCCGCGGCCGGCGTGGCGCTGACCGGGCCGAGCCGGGCCAGCACCCAGGCGAGCCCGGCCACCACCGGCACCGCGGCGACCAGGGAGGTGACCGCGCCGGGCAGCACCGCCGTCCCGGTCGCCGGGCGGGCGGCGATCTGCACGCGCAGGCTGGAGACGGTGCCGCCGACCACCGCGACGAGCACCCCGAGCGAGGTCAGCCAGCCGACGACGTCGCCGACCAGCGTCAGCCAGCTGGTGTCGGCCCGCGCCGCGGTCGCCCGGCGGGTGACCCGGCGGACGGCGGCGCCGCTGAGGCCCACGGCGTCGGGCGCCCCGGCGACGGTGACGGCCAGGGCTCAGCCCTCGTGCAGCACGGCGACGGCGTCGTCCGGGGAGACCAGCGGGCACTCCTCGTCGTCGACGACCAGCACCACGTCGGCCAGGGCGCGGAGGAACTCCGGGTCGTGGCTGGCGAACACGACGGCGGCACCGGCGGCGACCTCGGCGTGCAGCCGGGCGGCCAGCTGCCGGCGCATCCCGGTGTCCAGCCGGCGCTCGGGCTCGTCGAGCACCAGCAGCCGGGCCGGCCGCACCAGCGCCGCGGCCAGCGCGAGCCGCCGCCGCTGCCCGGAGGAGACCGCCGCGGGCAGCGCCTCGGCCCGCCCGGCCAGCCCGAACGCCTCGACCTCCCGGGCGACGACCTCCTCGGCGTCGGCGACGCCGTGCCCGCGGGCGGTCAGCAGCAGGTGCTCCACCCCGGTGAGCGCCGGGAAGAACGCGTCCTCGTCCAGCACGGTGGCCACCTCGGCGCGGAAGGTCGCCGAGCGCTCGTCCACCGGCGTCCCGGCGTAGTGCACCGAACCGCCCAGCGCCGGGAGCAGCCCGACCAGGGTCTGCAGCACCGTCGACTTGCCCGCCCCGTTCGGCCCGACCAGGCCCAGCGCCGTGCCCGGCTGCACCGCCACGGTGACCGGGGCGCAGACCGGCTCGCCCGCGGCGTAGCCGACGAGCAGGTCGTGCGCCTCGAGCAGCGCCGGGTCAGGCACCGGCCCAGGCCGCGTCGAAGAAGCCGACCTCCAGCTGCATCGCCCGGCGGTGGGCGGCCCGCACCGCGGCGCGGCGGTCCTCGCCCGCACCGGCGCAGAGCTGGTCGAGCAGCCGCTCCAGGGTGGCGGCGAGCTCGTCGAACTCCGGCGCGGCGTACGTGTCCACCCACTCGCGGTAGGACCCGTGCGCCCGGTCGGCCAGCTGCTGCCCCAGATGGGCGTAGAGCCGCATGCACGGGGTCATCGCGGCGCAGGTCAGCGCGGCGTCGCCGCGGCCGGCGGCGTCCAGCAGGAAGTCCGTGTAGGCCGAGGTCGCCGGCAGCGGCTGCACCTGCGTGAGGTCGATCCCCCACTGCTGGGCGTAGCCGGCGTGCAGCCGCAGCTCCTCCTGCACCCCGGCCCGCAGGTCGGTGAGCACCTCGCGAACCCGGGGGTCGCCGCTGCTGTCGGCACCGAGGGCGTAGGCGCGGGCGAAGGCGTCGAGGAAGAAGGCGTCCTGGGCGACGTAGCCGGCGAACCGCTCCCGGGGCAGCGTGCCGTCGGCGATCCCCTGCACGAACGGGTGCGCCAGCGCGGCCGCGGCCAGGTCGGCGTCGGCCGCCCAGAGCTCGGCGGAGACGCTCACGCCGCCTCCATCGCCATGTCCCAGAAGGAGATCTCCGCGGCGACGACCTCGTCGAACACCGCCTGGGCGTCGGGGCCGGCGGGCGGGTACGCGTCGGCGGCCTCGGCCAGACCGGCCACGTAGCCGGCGAAGCCCGGCACGGTCCAGTGCTCGACGAACTCCCGGTACTGCGGCGCCCCGGGGAGCGCGCCGGACCAGGCGTCCAGGTACGTGCGCTCGATCGTCCAGAGCGCGGTCAGCCCGGTGGGGACGTCGGCGCCGTCCAGCCGCGCCAGCAGCTCGGCGTACCCGGTGGTGGCCGCCCGCGCCGGCGCGGTGAGGTCCAGCCCGCGGGCCGCGGCCAGGGACTCGAACCAGGCCAGCTCGTCGGTCAGCGCGACCAGCCCGCCGGCCAGCACCGCCTGCGCCGGCCGGGGCGCCCGGGCCAGCAGCCGGGCCTGGAAGCGCAGCAGGTCGGCGACGAACCGGGCGTCCTGCACCAGCCAGGTGTCGAAGGCGGCCACCGGCACGGTGCCGTCGCGCACCCCGGTGAGGAACGGGTGCGCGGTGGCAGCGCGCCAGGAGTCGGGGGATCGGGTCAGCAGCTCGTCGACCGGCACGGCCGGGACTCTAGCCAGCCGGCACGACCCCAGCCGCGCCCGATCCGGCTCAGCCGCGGCTGGCCAGACCCCCTCTTCGCCCCCGGGGGCGCGGTGGGGCAGGGGGGCGGGGGGCGGGGGGGGGGGGGGGGGGGGCGGGGGGGGGGGGGGGGGGG
>NZ_JBJHAQ010000025.1:0-56853 GCF_054051115.1 Modestobacter sp. SYSU DS0904 | reverse complement strand
CCGGGCGCCCCCCCCCCCCCCCCACCCGCCGCCCCGCCCCCCCCCCCCCCCCCCCCCCCCCCCCCCCCCCCCCCCCCCCCCCCCCCCCCCCCCCCCCCCCCCCCCCCCCCGGCCGCTGGTGGTCAACTACCACGGCGGCGGGTGGGTGCTCGGCTCGCTGGACACCGCCGACTGGCTGTGCAGCTCCGTCGCCGTCGGCCTGGACGCGGTGGTGGTCTCCGTCGACTACCGGCTCGCCCCGGGCCACCGCTTCCCCGCCGCAGCCGAGGACTGCTACGCCGCGCTGGTCGACGTCGTCGCCCGGGCCGCCGAGTTCGGTGCCGACCCGGAACGGGTGGCCGTGATGGGCGACAGCGCGGGCGGGAACCTCGCCGCCGTGGTCGGCCTGATGGCCCGGGACCGGTCGGGGCCGGGCATCGCCCACCAGGGGCTGCTCTACCCCGCCACCGACCTCACGATGGCCAGCCCGTCGATCGAGGAGAACGCCTCCGCCCCGATCCTGACCAAGGCCGACATGCTCGCCTTCCGGGCGCACTACCTCGACGGGCAGGACCCGCAGCAGCCCTACGCCTCACCGCTGCTCGCCGACGACCTCACGGGCCTGCCCCCGGCCCTGGTCCAGGTGGCCGAGCACGACCCGCTGCGCGACGACGGGCTCCGCTACGCCGCGCGGTTGCAGGCCGCCGGCGTCCCGGTCCGGGTCACCCGCTACGCCCGCATGCCGCACGGCTACCTGAGCTTCCCGCGGTTGTGCCGCAGCGCACCGCAGGCGCTGGCCGAGCTGGTCGACGAGCAGCGGGCCGCGCTGATCGGCTGAGCACCCGGTCCGGCCCTAGGGTCGGGGCATGCGTGCGGTGACGATCAGCGAGCCCGGCGGTCCCGAGGTGCTCGGCTGGGGAGAGGTGCCCGACCCGGTGTGCGGGCCGGGTGAGGTGGTCGTCGACGTCGTCGCGACCGCGGTCAACCGGGCCGACCTGATGCAGCGGCAGGGGTTCTACCCGCCCCCGCGGGGCGCCAGCGAGGTGCTCGGGCTGGAGTGCAGCGGCGTCATCAGCGAGGTCGGGGACGGCGTCGAGGGCTGGTCGGTCGGCGACGAGGTGTGCGCGCTGCTGGCCGGGGGTGGCTACGCCGAGCGGGTCGCCGTCCCCGCGGGGCAGCTGCTGCCCCGGCCCGCGGGCGTCGAGCTGGCCAGTGCGGCGGCGCTGCCGGAGGTCGCCTGCACCGTGTGGTCCAACGTGTTCCTGCTCGCCGGGCTGCGGGCCGGCGACGTGTTCCTGGTGCACGGCGGGTCCAGCGGCATCGGCACGATGGCGATCCAGCTGGCCGTGCGCGCCGGTGCCCGGGTGGCCACCACCGCCGGCAGCGAGCAGAAGCTCGCCGTCTGCCGGGAGCTGGGCGCGGACATCGTGGTCAACTACCGGGACGAGGACTTCGTCGAGCGGGTGCGTGCCGAGACCGACGGGCACGGGGCCGACGTCGTCCTGGACAACATGGGCGCCGCCTACCTGGCCCGCAACGTCGACGTCCTCGCCGACGGCGGCCGGCTGGTGGTCATCGGCATGCAGGGCGGCCGGAAGGCCGAGCTGGACCTCAGCCGGCTGCTCGCCAAGCGGGCCAGCGTGCACGCGACCGCCCTGCGCTCCCGGCCGGCGACCGGCCCCGGCGGGAAGGCGGAGATCGTCGCGGCGGTCCGGCACGACGTGTGGCCCGACGTCGAGCGGGGCGTGGTCCGCCCGGTCATCGACCGGCGGCTGCCGATGTCCCGCGCCGCCGAGGCGCACGCCCTGCTGGAGGAGAGCACGCACATCGGCAAGGTCCTGCTGCTCCCCGACCAGGCATAGGAAGCTCTGCACCCGGTTCCCGGCGGAAAACCGGGTGCGGAGCTTCCTGTGCCTGGTTCAGCGGAGGTCGTCGATGCACTCGACGAGCCGCTCGACCTCCTCGGCCGTGTTGTAGTGCATCAGCCCCAGCCGGACGGCGCCCCCGGCCTCGTTGACGCCGATCGCGTCGAACAGCTCGCGGGCGAAGAAGTCGCCGTCCCAGGCGCAGACGCCGCGGCGGGCCAGCTCACCGGCCACCTGCCGCGGGCGCATCCCGGCGACGGTGAACGACAGCGTCGGGGTGCGCGGCCACGGCTCCCCCAGCACGTGCACGTGTGCCATCCGCCGCAGCGCGGTGTCCAGCCGGTCGAACAACTCGCCCTCGTACCGGCCGACGGCGGCCATCGCGGTGGCCAGCCGCTGGCGCCGCGTCCCGGTCGCCTCCGGGCACAGCGCGGCGAGGTGGTCGACGGCGGCCGCGACCCCTGCGTACAGCTCGAACGGCGGGGTGCCCGGCTCGAACCGCTCCGGCACCCGGTCCGACGCCGGCAGCAGCTTGTCCGGCCACAGCTCCTCCCACAGCCCGGGATCGGCGACGACGGCGCCCACGTGCGGGCCGCACCACTTGTAGGCCGACACCGCGAGGAAGTCCGCGCCCAGCTGCTCCATGTCCAGCAACAGGTGCGGCGCCGCGTGCGCCGCGTCGACGAAGACCAGTGCGCCCACCTGGTGCGCGCGGCGGGTGATCGCGGCGACGTCCGGGCAGGTGCCGATGGCGTTGCTGGCCGCGGTGATCGCCACCAGGCGGGTGCGGTCGGTCAGCAGCTCGTCGTACTGCCAGTCCGGCAGCTCCCCGGTCTCGATGTCGACCTCGGCCCAGCGCACCACCAGCCCGAGCCGGTCGGCCACCTGCAGCCACGGCCGGACGTTGGCGTCGTGGTCGAGCCGGCTCACCACGATCTCGTCCCCGGCCCGCCAGTGCTTGGCCAGCGCCCGGGCCACCGCGTAGGTCAGCGTGGTGAGGTTCGGGCCCAGCACCACCCCGGCCGGCACGCCGCCCACCAGGTCGGCGACGGCCGACCGCGCCCCGGAGACCAGCTGCTCGGCGCGCGCCGAGGAGGGGAACACCCCGCCCCGGTTGGCGATCGGCACCCGCATCGCCTGGGAGACCGCGCGGACCACGCTCTCCGGCACCAGCGTTCCGCCCGGCCCGTCGGCGTGCACGAAGCCGTCGGACAGCCCCGGGAAGAGTCCCCGGACCCGGGCGACGTCCAGCCGCCCGGCACCCGATGACATGACGCGAGCCTAGTTCGTGCGCAGGTGGCAACGGTCGCCTCGGGCGGCCCCGGCCGCGCCGCTCCCGGACGCGGGGCAGGATGGGGGCATGACTGCTCCTGGCACCGGTGAGCCCCACCCGCAGCAGGTCCTCGTCGTGGGTCCCGACGGCCGGCCGGTCGGCGGGATGCCGATGCCGCAGGACGGCGCCGAGGACGGCGCCCCGGGCGTCGGCGACCTCGTCGAGCAGCCGGCCAAGGTCATGCGGATCGGCACGATGATCAAGCAGCTGCTGGAGGAGGTCCGGGCCGCGCCCCTGGACGACGCCAGCCGCAACCGGCTCCGCGACATCCACGCCTCCTCCATCCGCGAGCTCGAGCAGGGCCTCGCGCCCGAGCTGCGGGAGGAGCTGGAGCGGATCACCCTGCCCTTCACCGAGGGCGAGACCCCGTCCGATGCCGAGCTGCGGATCGCCCAGGCCCAGCTGGTCGGCTGGCTGGAGGGCGTCTTCCACGGCATCCAGACCGCGCTGTTCGCCCAGCAGATGGCCGCACGGTCGCAGCTGGAGGAGATGCGCCGCAAGGCGCTGCCCGGCGGCGCCGGCGGGCAGACCGGTCCCGAACCGCGGCACGGTGGCGGGCAATATCTCTGAGTCGGCCTACCGGCCTCCACCGCGGCCAGGAGCCGTGCCCGGCTCGCGTTGAGCCGTTGCCAGTGATCCGGCCGGGAGGCCTCCGGCCTCCGCGACCGGATCACTGAGCACGCTCGCGCGTGCGTGCGTTGACCTCAACCGGTTCCGTTGAGCGTGCTCCCGCGCGCGTCCCCTCAGAGCGTGAAGCGGCGGACGGCGGCCTGGAGCTCGTCGCTCATCCGGGAGAGCTCCGCGGCCGACCGCTGGGTCTCCTCGACCCGCTGGTTGGTCTCCGCCGTACCCGCGGCCAGCCCGCTGATCGCCGAGGCGATGCTCTGCGAGCTGCTGGCCGCCGCACCGACGTTGCGGTTCATCTCGTTCGTCGTCGCCGTCTGCTCCTCCACCGCCGCGGCGATGGTGGCCTGGAAGTCGTTGATCTGACCGATCACCGAGCTGATCTCCCCGATCGCGGAGACCGCGCCGGCGGTGTCGGCCTGGATCGCCTCGACCCGCTGGTGGATGTCCTCCGTCGCCCGCGCGGTCTCCTGCGCGAGCTCCTTCACCTCGCTGGCCACGACGGCGAAGCCCTTGCCCGACTCGCCGGCGCGCGCGGCCTCGATGGTGGCGTTGAGCGCGAGCAGGTTGGTCTGCTCGGCGATGCCGTTGATCAGCTTGACCACCGCCGCGATCTCCTGCGACGAGTCGCCCAGCTTGCCGACCATCCGGTTGGTCTCCTCGGCGACCCCGACCGCCTCGTTGGCGACCCGGCTGGCCTCGCTGGCGTTCTGGCTGATCTCCCGGATCGCCGACTCCATCTGGTGCGAGCCGGTGGAGACGGTGTCCACGCTGGCGGCCACCTCACCGGCCGAGGCCACCACGACATCGGCCTGACCGGCCGAGGTGCGGGCGTTCTCCGCCATCGCGCCGGCGCTGGCGTTCAGCTGCTGGGAGGCGGCGGCCAGCTGCCCGGCCGAGTCGTCGACCAGCCGCAGCACGCCGCCCAGGGAGTCCAGCGTGCGGTCGAGCGAGGCGGCGACCTCGCCGATCTCCGCACCGCCGGTCTCCCCGGCGCGCACGCTCAGGTCACCCTCGGCGACCCGGTCGAGCACCTCGCGCACCCGCTGCACGGGACGGGTGATCGAACGGACGAGCAGCAGCGACAGCAGCACCGAGAGCACAATGCCGGCGACGATCACGACGATCGTCAGCGTGCGGGCGGCGACGTAGGCGCTCTCGGCCTCCTGCGCGGTGGCCGACGCGACGGCGCTCTGCGCGGCGGTCGCGGTGGTGATCGCCTCGATGGCGGTGACCTCCAGCTCCTGCTGCTGGGGGACGATCGCCATGATCAGCTCGAGGTTGCCGACGTTCTCCAGGATCTGCGCCTGGTTGTCGAAGAAGCCCATCGCGGCCTCCCGGAACTGCTCGAGCGGCCCCCGCACCGACGCGGCCAGCGCACCGGTGTCGACCGCCTCGAGCGCCTCGGCGAGCCGCCCCTGGGCCTCGGTGGCCGCCTCGGCGTTCTGCGCGAGGACCTCGTCGGGGAGGTTCTCCATCGCCGAGCGGGCCGAGTAGGCCTGCTGCTCCCACCACAGCGACTCGAGGCCGTCGAGCTGCTCCAGCGGGACGGTGCCGCGGTCGTAGACGTCCTGGGCCTGGTGGCTCAGCGTGCTCATCCGCTGGATGCCGAGGACGCCCACGGTGAGGGTCGCCAGGGCGACGACGAGGATGGCGGCGAGCAGCCGGCCGCGCAGCCCCACCCGGCCGAACACCGCGAGCGGTCCGGCGTCCTCCGTCTCGGCGGCGCTTCGGTTGTCGACGTCCATGGGTCTCTCCCTCGTGATGGCTCCGGCGGTGCTGCGGACGATCTGGTTCCCCTGGGATCGGTCCCATGGCGGCACCCTTGAGCCAAACCCGGCACTCTTCCGCCGTCCGGAACGCAGAAGACAGCAGGGCCTGCCGGGTGCTCCCGGCAGGCCCTGCTCAGCGACGCGGACGTGTGACTACACGGTGAACCGGTTGACGGCGGCCTGCAGCTCGTCGCTCATCCGGGACAGCTCCTCCGCCGAACGCTGCGCCTCCTCCACCCGCTGGTTGGTCTCCGCCGTACCCGCGGCCAGACCCGAGATCGCCGACGCGATGGACTGCGACGACGACGCCGCCTCGATCACGTTGCGGTTCATCTCGTTCGTCGTCGCCGTCTGCTCCTCCACCGCCGCCGCGATCGTCGCCTGGAAGTCGTTGATCTCCCCGATCACCGAACTGATCTGCCCGATCGCATCCACCGCACCAGCGGTGTCGGCCTGGATCGCCTCCACCCGACGCGCGATGTCCTCCGTCGCCCGCGCCGTCTCCTGCGCCAGCTCCTTCACCTCGTTCGCCACCACCGCGAACCCCTTGCCCGCCTCACCCGCACGCGCCGCCTCGATCGTCGCGTTCAACGCCAGCAGGTTCGTCTGCTCCGCGATCGAGGTGATCGTCTTCACCACGTTCCCGATCTCCTGCGAGGAGTCACCCAGCTTCCCCACCGTGCGCGTCGTCGTCTCCGCCACGCCCACCGCCTGGTTCGCCACCCGCGAGGCCTCACTCGCGTTCTGACTGATCTCCCGGATCGCCGCCTCCATCTGCTGCGACCCCGTCGACACCGTGTCCACACTCGAGGCCACCTCACCGGCATTCGCGACCACCACATCGGCCTGACCCGCCGCCGTCCGCGCGTTCGCCGACATCGCCTCCGCACCCACGGTCAGCTGCTGCGACGCCGCACCCAACCGACGAGCCGAGTCGCTCACCAGGGTGAGCACGCCACCGAGGGAGTCCAGGGTCTGGTCCAGCGAACGGGCGACCTCGCCCAGCTCGGCACCGCCGACGTTCCCGGCGCGCACCCGGAGGTCGCCGGCGGCGACCTGCTCGAGGGTCTCCCGGATGCGCTGGACCGGGCCGGTGACGCTGCGCCCGATCAGGACGGCGAGCGCGACGGAGACGGCCAGGCCGATCGCCACGCCGGCGATGGTCAGGTTGCGTGCGCTGGCATAGGCGTCGCGCGCCTCCTGCACGGTGGCCTCGGTGGCCACGATCTGCGCGTCGGTGGCCTGGTTGAGGGCGGCGACGGCGTTCTCCTCGGCCTGGATCAGCGTCGGCAGCACCGAGAGCGAGTCGCCACCGGCGGCACCGATCTCGGCCATCTGGGCGCTGGCGTCGTCGTACAGCTGGATGGCGGCCTGGAAGTCCTGGAAGGCGGCCTCGGCGGCGGCGCCGAGGGCGACCTCGTCCAGGTCGGCCCGCAGCCCGTCGAGCGTCTCGCGGATGGCGACGGTCTGCTCCTGGAGACCGGCCACGAGGTCCGGCGGGAGCCCGGGGCTCATGCCGCGGGAGATCGCCGCCTGCATCTCCCAGTAGGTCGAGCGCAGCAGCAGGACGTCGCGCAGCGGGACGGCGCCCTCCTCGTAGACGGCCTCGGCCTGGTGGCTCAGCGCGCTCATGCGGCTCACGCCGATCGCACCCACGGCCAGCGTCACCAGGGCGACCAGGAGGAACGCGGCGAGCAGCCGGGCGCGCAGGCCGGTGCGCTGGACGAGACCCGGACGTCGGTCCGGGTCGGTGGGCGTGGCCTGGTGGGCCCGGACGTCGTTCATGGCGCGCCTCCTGCTGCGGATGGACGCACCCTCGCGTCCCGTTGGCTCGCACATCGGCAACGGACCACGAGCCCTGGAGCACAGCGGCTATACGAAACGAGAGAGTTCAGTAGTTCGGGGGACCTCGTTCCCACGACCGGGGGCGGACCTCGGTGTCAGCTCCGGAGCGTGGCGAGGAAGGCCGCGACCCCGTCCGCGTCGTTGGCGACGGTCACGTCGGTGGCGACGGCGAGGACGTCGGGGTGCGCATGGGCCATGGCCACCGCCCGTCCGCCGCCGGCCCGGACCCACTCGAAGGCGGCGATGTCGTTGGGCATGTCGCCGAAGTAGACGACGTCGGCCGGTGCCACGCCCCGCTCGGCAGCGAGCCGGGCCAGACCGGTCGCCTTGGTCACCCCGGCCGCCGAGATCTCGGCCATCGCGTCGGAGGAGGAGGTGGTGACCGTGGCGGTGTCGCCCACGATCTCGGCCACCAGCGCGACGAACTCGTCGCGGGAGAGGCGCTCGTGCCGGGCCAGCAGCTTGGCCACCGGCTGGGCGACCATCTCGTCCAGGGTGGCCACCTCGACACCGGGCGCGTCCTTGTCCCAGCGCGGTCGGTAGACCGGCTCGTGCCGGAACTGGTCGCCGTACTCGACGGCGAACCAGGTGTCCGGCTGGCGTGCGCGGAGCTGCCCGGTGATCACCCGCAGCACCTCGGGCTGCACCGGGTGCTCCTCCAGCACGGTGAAGTCGGTGAGGTCCAGCAGCACGGCGCCGTTGCAGCAGATGGCCATGCCCCCGCCCAGCCGCGCGCGCACGCCGAGCATCCAGCGCGGCGGCCGCCCGGTGGCCAGCACCAGCGGCACGCCCTCGGCGTCCCACCAGCGCAGCTCGGCCAGCGTCGCGTCGCTGATCGTCTCGTCACTGCGCAGCAGCGTGCCGTCCAGGTCGCTGACGATCAGCCTCGGCCGGTCAGCCACCGGTCACCCCCAGCTCCAGCAGGGTCTCCAGGTACTGCGCCACCCCGTCGGCCTCGTGACCGCTGGTCCGGTCACCGGCGGCGGCCCGGACCCGCGGGTGGGCGTTGGCGACGGCGACGGCCCGGCCACCGCCGGCCTGCACGGCCTCGATCATCGGCAGGTCGTTGGGCATGTCGCCGAAGACGAGGACGTCGCCGAAGCCCAGGCCCAGCGCGTGGAGCACGACCTCCAGCCCGGTCGCCTTGGTCACCCCGGGCGGCAGCACCTCGATGAAGCCCAGGCCCGCGTGGGTGAGCTCGGCGACCGACGGGTCGACGACGCCGCGGGCCAGCTCCACCAGCTCGTCCTCCCCCAGGTGCGGGGAGCGCAGGAACACCTTGAGCACCGCACCGACCGGCAGCACCTGGTGCCGTGGCAGCAGGTGGGCGGGCTCGGGGTAGGGCCAGTCGAAGCCGTGCTGCACCCGCAGCGGGCGCATCGCCTCGGCCTGCTCGGCGGCGTCCTCCACCGCCACGATCAGCTCGCCGGCGGCGCCCTCGATCGCGGCGATCACCTCGGTGGCCACCTCGCGGGGCATGCCGACCGTGCGCAGCACCTCGTCGGGTGCGCCGTCGGAGCCGAACCGGACGACGTAGCCACCCTGGGCGAGGACGGCGATCCCCTGCCCGGCGAGGGCGGCGCGGACGCTCTCCAGCAGCCGCGGTCCGCGACCGGTGGCGCCCACCACCGGGAGTCCGGCGGCCCGGCACGCGGCGATCGCCGCCGCGGTCCGCGGGCTGACCTCGCCGTGGGCACCGAGCAGGGTGCCGTCCAGGTCGCTGACCACCAGCCGGGGGCGCCAGGAGCCCAGCCGCGCCCCCAGGTCACCGAGGTCGACGGTCTCCCCGGCGGCCACGGCCGCCGCCGGCGCGGTCAGCCCGCCGCCGTCCGGCCGGCCACCGCTCATGCGGCGGGGCCGGGGGTGACCGGGCCGGACGTGACCGGGGCCAGCGCCATGCCGGGGGTGAGCACCTCGTGGCCACCCAGCCACGGGCGCAGCGCCGCCGGCACGTGCACCGAGCCGTCGGCCCGCTGGTGCACCTCGAGCAGGCAGGCGATGGTGCGGGCGATGGCGCACAGGGTGCCGTTCAGCGTCGCCGCGGGCTGCGGCTTCCCGTCGGCGTCCCGGTGCCGGATCTGCAGCCGGCGGGCCTGGAACGTGGTGCAGTCGGAGGTGCTGGTCAGCTCCCGGTAGGTGCCCTGGCTGGGGAACCACGCCTCGATGTCGAACTTGCGGGCGGCGCTGGTGCCCAGGTCACCGGCGGCGATGTCGACCACCCGGTACGGCAGCTCCAGGGCCTGGAGGAACTCCTCCTCCCACTGCAGCAGCCGGCGGTGCTCGGCGGCGGCCTCCTCGGGCGCGCAGAAGCTGAACATCTCGACCTTGTCGAACCAGTGCACCCGGATGATGCCGCGGGTGTCCTTGCCGTAGGAGCCGGCCTCCCGGCGGAAGCAGGACGACCACCCGGCGTACCGCCGCGGGCCGGCCGAGAGGTCGAGCACCTCCCGCGCGTGCATCCCGGCGATGGCGACCTCGGAGGTGCCGACCAGGTACAGGTCGTCGCGCTCGACCCGGTAGACCTCCTCGTCGTGCTCGCCGAGGAAGCCGGTGCCCTCCATCGCCTCGGGCTTGACCAGCGCGGGGGCGACGACCGGGATGAAGCCGGCGGCGACGGCACGGGTGATGGCCAGCTGGGCGAGCGCGAACTCCAGCAGCGCGCCCGGGCCGGTCAGGAAGTAGAAGCGGGCGCCGGAGACCTTCGCGCCGCGCTCCATGTCGATGGCGCCCAGGGCCTCACCGATCTGCAGGTGGTCCTTCACCTCGAAGTCGTAGGCGGGCACGTCCCCGACGGTCCGGATCTCCACCGCGTCGTCCTCGCCGCCGGGCGGGACGTCGGGGTGCACCAGGTTGGGGATCCGCAGGTGCAGCGCGTGCAGCGCCGCATCCGCGGTGCGCTCGGCCTCCTCGGCCTCCTTCACCTGCGCGGCTAGCGCCTTCGCCCGCTCCAGGACGGCGGGACGCTCCTCCGGGCTCGCCTTCTTGACCGCCTGGGAGGCCGCCTTCTGCTCCCCGCGCAGGTCGTCGGCGGCCTTCACCGCGGCCCGGCGGTCGGCGTCGGCGGCGAGCAGCCGGTCGACGAGGGAGTCGTCGGCGCCCCGGGCGCGCTGGCTGGCCTTGACCCGCTCGGGGTCCTCACGCACGAGTCGCAGGTCGATCACACCGCTGATCGTAGGTGCGCCGGTCGTGGCGCCACCGCCCAGTTGCGGGACCATGGGGTCATGCGCTTCCTCGGCGACCGCCGCCCGGACCACGACCTCACCTACAGCGACGTGTTCATGGTGCCGGCGCACTCCACGGTCGGCTCCCGCCTCGAGGTCGACCTGACCACTCCCGACCGGGTCGGCACCACCGTCCCGATCGTCGTCGCCAACATGACGGCGATCTCCGGCCGGCGGATGGCCGAGACCGTGGCCCGCCGCGGCGGGCTGGCGGTGCTGCCGCAGGACATCCCGATCGACGTCGTCGGCGAGGTCGTCTCCTGGGTCAAGGCCCGGCACACCGTGTACGACACCCCGATCACCCTCCGCCCGACGTCCACGGTCGCCGAGGCGCTGTCGCTGCTGGGCAAACGGGCGCACGGCGTCGTGGTGGTGGTCGCCGGCGGCCGCCCGGTCGGGGTCGTCACCGACGGCGCCTGCCAGGGCGTCGACCGGTTCACCCAGCTGTCGGAGGTGATGACCCCCGAGCCGCTGACCATCCCCGCCGGCACCGACCTGCCCAAGATCTTCGACGTGCTCTCCGCCGAGCGGGTCAGCGCCGCCCCGGTCGTCGACGGCGACCAGCTCGTCGGCCTGATCACCCGCAAGGGCGCGCTGCGCTCGGCCATCTACACCCCCGCGGTCGACGCCGCGGGGCGGCTGCTCACCGCCGCCGCCGTGGGCATCAACGGCGACGTCGCGGGCAAGGCCGAGGCGTTGCTGGCGCACGGCGTGGACGTGCTCGTCGTCGACACCGCCCACGGCCACCAGGAGAAGGCGATCGAGGCGGTGCGCGCCGTCCGTGCGGTCGCCGGGACGACCCCGGTGGTCGCCGGCAACGTGGTGACGCCGGAGGGCACCCGGGAGCTCGTCGAGGCCGGGGCCGACGTGGTCAAGGTCGGCGTCGGGCCCGGCGCCATGTGCACCACCCGGATGATGACCGGCGTCGGCCGGCCGCAGTTCTCGGCCGTCGAGGAGTGCGCCGCCGCGGCGCGGGCGCTGGGCAAGCACGTCTGGGCCGACGGCGGCGTGCGCCACCCGCGTGACATCGCGCTGGCGCTGGCCGCGGGTGCGGCGAACGTGATGATCGGCTCCTGGTTCGCCGGCACCTACGAGAGCGCCGGCGACCTGTACGACGACGGCGCCGGCCGCCGCTACAAGGAGAGCTTCGGCATGGCGTCGGCGCGGGCGGTCAAGGCCCGCACCGCCACCCAGAGCGGCTTCGACCGGGCCCGCGCCGGGCTGTTCGAGGAGGGCATCAGCTCCTCCCGGATGTACCTGGACCCGGCCCGCCCCGGCGTGGAGGACCTCATCGACCAGATCGTGGCCGGCGTCCGTTCCTCGGCCACCTACGCGGGTGCGCGCACCGTCGACGAGCTGCACGAGCGGGCGGTACTGGGGGTGCAGAGCGCGGCCGGCTACGAGGAGGGCCGCCCGCAGCCCACCAGCTGGTGAGGCCGCTGCCGCTCGACCGGTTCGAGGAGCTGGTCGCCGACGCGCTGGACCAGGTGCCGGCCGAGCTGATGGCGCTGCTGGACAACGTCGTCGTGCTGGTGGAGGACCGGAACCCCGAGGAGCCGGACCTGCTCGGCATCTACGAGGGCTACGCGCTGACCGAGCGGGGCTGGGACTACGGCGGGGCGCTGCCGGACCGGATCATGATCTACCGGGTGGCGATCTGCGACGTCTGCGAGGACGAGGAGCAGGTCGTCGAGGAGGTCACGATCACCGTCGTGCACGAGATCGCGCACCACTTCGGCATCGAGGAGGAGCGCCTGCACGCCCTCGGCTGGGGGTGAGCGGCGCGGGTAGCGTTGGTCGCCGTGCCCGAGGACCCCGACCGCACCGCTCCCCGCCTGCCGATCCAGATGCTGCACGGCCGGCTGCTGGTCGCCCTCCGCAAGGAGGACGGCGATCGCCGCTCGACCGGCGGCATCCTGATCCCGGCCACCGCCCAGGTCGCCAAGCGGCTGGTGTGGGGCGAGGCCAAGGGCATCGGCCCCAACGTGCGGCAGATCAAGGTCGGCGACCAGGTGCTGTTCTCCCCCGAGGACCAGCACGAGGTCGAGGTGCACGGCGAGGACCTGATCATCCTGCGCGAGCGCGACGTGCACGCCGTCGCGGCCGCCCGGATCGAGGAGAACACCGGCCTCTACCTCTGAGGCACGCGTCTCCCGCGGGGAGGTCGTCGCTCACGGCACCAGCGCCGGCTTGCCGCCGGGGTGGCCGCCCGTCAGCAGCTCCAGCGCCCGACCGCGCCTCGGCGAGGGGGAAGGTGGGGTCGCCGACCGCCCGTCGGATTCCGTGCCACGACCCCGGTCGGGACGGAACGGTCCGATACCCGGGGGTGTGCAGCGTGTCCCGAAGCGAGCACACTGGGTCACCGTGGTGGTCGGTGCGTGGATCCGGGTCGGCGGTTCAGCCCTGCCCGGCGGTCCCGGCGCGCACCCGGGCCAGCCACTCCTCCGCCGCGACGAACGCCTCGTCGCCGACCCGCGCCTCCACCGGCTTGCCCGGCTGCGCGTCCGCCCGCGGGTACGACCCCAGGAACCAGACCTCCTCGGCCATCCGGTGCAGCGCGGCCAGCGCATCGCCCACCCGGTGGTCGGCGACGTGCCCCTCGCAGTCGATGGAGAAGGAGTAGACGCCCAGCCGCTCACGGGTGGGGCGCGACTCGATCCGGGTCAGGCTGATCCCCCGCACGGCGAACTCGGCCAGCAGGTCCAGCAGCGCGCCGGTGCGGTCGGCCACCACCGCGGTGACCGTCGTCTTGTCCGCCCCGGTGGGCGCCGGCAACGGCCCCGGCCGCTGGACCTGCACGAACCGGGTGACCGCGCCGGGGTGGTCGGCGATGTCGGTGGCCAGCGCCTCCAGCCCGTACCGCTCGGCGGCGATCGCCGCGCAGACCGCGGCGTCGTGCTCACCGTCGGCGACCCGGCGGGCGGCGTCGGCGGTCGAGCCGGACGGGACGACGTCGGCCCCCGGCACCAGCTCGGCGACCCGGGCCCGGCACTGGGCGAGGGCGTGCGGGTGGCTGGCCACCGACCGCACCGCCCCGGCGTCGGTGCCCGGGCGCACGGCGAGCACGAAGGCGACCGGCAGGAACACCTCGCGGGTGATCACCAGCGGCGGGCCGTCGACCAGCCCGTCCATGGTGGCCGGCACCGACCCCTCGACCGAGTTCTCCAGCGGCACCAGGGCGGCGTCGCACTCGTCGGCGCGCACCGCGGCGAGCGCGACGCCGACGCTGGCCGCGGGGTGGGCGGCGACGTCGGCACCGGAGGTCAGCACGGCGAGGGCGGCCTCGGCGAAGGTACCCTCGGGCCCCAGATAGGCGAACCTCGTCGGTGCTGTGCGGAAGTCTGCGCGCGACATCCGGTGAGGGTAGTGCGGCCGCACCGGATCCAGGTCCCGGCGCGGGGGGAGCTGCCTCGTCACCGGCCGGGTACGTGCTCGACACGTCCCCGAACAGTGGACAGGAGGTGCACGTGACCGCGGCGCCCGAGACGCTCGAGCCGATGCTCGAGACGGTCCGCTGGCGTCTCCTGGCGGCCAGCAGCGCCGAGGACGCCCGCGCCTTCACCGCGGAGCTGGACCGGGCCGCCGTCGTGCTGACCGCCACCCGGCAGCCCGCGTGGAGCGCCTGGTCGCACGCGTTCACCGCCCGCGCCCAGCTGCTGGCCGGCGACACCGACGCTGCGGCCGACGCCGTCGCCGCCGCCCGCGCCGCGCTCGAGCTCTGTCCCGCGTCGGCCGAGCGGGCGCTGACCCTGGCCTACCTGGCGCACGTCGAGGTGACCGCCGACCGGTACGACGCCGCCCTGCACCTGGCCGTCGACGCGAGCCTGCTGGCCGACCAGCTCGGTGAGCAGGCCGGGGCGCCCGGCGGCGGCCCCCCTCCCCGCGCTCTGCACCAGGCGCACCACTGGCTCTCGCTCGCGCTCACCCGGCTGGACCTGGAGGAGCTCGCCGTCAGCCAGGCCCGGCGCGGCGTCCGCGTGGCCGAGCAGCTGCCCGACCTGGGCGACCGGTGGCAGCTGCTGCGGCTGTGCGCCCAGCAGCACGCCGAGCTGGCCCAGACGGTGCACCGGCGGGGCGACCTCGCCCGGTCCCGGCAGCTGGCCGAGACCGCGCTGCACTACGCCACCACCGCCCGCGAGCTCGCCTGGGAGCCGGGCGACGCGGACGTCGACCTGCTCGACGTGGTCCAGGCCTGGGCGCTGACGCTCACCGGCGACCTGGACTCCGCGCTCGCCCCGCTGCGGCGCGTCCAGCGCCACCTCACCGCCGGCGACGCCGGCCCCTGGCCGGCCGGCTACGGCACCCTGGCGCTGGCCCGCCTGCTGGCCCGGCTGTGCGCCCGGGAGGCCGCCGCCCGGGACGCCCCCACCGGCACCGCCCCGCCCTCGCCACTGGGCGAGGAGTCGCTGCAGCTGCTCGTCTCGGCCACCGGCGCCTTCGCCGCGGCTGGGGACCGCCGCCGCTACCGCCAGTGCCTGCTGGAGCTGGGCCAGGCGACCGCGGCCCTGGGGCTCACCGGCGAGGCGCTGCACTGGCTGGAGGCCTACCGCTCCGAGACCAGCCGGGCGCACCTGCGCAGCCGGGAGCTGTGGGCGGAGATGTTCGTCCGGCGCAGCCGGCTGCGGGAGGCCGAGCGGCAGACCGCGGTGCTGCGCCGGCACGCGATGGAGGACATCCTCACCGGGCTCGGCAACCGGCGCAGCGCCGAGCGGCGGATGGCCGAGCTGCGCGACGGCCGGGAGCCGGTGTCGCTGGCGGTGGTCGACGTCGACGGGTTCAAGTCGTTCAACGACGAGTACTCCCACCAGCACGGCGACGCGGTGCTGCGCACGGTCGCCGCGCTGCTGGAGGAGCACAGCCGCACCGGGGACGAGGTGTTCCGCTGGGCCGGCGACGAGTTCGTGGTGCTGCTGCCGGACACCGGCGAGGCGCAGGCGGTGGTCGCCATGGAGCGGCTGCGCGCCGCCGTCGCCGAGGCCGACTGGGCCGCGCTGGACGTCCCGGCGCCGCTGACGGTGAGCATCGGCGTCGCCAGCACCGATGCGCCCGGCGTCGCCGGCTCCCGGTCGTGGCAGGACCTGTTCGACTGCGCCGACCTCAACCTCTTCGCCGCCAAGCGTGGCGGCCGCAACCGGGTGCGCGCCCCCGGCAGCGACCAGCTGCCGGCCGCACCGGCCCGTTCCGCTGCCGGCGCCTCGGTCGACGACCTGGTGTCCCAGGTGCTCGGCAGCGCGCCGCGCCGGCCGGGCTGGGCGTTCGAGGACGGCGAGGTGCTGTCGTGACGCTGCACGTGAGCGACGCCCGGGACGACGACACCGCGCGCCGGGCCGACACCCCGGTGCGTGACACGCCCGGGGCCGGCGTGCAGAGTGCCCTCGTGCCGCCCGGACTCCTGCACCAGCGGGTCAGCTCCGCGTTGGCCAACTGGGAGCTCGACCAGGCCGAGGCGCTGCTGGGCGAGGCCGAGGGCGAGCTGCCCGCCGCGCCGGGCGACGAGCGGGGTGCCACGCGGATCTCGCTGGCCCGGGCCTGGGCCGACACGCTGCGCGCGGAGCTGCTGGTCCGCCGGCTGCGGTTGGCGGGCTGGTCGCTGCTGGGCGAGCCGCTCGCCGACGGCGGACCCGAGCAGGAGCCGCCGCTGGACCTGCACGGCACTGCTGCCGCCGACGACGAGCCGGTCGACCGGGAGACGCGGTCGGAGTCCGCCGAGCGGGCCGCGCAGGCGATCGCGCTGGTCCGCTCGGCGCGCGCCGCGTTCGACGCCCAGGACGACGGCCTGCAGCGGGCCGCCGGGCTGGTCCGGCACGCGCGGATCGAGCTGCTCTCCCGGCGGGTCGACGCCGCGATGGACGAGGCGGTGGAGGCGGCCAGCCTGCTGGACCCGGCGCTGCCGCCCGGCCCGCTCCTGGTGCACACGCTCAGCGCGCTGGCCGGGGTGCTCGCCGACCTGGAGCTGATGCCGCTGGCGCTGGACTACCAGCGCCGGGCCGCGGAGACCGCCGCTGCCGCGGCGGCCACCGCCGAGGACGGCGACCTGGCCCGGGGGCTGGTGGGCGAGGCCGCCACGCGGCTCGCCGCGCTGTGCGCTGAGGTCGGCGAGGGGGTGCTCGAGGACGGCAGCCCGGCGGCCGCGCACGCCTCCTTCGCCGAGGCCCGTCGGCTGGCCGAGCGCGCCCTGGAGGAGCTCCCCGCCGACGCCCCCGCCGTGCTGGACGCCCAGGTCGTGCACGGCTGGGCGCTGGTCGGGCTGGGTGAGCACACCGCCGCGCTGCCGCTGCTGGGCGCCGTCGTCACCGCCGCCGAGCAGGCCGGCGACCGGTCGCTGCTGGCCTCGGCGCAGCTGGGCGTGGGCCGGGCGCTGCGCCGGTCCGGCGAGCTGCGCCGCGCCGACGACCACCTGGCCGCCGCGCTGACCGTGGCCACCGAGCACGGGCTGGCCAGGCTGCGCCGGGCGGCGCTGCGCGAGCTGTGCACGCTGCACGCCGACCTGGACGACGCCGCCCGCGCGCTGCCCTACCTGCAGGCCTACCTGGCCGACGAGCTGGACCGGGTCGACGAGCGGCGCACCCGCTGGGTGGAGCTGTTCGGCCGGCGGAAGAGCCTGCTGGAGACCGAGCGGGCCGCCGGGCAGCTGCGCCGGCAGGCCTACGAGGACCCGCTGACCCACCTGCCCAACCGCCGGTACGCCGAGGCCCGGCTCGACGGGCTGCTCACCTCCGGTGCCGCCCCCGCCCTCGCCGTGGTCGACATCGACCGGTTCAAGGCGATCAACGACGCCGCCGGACACCCCGGGGGCGACGCGGTGCTGCGGGCGGTCGGCCAGCTGCTGGTCGACGGCTGCCGGGACACCGACGAGGTGTGCCGCTGGGCCGGCGACGAGTTCGTCATCCTGCTGCCGGAGACCACCGCCGAGCAGGCGGAACGGGCGATGGAGCGGATCCGCCGCTCGATCGCCACCCATGACTGGTCGGCGCTCGGCGTCGAGGTGCCGGTGCGGATCAGCGTGGGCATCGCCCAGGCCGTCCGCGGCGACGACCGGCGCACCCTGTTCGCCGCCGCCGACGGCGTCCTCTACGACGCCAAGCGGGCCGGCCGCGACCGCGTCGTGCGGCTGTCCGGGGTGACCCAGACCCGGGCCGACGGGGCCGATGTGGCCGGTGTGACGGCGCCCGGCACGGCCTCCGGCGAGGTCCCGGGTTCAGCCGACGTCGCCCTTATCGTCGGCGACGTGAGCACCTCCCCGCTGGCCGACCGCCCGACCGACGACCAGCCGGAGCACGACCTCGACGGCTTCGCGTCGCTGCTGCGGGAGCCGCCGGTGCAGCCGGCCCGCCCACGCAGCCCGCTGGACGAGCTCTTCGGCGCGGCCCCGGCCGCCCGGCGGCCGCACACCGAGCCACCGGCCACCCCCGAGCCCGCCCCGGCGCCCACCCCGCCGCCGGCGGCCGCCCGCGCGGTGCTCACCCCGTCCGGGCCGGACGTCATCTGGGCCACCGGGCGCAGCACCGAGCAGGTGCTGGCGATGGTCCGGGAGGCCCGCCGCGAGCACCCCGACCACCCGGCCGTGGTGGTGCGGGCCGGCGCCGAGACGCTCGTCGCGCTGGCCAGCGAGCACGACGCGTACACCACGATGGACGGTGTGGCGATGGCCGCCGCCGTCGGCCCGGTGCCGGAGGCGGTCGGCCGGGTCGCCGTGCTGTGCGCCAGCAGCGGCGACGCCCCGATCGCCGCCGAGGCGGCGTTCGTCGCCCGGGTCACCGGCACCGAGGTGGTCCGGGTCGAGGACGTCGGCGGCAGCCGGATCCGCCCGCTGCTGGCCGACCCCTCGCTGCTGGACGACGTCGACTGCCTGGTGGTCGTCGCCGGCCTGGACGCGGCGCTGGCCAGCGTGGTCAGCGGCCTCACCGAGGTGCCGGTGGTCGCCGTCCCCACCTCGGCCGGGCAGGCCAACACCTTCGGCGGGTTCAGCGCGCTGCTGACCATGCTGAACTCCGCGGCGCCCGGCGTCGTGGTGAGCAACATCGACAACGGCTGGTCCGCCGGCGTCTTCGCCGCCCGCATCGCCCGCCGCACCGCCTCGCGCTGACCACCGGGGTCGGGTCTGATCGGGCGTGAGCATCGGCTGGTTGGACCTGTCCGCAGGCGCGAGCGGGGACATGCTGCTCGGCGCGCTGGTCGATGCCGGGGTGCCGCTGGAGGTGCTCTCCGCGGCGGTGTCCGCGCTGCCGGTCGAGGCGGTGACCCTCACCGAGGAGCCCGTCACCCGGCACGGGCTGGGCGCCACCCGGGTGCACGTGCACGCCCCGCCGAGCGACGTGCACCGCACCTGGGCCGACGTCCGCACCCTGCTGGCCGGCGCCGCGCTGCCCGACCCGGTGCGCGAGGGCGCCCTGGCGGTCTTCGAGCGGCTCGCGGTCGCCGAGGGACGGGTGCACCGGATCGCGCCGGACGGCGTCCACTTCCACGAGGTCGGGGCGCTGGACGCGCTCGCCGACGTCGTCGGGGTGGTCGCCGGGTTCGAGCACCTGGGGCTGACCGAGCTCACCGCGTCCCCGGTCGCGCTGGGCAGCGGCTCGGCCAGGGGCGCGCACGGCGTCGTCCCGGTGCCCGGGCCCGCCGTCCTCGAGCTGCTCGCCGGCGTGCCCGTACACGCCGGCCCCGTGCCGGCGGAGGCGTGCACCCCGACGGGCGCGGCGCTGGTGGCCGCCCGGGTGCACCGCTGGACGACGCTGCCGCCGATGCGGGTGACCCGGGTGGGCAGCGGCGCCGGTGGCCGTGACCCGGTCGAGCTGCCCAACATCGTCCGGCTGGTGCTGGGCGAGCCGACCGAGCCGCCGCAGGACCCCGAGCCGGGCGGGCTGCTGCTGGAGACCAACGTCGACGACCTGGACCCACGACTGTGGCCCGGGGTGCTGGCCGACCTGCTCGCCGCCGGGGCGTCGGACGCCTGGCTCACGCCGATCCTGATGAAGAAGGGCCTCCCCGCGCACACCCTGTCGGTGCTGTGCCGGCCCGCCGCGGTCGCCGCCGCGCAGGCAGTGGTCTTCGCCGCGACCTCCACCATCGGCCTGCGGGTGCAGCCGGTGCGCAAGGTGGTGCTGCAGCGGGTGCCCGGCAGCGTGGAGGTGCTGGGCGGCCGGGTCGGGGTGAAGGTCGCCGGCCTCGACGGCCAGGTGCTCAACGTGAGCGTCGAGTTCGAGGACGTCGCCGCCCTGGCCCGCCGCACCGGGCTGCCGGTCAAGGAGGTGCTGCGGGTCGCCACGGCGGCCGCGCACGCCGCCCACCCCGGGGCATCGGCTAGGGTCCTGGGCCGAGAAGGGGAGTAGCCCCCCGACCGCTGGTCGACATGCTGGCGCGCTCGCGCGCCCGGTCAGCGGGCCCGTGCTCCTGAGCGCGGGTGGGCGAGACCTTCGGCCTCGCGGCCACCTGATGGTGCGTCGCCGGTCGAGGGCTGCCCCGCATCCCCGCCCGGCGGCGCTGAGCGGAAGAGAGCACTGTGGTCCCCTCGGTCGTCCTGGCCGCGTTCGTCCTGGTCCTCCCGGTCGAGCTGCCCGACAAGACGTTGTTCGCCACCCTGGTGCTGGCCACCCGGTTCCCCGCCCTGCCGGTGTTCGTCGGCGTCGGCACGGCGTTCGGCCTGCAGGTGGCGATCGCCGTCACCGCCGGGTCGCTGCTGTCGCTGCTGCCCGAGGCCCTGGTCAGCGCCGTCGTCGCCGTCCTGTTCGTGGTCGGCGCGGTGCTGCTGTGGCGCAGCGCGAACGAGGGGCCCGAGGACGCCGACGACGCCGCGGCCCGGGAGCAGACCTCGTTCCTGCGTGCCGCGGCGATCTCCTTCGGCGTGCTGTTCGCCGCCGAGTGGGGCGACCTCTCGCAGCTGGCCACCGCCGGCCTCGCCGCCCGGTACGACGAGCCGATCTCGGTGTTCCTCGGTGCCTGGGCCGCGTTGCTCGTCGTCTCCGGGCTGGCCGCCTTCCTCGGCCGGAAGCTCGCCGACCGGCTGCCGGTGGCGATGATCCGCCGGGTCGCCGCGGTGCTGTTCGCCGTCTTCGCCGTCGTCGCGGTGGTCGAGACCGTGCGCACCCTGACCGGCTGACCCTCTGGGGTCACCCGGCGCTCAAGTCCCCGGTGGGGGCTGCCGACTCCTG
The DNA here is from genome assembly GCF_054051115.1 of Modestobacter sp. SYSU DS0904. Lineage (NCBI taxonomy): Bacteria > Bacillati > Actinomycetota > Actinomycetes > Geodermatophilales > Geodermatophilaceae > Modestobacter > Modestobacter sp. SYSU DS0904. The sequence goes on along the minus strand of NZ_JBJHAQ010000025.1, from coordinate 36,069 downwards.
CTGTGACGGCCGAGGTACGGCCGCCGAGCGAACGGGAGCACCGACCATGGAGACCATCCGCCTCGAGCAGTCGCAGGACGTGCTGGTGCAGACGGCCGCCGTCGTGGCCGCGCAGCGGCAGTTCGCGCAGCGCCTCCGGCAGCGGACGGTCCCCGACCCGCTCACCGGGCTGCCGGTGCGCAGCCTGCTCATCGACCGGCTGGAGCTCGCGCTCGCCGCCGCCGGGCCGGACACCGGCCGGCTCGCGGTGGTCTCCTGCAACCTCGACGGCATCACCGCCGTGGAGGACATCCACGGCCGCCTGACCGCCGACGCCGCGCGCGCCGAGGCCGCCGGCCGGCTGGTCTCCGCCGTCCGGCAGGGCGACGTCGTCGCCCGGATCAGCGCCCAGACCTTCGTGCTGCTGTGCCCCGGCATCACCGACCCCGCCGACGCCGAGGGGATCGCCCGCCGGGTCGCCGACGCCTTCGACGCACCGCTTCAGCCGACCCCCGGGGTCAGCCACCGGATCCGGCTCAGCGTCGGGGTGGCGCTGTCCGGCCGGGCGTCGACCCCCGAGTCGCTGATCGCCTCGGCCAACGAGGCGATGACCCAGATCCGGCACGAGCGCCAGGGCAGCGGCCGGCACGGCTGACCCGCCGTCCCTCCCCAGCGGGCCGGTCAGCGCAGGGTCGGGATCCACTCCGCCAGCGCGCGGCCGATCTCGTCCGGGGAGTCCTCGGGCACGAAGTGCCCGCCGGGCACGGTCACCTCGGTGAGCGCCGGCCAGCGCCGCACCCTCGTGCGTTGGCGGCCGACCAGGATCGATCCCGGCTCGGCGTTGACGAACAGCTTGGGGACGTCGCTGTGCGCCAGCCACTGGCCGTAGCGGTCGACGACGTCGTGCACGCCCGGCGGCACGTGCTCGATCGGGATCTGCCGCGGCCACTCCAGCGTCGGCCAGCGGTCGGCGCGCTCACGGAACGGCGCCCGGTACCGGTCGTGCGCCTCCGCGGACAGCCCGCGCCGCACCTCGGCCGGCAGGATCTTCTCCACGAACACGTTCTGGTCGAGCACCTTGCGCTCCCCGTCCGCCCCGCGCATCGCCTGGAACACCGGCTTGGCCGCCCGCGGCCAGTCGGCCCAGATCATCGGGGTGACGATCGCCTCGGTGAAGGCGATGCCACGCACCGCGTCGGGGTGCTGGGCGGCCCAGTCGAAGCCCAGCCCCGAGCCCCAGTCGTGCAGCACCAGGGTGACCCGCTCGGTGACGCCGACCGCGTCCAGGAACCCGGCCAGGAACTGCGCGTGCCGGTCGAAGGAGTAGCTGCCCGGCCCGGGGTCGGGCAGCTTGTCCGACTCGCCCATGCCGATCAGGTCGGGGGCGAGGCAGCGGCCCAGGTGCCGCACGTGCGGGATGACGTTGCGCCACAGGTAGGACGACGTCGGGTTGCCGTGCAGGAAGACGATGGGGTCGCCCTCCCCCACGTCGACGTAGGCCATCTCGTGGTCGCCGACCCGCACCCGGGAGCGCGGGAACGGGTCGTCGGCGGACACGGGCGTGCGAGCGTCGTCGGCCATGCCCCCGGTGCTCCCCGGTCGGCCGCCGTCCCAACCCCCTCCCCGGCACCAAAGTGGCCACTTCGGTCCCGGGGCTTGCGCCTGACGCTGCGTCAGGCTGTTCCGTGGTCCCCGTCAACGAGAGAGGAGGGGCGATGAGCTACACGGTGGGTGAGCTGGCCCGGCTGGCCGGCGTCACGGTGCGCACGCTGCACCACTACGACCGGATCGGGCTGGTCCGGCCCAGCGAGCGGACGTCGGCGGGCTACCGCAGCTACGACGCCCACGACCTGGACCGGCTGCAGCAGGTGCTGGTCTACCGCGAGCTCGGGTTCCCCCTCGAGGAGGTCGCGACCCTGCTGGACGACCCCGAGGCCGACCCCGCGGCGCACCTGCGCCGGCAGCACCGGCTGCTGCGGGACCGGGTCGAGCGCACCCAGGCGATGGTCGCGGCCGTGGAGAAGGAGATGGAGGCACGACAGATGGGGATCTCCCTGACCCCGGAGGAACGGTTCGAGGTGTTCGGCGACTGGCTCCCGGAGGAGTACGCCGCCGAGGCCGAGGAGAAGTGGGGCGACTCGGAGGCGTGGGCCCAGTCGCAGCGGCGGACCGCGGCGATGTCCAAGGACGACTGGCTGCGGGTCAAGGCCGAGACCGACGACGTGGAGCGCCGGTTCGCCGGTGCGCTGGCCGCGGGGGTCCCGGCCGACTCCCCGGAGGCGATGGACGTCGCCGAGGAGCACCGGCAGCACATCAGCCGGTGGTTCTACGACTGCTCGCCCGAGCTGCACGGCTGCCTCGGCGAGATGTACGTCGCCGACGAGCGGTTCGCCGCCCACTACGAGCGAATCGCCCCGGGCATGGCGCAGTACGTGAGCACCGCCGTCCAGGCCAACGCCGCCCGCCAGGGCTGAGCCAGCCGGCCAGAGGTGGAGCCGGGTCACGGCGCGGCTCCACCTCCGGCAGGGCGGGTTGACCCGGGCGAGCGACGTCACGTTCCCCCTGCTGCCGCCGGGCGGCAGGCAGGCCGCATGCTGACCGGGTGGGGTGGGTGATCGCGCGGCTGCAGCAGCCGTGGGTGCAGCGGGCGGTACGGGCGGCGCTGGCCGCGGGCTTGTCGTGGCAGGCCGCGCTGCTGCTGCCGCCGTCGCTGTCCGCCTACGCCTACTACGCCCCGCTCGGTGCGGTCATCGCGGTCAGCCCCACGGTGGCGGACTCGGCGTCGGCGGCGTGGCGCAGCATCGTGGCGATCCTGGTCGGCTTCGCCCTCGCCGTGACGCTGTTCGAGGCGACCCGCGGGGTCTCCAACGCGCTCACCATCGCGCTGATCGTCGCGCTGGCGATCGTGGTCGAGCAGTGGCGGTGGCTGTTCCGCGAGCAGGCCAGCTGGGTGAGCTTCGCCGCCGTCCTCATGCTCACCGTCGGGACGTCGGACCCGGCCGAGTACGCGCTGCGCTACGCCGGGCTGACGCTGCTGGGCGCCGCGATCGGCGTGCTGGTGACCAGCCTGCTGTTCCCCCCGCTGCAGCTGACCACCGCCGAGCAGCGGATCGCCCGCACCCGGACCCTGCTCGCCGAGCACCTGGAGACGATCGCGACGTCGCTGCGCAGCGGGCAGGTGCCCGAGCTCGGCGAGTGGGAGGCCCGCGGGGAGGAGCTGGACCACGCCCTGGACCGGATGCGCTCCGCCGAGTCGATGGTCGAGCGCGCGCGACGGGCCAACCCCCGGGCGCGGCGCTGGCGGGGCACGGCGACCAGCATCCGCGAGCAGTCGCGTGCGCTGGACCGGGTCGCCGTCCTGATCGACGACCTGACCACGCTGGTGGTGGAGTTCCAGCCGCACCGGCGCGGGCTGGACCGGGTGGACGACGGCACCGGCTGGGTGCTCGCCGATGCGCTGGACGGCCTGGCCGGCGTCGTCCTGATCCCCTTCCACGCCACGGACACCGAGCCGGACGACCGGGACGCGGCCATCGCGACGGCGCTGGCGGCCGCCGAACGGCTGACCGCGCTGCTGCGCGCCTCGGAGATCGGCGATGACGAGGGCTTCTTCGCCCTGGCCGCGGTGACGATCGGGATGCACCGCTCGCTGGCGACGCTGGAGGCGCACGTCCGCTTCCCCCAGCCCGCCTGACCCACCCTCGTTCGCCGAAGTGGCCACTTCGGCGACACGAGGGGGCGCCGAAGTGGCCACTTCGGCGAGAACGGCCGGCGGTTGCACGTGGAACGTCCGCCGTCGGCGGAACGGGACGACGCCGCCCCTGAGCACGGCTAAGGTCCGGTCCTCATGAGCCGCATCGGTGAGGCCCTCGTCCCGGCGCGGCTCGGCAGCAGCTACCGCTGGCTGCTCGCCTCGTCCTGGACGACGAACCTCGGCGACGGGATCGCGCTGGCCGCCGGGCCGCTGCTGGTCGCCGCACTCACCGAGGACCCGTTCCTGGTCGCCCTCGCCGCGACCGTGCAGTGGCTGCCGCCGCTGCTGTTCGGCCTGCTCGCCGGGGCGCTGGCCGACCGGCTGGACCGGCGGCTCATCGTGCTCACCGTCGACCTGGCCCGCGCCGCCGTGCTCGGCGTGCTGACCCTGGCGGTGGCCACCGACCGGGTGTCCATCGCCGCGGTGCTCGCCGCGCTCTTCGTGCTGGCCATCGCCGAGGTGTTCGCCGACAACAGCTCGCAGACGCTGGTGCCGTTCCTGGTCGCCCGCGACGACCTGGCCGTGGCCAACTCGCGGCTGCAGACCGGCTTCATCACCGTCAACCAGCTCGCCGGCCCGCCGCTGGGCGCCGCCCTGTTCACCGTCGGCGCGGCCTGGGCGCTGGGCGCCCAGGCGGTGGTCATCGCGCTCGGGGCGGTGCTGATCACCCGCGTCGTGCTGCCCGCCCGCGAGCCGCGCACAGGCCGGCGGCCGGCGATGCGGCGGGACATCGCCGAGGGGCTGCGCTGGGTGCGGCACCACGCCGCCGTCCGCACCCTGGTGCTGACCATCACGATCTTCAACGTGACCTTCGGCGCCGCCTGGTCGGTGCTGGTGCTGTACGCCACGGAGCGGCTCGGGCTGGGCGCCATCGGCTTCGGGCTGGTCACCACGGTGAGCGCCGTCGGCGGCATCGTCGGCGGCCTGACCTACGGGTGGATCACCCGCCGGGTGAGCCTGGGCGACCTCATGCGGGTCGGCCTGGTGGTCGAGACGCTCACCCACCTGGCGCTGGCCCTCACCGCCAGCCCGTGGGTCGCCCTGCCGGTCTTCTTCGTCTTCGGCGCGCACGCCTTCATCTGGGGGACGACGTCGGTCGCCGTGCGGCAGCGGGCGGTCCCGCAGGCGCTGCAGGGGCGGGTGGGCAGCGTCAACGTGGTGGGCGTCTACGGCGGGCTGGTGGTCGGCTCGGGCATCGGCGGCCTGCTCGCCCAGCACTGGGGCCTGACCGCCCCGTTCTGGTTCGCCTTCACCGGGTCGGCGGTGTTCGTGGTGCTCATCTGGCGCTCGCTCCGGCACGTCGCGCACGCCGACGAACAGCCGGTGCCGGCAGCCGCCTGAGGACGGCGCGCACCCGGCATGCTGCCCGGGTGAGCTACGACCAGGACCTGGCCGACCGGGTGCGGGCGGCTTTGTCCACCGACCGGGGCGTGACGGAGAAGGCGATGTTCGGCGGGCTGGCGTTCCTGGTCGACGGCGCGATGGCCGTGGCCGTGGCCGGGCAGGACGGGCTGATGGTGCGCAGCGACCCGGCGCGCGCCGACGAGCTCACCGCAGCCGACGGCGTGGCCCGGATGGTGATGCGCGGCCGGGAGCTGGACGGCTGGCTGCTGGTGCGGGCCGATGTACTGGACGACGAGGACGCGCTGCGCCGCTGGGTCGCCACCGGCCGGGACGTCGCCCGCAGCCAGCCGCCCCGCCGGGCCGGGTCGGCTAGACGCGGATGAGCAGCTCGCCGTGCAGCATGCCGAGCCAGCCGTCGTCGGCCGCGGCCCAGGCCAGCCATGCGTCGGCGATCTCCTGCAGCTCGGCCGGGGTGGCCAGCCCGTGGGCCAGCGCCTGCTCGGCGAACGCCGACGTCGTCGCCCGCCCGGCCCACGACGTGCCCCACCACTCCCGCTCGGCGGGGGCTGCGAAGCACCAGGCGGAGGTCGTGGCGGTGACGTCGCGCAGCCCGGCGGCGTGCGCCCAGGACAGCAGCCGCCGCCCGGCGTCGGGCTCGGCGTCGTTGCGCCGGGCCACCTGCCCGTAGAGCGCCAGCCACCGGTCCAGCCCCGGAGAGGCGGGGAACCAGGTGGTGGCCGCGTAGTCGACGTCCCGGACGGCGACCACTCCCCCGGGCCGGCACACCCGGGCCAGCTCGCGCAGCGCCGCCACCGGGTCGGTCAGGTGCTGCAGCACCTGGTGGGCGTGCACCACGTCGAAGGAGTCGTCGTCGAACGCGAGCGCGTAGCCGGAGCCGACGGCGAACTCGACCGCCACGCCGGCCCGGGCGGCGAGCTCGCGGGCCTCGGCCAGGGGTGCGGGCGCGACGTCCAGGCCGACGACGCGCCCCGGTGCCACCCGGGCCGCCAGATCGACGGTGATCGTGCCCGGGCCGCAACCCACGTCGAGCAGGTCGAGCCCGGGCCGCAGCTCAGCCAGCAGGTACCCGGCGGAGTTCTCCGCCGTGCGCCAGCGGTGCGACTGCAGGACAGGTTCGGCGTGCCCGTGCGTGTAGGTGTCCACCAGCGCAGGATGCCGCACCCGGTCCAGTCAGTGGGATGTCATTCGCAAGCCGTGGGATTGTCCGCAGCCCGGACGACGGCCACCGCCCCGAACTCCTCGACCAGGAACCCCGAGGCGGAGAGCACCCCGGCGACCGCGGCGTTCATCGTCTCCTGCACCGCGGCGTCGGTCTCCGGGCCGCGCACCCGGCCCACGGTCGTCCGGTCGTGCTGGGTCCAGGAGACGACCACGCCGTCCCGCTCGGGACTCGGGGTCAGGCACACCCCGCCCAGCGCCCGGCCCGCCGTCCGGCCGCCGCAGTCGTGCAGCGACAGGCCGGCCTCAGCGACCGCGGCGGCGATCTCGCAGACCAGGCCGGTGAGCGGGTCGGCGTCGGAGATCAGCGGATCCCAGTCGTCGGCCAGCCGGTCCAGCTGCGCGGAGAGGTGTGCCAGCCAGGTGCGGTCCTCGGGGGAGAACTGCCGCGACAGCGTCCCGTCGGGCCGGCACGAGCCGTAGCCGGGCTCGGTGAACCAGCCGTCGGCGGTCAGCCCGGCGACGGCGGCGTCCAACTGGCTGGGGAACGGTCCGGCCAGGACGACGCCGTCCTCGTCGACCAGCCACCAGGCGGCATCGGCACCCCGCCCCACCGCTGTCCTGGGCTGTCGCCCGTTCGACGCAGTCACGCCAGAGACCCCCAGTGCTCGACGACCGCGCCGGGGAAGTCGGCGCGCTCTGCAACTTCATCGGCAGGCCGACCCCGGACGGTCACCGCCGCCCGCCCCGGGAACCCCAGCTCCCCCACCACCTCCGGGCGCCCCGCCACCACCGGGCCGGTGTCGAATGACATGTGCCGGGCTGACCTGCGGGTTCGCTCCCGGCCACGTTTCAGCCGGGATGAGCGGGTACCCAGTTCGACATGACCACCGGCGCCGATCCCAGCGGATCGGGTGCCGTCGTCCTGGCGGCGGACGACTCCGGCCCGCTGCTGCGTTTCAGCGGCGACATCGACCGGGAGACCGTGCGCCGGTTCCGCCGCGAGGTCCCCCCGTCGTCCTGGCCGGAACGGGTCGACCTCGAGGCCGCGACCACCCTGGAGGCGGCCGGGCTGGAGCTGCTGGTGCACCTGGCCCGCAAGCCGCGCCGCCGGGGCGCCGAACTGGAGCTGCTGCACCTGCCCGACCGGCTGCGCCCACCCCTGGAGCGCGCCGGGCTTTCCTGGCTGCTGCCGGGCTCCGACGGCCGGGCCGCGCCCGCCTGAGCCGCGCCGCTGGCGCGCGGCCGCCCGGTCAGGTTAGCCTCGCCTCACTCGACGTGAGGTGGGTTTCGATGGGTCTGCGACTTCCGGTCGGCGGTGTCACGGTGCTGCTCGGCCCGGTGCGCGCACGGGCGGCCACCATGGCCGCCCTCGACCCGGGCAGCGCCCGCTGCGCCGGCGGGCACGCGTCCCTGCCGGTGCTTCGGCTGACCGCCGCCCCCGGTGATGACGTGCAGCAGCGGCTGAACGCCGTCGAGCAGGCGCGCACCGGTACGGCGTCCGTCGTCCTGGTCGACCACCTGACCGACGGCCTGGCCGCGGGCGACCGGCACGCGGTGCTCGCCGCCCTGCGGGGAGTCGCGAGCGCCGGGCGTGCCGTCCTGGTGGACGACGGCGACCCGGTCGCGGCGCTGTCGGTGGCCGACGGGCTGCTGCGCACGCCGGCGCTGACCGTCGAGCAGCTGCCCGACGTCGGCCAGCTGGAGCAGCTGGCCGGCTGAGCTCAGCCGGTGGTCAGCTCGTCTTGTAGGTGAGGCAGTCGGCCGCGTCGGCGCCCGAGCCGACCTGCACGGCGGACGCCCGGCACTCCAGGGCCTCGTTGTGCACGCAGTCCGAGCGGTGGCAGGCGCCGACGACGCCGGTGCGCTCGAGCCCTGCGCGGAACGAGATCTCCACGAAGGTGCCGCAGTGGGCGTGGTCGCCGCCGACGGTGATGGCGCCGGCGTGGCAGGTGTGCTCGGCGTTGTACGAACAGCTGTCGACCGAGCAGTCCTGCACCTGGGGCATGTCCAGCATCTGGGTCATGCCTCCAGGCTGGCACCACCCCGGCGCACCCGCCAGCCAGGAGAGGCTGCCCTGAGCTGCGCGCACGCGCCTGACCAGCGCATTTGCTGCAACCGCGCGACACGCCGGTCAGCCGCGCGGGCCCCGGCCCATCGGCGGCAGCCGGGTGGCGACCGCTCGGGTGGCGTAGCCCCCGGCGACGGCGGCCGCGATCAGCACCAGCAGCAACCCGAGCAGCCCGATCTGGTCGATCCCCACCAGCTGGAGCACGAGCAGCAGCACCGCGCCCACGAGCAGGGACAGCCCCGCGGCGAGCAGCACGACCAGCCAGCGCGGCTGGCCGCCGGGGGTGGGCGGCGGTGGGGGTGGGTCGACCGGCGTCACGCCCGTAGTGGACCACGGTCGGGGTTCACCCGTTCCGGGCTGGCTCGGGGCGCACCGATCGGCGAGGCTCGGGGCATGACCGCTCCCTGCTCGGTGACCAGCGAGGTCGGCCGGCTGCGCACCGTGCTGCTGCACCGCCCGGGCGCAGAGCTGCGCCGGCTCACCCCGCGCAACAACGACGAGCTGCTGTTCGACGGTGTGCCGTGGGTGGCGCGCGCGCAGGAGGAGCACGACGCGTTCGCCGCCGCGCTGACCGAGCGCGGGGTGGAGGTGCTGCACCTGCACCGGCTGCTCACCGAGGTGATGGCGCTGCCCGCGGCGCGCGCGGAGGTGATCGCGGCCGCCGTCGACGACCCGCGGCTGGGCGCCACCCTGCAGCACGCGACCACCGCGCACCTGGCCGGGCTGGCGCCGGACGACCTGGCGCAGGCGCTGATCGCCGGGGTGGCGCACGACGAGCTGCGCGGCGGCCGCGGTCTGACCTACCAGCTGATGAGCCCCGGGGACTTCGTCGTCCCGCCGCTGCCCAACCTGATGTTCACCCGCGACTCCTCGGTCTGGGTCGGCGGGCAGGTGGCGGTGACCTCGCTGGCGATGCCGGCCCGGGCGCGGGAGAGCGCGCTGACCGCGGCGCTGTACGCCCACCACCCGCGCTTCGCCGGGGCCGAGCAGCTCTACGGCGCGCACCTGGAGCACCTGGAGGGCGGCGACGTGCTGCTGCTCGCCCCCGGGGTGGTGGCCGTCGGCGTCGGGGAGCGGACGACGCCGGGCGGGGCGGAGCGGCTGGCCCGGCGGGTGTTCGCCCGGGGGCTGGCGCACACCGTGCTCGTCGTCCCGATCGCCCAGGAACGGGCCACCATGCACCTGGACACCATCGCCACGATGGTCGACGTCGACGCGATGGTCATGTACCCGGCGGTCGCCGACCACCTGCAGGCCTGGACGGTCACCGCCGGCGACGAGTCACCCGACACGACCGAGCTGACGGTGCAGGGCCCGCAGCCGTTCCTGATCGCCGCCGCGCAGGCGATGGGGATCGACCGGCTGCGGGTGATCGACACCGGGCTCGACCCGATCACCGCCGAACGCGAGCAGTGGGACGACGGCAACAACACCCTGGCGCTGGCTCCGCGGCTGGCGGTGGCCTACGAGCGGAACACGGTCACCAACGCGGCGCTGGAGAAGGCCGGCATCGAGGTGATCGCGATCGCCGGGTCGGAGCTGGGCAGCGGCCGCGGCGGCCCCCGGTGCATGTCCTGCCCGGTGCTCCGCGACCCGCTCCCCGCGTAGTCCGGGCGCCGGTCAGGCCCCCGGGTCGAACGCCTCGACGGCCGGGAGGAAGACCTGCTCCCGGTAGACGTCGCTGCGCTCCGGGCTCGCGGTCAGCTGCACCACGGCGAGGCCCTCCGGGGTCCCGGCCAGGGCCAGGTCGACCCGCTGGCCGAGGTCGTCGACCCGGTACAGGTCCCAGGTGAGGGACGCCGTCTCGAGCTGGTCCACCGGTTCGAGGGGCTCACCGGTGCCCAACTGGGCAGCCAGCTGCTGGAGCACCTGGTCGGCGGTGGCCCCGGGCGCCACCTGCTGCACCAGCGAGATCAGCGGCGACTGCTGGAACGCGCCGGGCAGCACCTCGGACCACCCGTCCGGGCGGACCCCGGAGAGGCCCAGCTCCTCGCTCTCCCAGTCCGTCATCTCGACCTGCACGCCCTCGGGGGTGAACGCGGGGGTCTCGACGTCGTCGACGCAGGCGGTGTCCGGTTCACTGTCGGGGTCGGCGAGGAACTCCCGGGTCAGCTGCACCGCGCACTCGTGCGCGCCCACCGAGCCGTGCCCGGTGGAGGGGAACTCGACGTAGACGCTGCTGCCCAGCTCGTCGGCCAGCTGCTCACCCCACCGCGGCGGGGTGATCGGGTCGAGCTCACCGGCCAGCACCAGGGTGGGGAGATCGCTGCTCAAGGCCTCGTTCTCCGCCGAACCGGGCTCACCGGCGTCCCAGTCGGCGCACACCTCGAAGATGCGCGGCCCCATCGTGGGCGTGCTGGCGAAGAAGCTCTCGACCAGGGGGTGCTCGGCGATCGCGTCCGACACCGCGTCCTGGTCGCTGAAGCTGACCTCCTCCTCGCACTGCACGGCCAGCTGCTGACCGACGCTGACCAGGTCCAGCTGCTGGGTGAAGGCCCCCAGCAGCAGGCCGATCGTGCCGAACTCGCCGTTGTCCGCGGCGTCGACGATCTCCGGGAGGAACGGGATCAGCTCGGTCGAGTACATGCTCTGGAACAGGAAGCCGATGAGCCCCGCGCCGTCCAGCGGGCTCTCCACCCGCTCGCCGGTGGTCTGGTCGAGCACCGTGATCGGGACGGGTTCGGCGTCCAGCTGCGCGGCGAGGTCGGTGACGGTCTGCTCGAGGTCCGGGTACCGCTCGGCGCACCCGGCGTCGGCGGCGCAGGAGGCGAACAGCGCCTCCAGCGCCCGCGCGGCGTTGCCGGGCGTCTCCTCGTAGAGGTCGGCGTCGATCGGGTAGGAGGCGTCGAGCACCACCGCGCGGATGCCGTCGGGGGTGTCGCGCATGGCGGTCTGCGCCAGCCGGGTGCCGTAGGAGATCCCGTAGAGGTTCCACTGCTCGTGCCCCAGGGCCCGGCGCAGGTCGTCCAGGTCGGCGGCGGAGGCCGCGCTGTCGTAGTCGTCGAAGTCGATGCCCTCGTCGACCAGCCGCTGCCGGCACTCCTCCAGCGAGGCGCTGGCCTGGGCCGCCAGCTCCTCGACCGGCTCCTCCGACCCCAGGGACTCCCGCACCCAGGAGCTGTACTCCTCGCAGGCCAGCGACGGCTCGGTCAACCCGGTCCCGCGCTGGTCGAGGATGACCAGGTCCCGGTCCTGGGCGAGCGGCTCGTACAGCTCCCCGAAGGCGAGGGGCACGAACTCCAGGGCGCCCTGGCCCGGCCCGCCGGAGAGGTAGACGAGCGGGTCCTCGGCCGGGTCGTCGGCGGCCGCGCCGACGACGCCGAAGGCCAGGCTGATCGTCCCCGAGTCCGGGTCGTCCCGGTCCGCCGGCACCTCGAGCGTGCCGCACTCGATGTCGACCCCGGCGGGCACGTCGAACTCGCAGGCCCCCCACTCGACCTCCCGGGCCGGGGAGCTCGACGTCGCCGCCGCGGCGTCGTCGTCCTCCCCCGAGCCGGTGCACCCGGCCAGCAGGAGCAGGAGGGAGAGCGGCGCTGCCGCCCGACGACGATCCATGTGCTCACGCTCCGCGCTTCGAGGGCCGGCTGGTACTCGATGGCTGGACCGGCCTCAGCCGGTTGATCACTACGGGGAGTCAACCAGGTCGGCTCCCCGAGCGCGCCGCCAAGCGGGCGGCGACGCCGATCGCCAGCACCGCCACGCCGACGGCGACGGCGCTCGGCGGCAGCGTGACCACCAGGACGACGCAGCCGACCGCACCGAACACCTGCAGCGCCCGCGGGAAGCGCCGGTGCGAGGGCGCCTGCGTGAACGCCGACAGGTTGGCGACCAGGTAGTACAGCAGCACCCCGAAGGACGAGAACCCGATGGCGCCGCGCAGGTCGACGGTGAGCACCAGCACGCAGACGACGACGGCCAGGGCCACCTCCGCGCGGTGCGGCACCTCGTACCGCGGGTGCACGGCGGCCAGCCAGCCGGGCAGGTCCCGCTGCCGGGCCATCGCCAGGCTGGTGCGGCCGATGCCGGCGATCAGCGCGAGCAGGGCGCCCAGCGCGGCGGCCGCGCCGCCGATCCGGACCACCGGCGCGGCCCAGGACCAGCTGCCCGCGTCGACCGCGGCCGCCAGCGGCGCCGTCGTCGCCGCCGTGCCGTCGGGGCCGAGCACCGCGAGCAGGGTGACCGCGACGACGGCGTAGACCGCGACCGTCAGGCCCAGCGCCAGCTGGATCGCCCGCGGGATGGTGCGCCCGGGGTCGCGCACCTCCTCCCCCATCGTCGCGATCCGGGCGTAGCCGGCGAAGGCGAAGAACAGCAGCCCGGCCGACTGGAGCACGCCGTACCAGCCGCCGCTGGCGCCGTCCCACGGGCTGACCCGCGCCCAGGTCGGCGACCCGCCGACCAGGCTGGCCAGCACCACCACGGTCAGCGCGGTGAGCACCACGGTGACGATCACCCGGGTGAGCCGGGCCGTGCGGGTGACGCCGCGGTAGTTGACCGCGGCCAGCGCGGCGACGGCGACCACCGCCACCGGGCGCTGCCAGCCGGCCGGCGCGGCGTAGGCGGCGAAGGTCAGCGCCATCGCCGCGCAGCTCGCCGTCTTGCCGATGACGAAGCCCCAACCGGCGAGGAACCCCCACCACGGCCCCAGCCGCTCCCGCCCGTAGACGTAGGTGCCGCCCGACGTGGGGTACTGGGCGGCGAGCTGGGCCGAGGCGGTCGCGTTGGCGTAGGCGACCAGGGCGGCGAGCAGCAGACCGATCAGCAGCCCGGCGCCGGCGGCCTGCGCGGCCGGGGCGAACGCGGCGAAGACGCCCGCGCCGATCATCGAGCCCAGGCCGATGACGACGGCGTCGCCGGTGCCGAGCCGGCGGGCCAGGGCGCCGGTCACCGGCGGGCCTTGCTTCGGGTCACCCGCATGGTCCCGGGAGCGTAGGCACGCCAGGTGAACGCCCGGTGATGCGGTCGTCCGTGATCACTCGGGTCCGGCGGGGCCACCGGGCGGGCACGGCCCCGCTCAGCCCGAGGTGATCATGCGGCCCACGCGTCAGGCTGCGCGCTGCTCGGCCACCGGCTCGGCCGGCAGGGCGTGCACGGGCGCGCGGTGCACCGTCGTCCCCACGCCGTCGCGACCGGCCCGGGTGGGCAGCCGGCCGGCCCACTCGCGGACGGTACCCAGCGGCCCGCGGCCGGGGGTGCGGGCGCGCAGCGCCAGCGCGCTGACCAGCACGGCGCCGCCGACCAGCAGCAGGTGCGCCCCGGCCCGGGCCAGGTGCACGTGCCCGGCGCCGAGGTCGGCGAGGGTCACCCACCCGAGCACCGCGGTGAAGGAGAGCAGGAACGGCAGCGCGCCGGCGGCCAGCCGCGGCCGGGCGGCGACCACCAGGAAGCAGGCGGCCAGGCCCAGGTTCCAGGCGCCGGTCTCGTGCGTCAGGTGCACCGGGGCGCCGCCACCACCACCGAGGAGCGCGGGCAGGCTCACCGCCAGCTGCCCGGCGCCGACGGCGAGCAGCGCCAGCCGCAGCGCGGCATCCACCCAGCCCCGGCGCACCCGGGCCGCCGGCAGCCGGCCGAGCACCGCCGCCGTCACGTCGGGGACCGCGGCGGCGGGCACCAGCCGGGCCCGGCGGGTCACCTCCGCGGCGGCCTCCGCCCAGCCGCGGCACGCCGCGCAGCCGGCCAGGTGCTCGTCGACCCAGGGCTGGGGCATGCCCGGGTCCTCGCCGTCCAGCCCCGCCGAGACCGCCTCACGAAAGGGATCGCACCGCACGACTGGCATAGTCGTCGCCGGCAGTCACCGAGTTCCCGGAGAGTGGTCGTGGAGCAGCTGGAACGGCTCGCGGCCCGGGCAGCCGCGGGCGACGGCGCCGCGCAGGCGGCGTTCGTGCGCGAGACGCAGGCCGAGGTGTGGCGGCTGTGCGCCCACCTGGCCGACCGGCAGGTCGCCGAGGACCTCACCCAGGAGACCTACCTGCGGGCGCTGCCGGCGCTGGCCCGCTTCGAGGGCCGCTCCAGCGTGCGCACCTGGCTGCTGTCGATCGCCCGCCGGGTCTGCGCCGACCACCTGCGCTCGACGAAGCGCCGCCGGCTGGTGCTGGTCGAGGACGACAGCGACCTGGGCGACCTGGTGCGCGACGCCCCCACCGACGTGGTGGGCGGCACGGTCGCCGCGCAGGACGTGCTCGACCGGCTCGATCCCGAGCGGCGCGAGGCGTTCGTGCTCACCCAGCTGATCGGGCTGCCCTACGCGGAGGCCGCGGAGGTCGTCGGCTGCCCGGTGGGCACCATCCGCTCCCGGGTCGCCCGGGCGCGCGCCGACCTGGTCGAGGCGCTCGTCGCCGCCGACCACCCCCGCCACCGCCGCCCCTCCTGACCTCGCGCGCACCGGGCGAACTCCGCGCCGAAGTGGCCACTTCGGCGCGGAGTTCGCCCGAGTGGCCACGTCGGCGCGACGGGTCAGGGGCGCTGGGCGGCGAGCCGGCGCAGCCGCTCGTTGTAGGCGACCAGCTCCGGGTCGTCGCCGCTCTCCCCGCGGGCGATGGCCCGCTCCCGGACCCGGTCGGCGGCGCGGTTGGACCGCTCCTCCGACTTGGTCCACTGGAAGAAGACGACGGCGAGCACCAGCACGGTCGGGAACTCCCCGAAGGACCAGGCGATGCCACCGGCCGCGCCCTGGTCGTAGAGCGGGTCGACGCCCCAGGACTCCGGCGGGTTCGCGTAGCTGGTCAGCAGCAGGCCGCTGCTCATCATCACGATCACGCCGAAGAAGGCGTGGAACGGCGCGGGCAGCAGCAGCTCCAGCATCCGGCCGCCGTGCCCGGAGCGGCGCGGCCACGGGTCGATGGCCAGGATCGGGCCGAAGAACAGCAACCCGGTGACCAGGAAGTGCAGCAGCATGAAGGTGTGCCCGACCGTGGTCGCCATGAGGTCGTCGAAGATCGGGGTGAAGTAGACGCCGTAGAGGCTGGCGATGAACAGCGGCACGGTGAACAGCGGGTGCGACACCGCCTGGCCGAGCCGGCTGTGCAGCGCGGACAGCAGCAGGCGCCGCGGCATGCCGGCGGGGCCCGGGGACGCCGGCAGCGCGCGCAGCGCGAGGGTCACCGGTGCACCCAGCAGCAGGAACAACGGGCTGATCATGCTCAGCACCATGTGCTGGACCATGTGCAGGCTGAACAGCCCCATGCCGTAGGTCTGCAGCCCGCTGGCGCAGACGTAGAAGGTGACGGCGCAGCCGGTGAACCACGAGGCGGTGCGCAGCGGCGACCACCGGACGCCGCGGGCATGCAGCCGCCAGAGGCCGACGCCGTAGGCCACGGCGAGCAGGACGGCCAGCCAGGCCAGCGGGGAGGCCGCACCCAGGTCGAGCGCCAGCACCCGGCCGGTGGTCGGCGGCAGCTCCGGCAGGTGCATCCCGCCGTGCTCGTGGTCCACGTCATTCCTCCTCAGCCGTGCCGTGCGGGCACCACGGTAAGCCTCCGGGTGCCGCCGCGGCCGTGGGCCGCGGCGGCGCCCGGCGTCAGCGCAGGGTGACCTGGCGGGAGAGGAGACCGGCGCGGGCCCGCCGCTCGTCGGCGGTCAGCGGGGTGTCGACGGCGAGCGCCGCCTCGAGCCGGGTCTGCAGCTCGGCCGCGGGGCCGGCCCAGTCGGCGCCGGGGACGTCGGCGGGCACGTCCCACACCGGGACGACGAGGCCCAGGGCGCGGAAGGCGCCGGCGTACCGGGTGTCCTCGCCCAGCGTCAGCTCGCCGGCGGCCGCCAGCCGGGCGAGGGCGTCCAGCAGCTGCTCCTCGGCCTCCGGCCGCGCCCAGCGCACGTGCGCCCGGTCGACCGAGGGGCGGCACCAGTACGCGGCCTCCAGGCCCTCGAGCCGGACAGTCGGCATGACCATCTCGTTGGCCTGCTGCAGCCCGGCCTGGGCGGCCGGGTTGGGCTCGGCGCCCTCCAGCCAGAAGCCGAAGTCGTCGTGCACGGTGACCTCCAGCGGCGCGCTGGTGTCCAACAGCTCCTGCAGCCGCGGGCCGGCGGACCCGGCGGCGCCGATCGGGCCCGGGTCGACCGGGGCACCGGCCGGGGCCTCCAGCGCGGCGGCCAGCGCCGTCCCCAGGTCGCGGCTGACGTCGTCGGAGGAGGTGGGCAGCTGGACGCCGAGCAGGATCTCGCCGTTGGCGCGCACCAGCGCGGGGGTGCCGCCGGGCAGCACGCTGGCCAGCGTGACCTCCCGGCCGTCGGTGGTGCGCAGCTTCGCGGTGGCGGCGGGCACCAGCTCGCGCAGCGCGACCCAGTCGGCCTCGCCCGTCAGCCCCTCGAAGGGGCGGCGCACCGGCGCGGCGTAGCCGGAGCCGTGGCAGTGCTTGTACCGGCGGCCGGAGCCGCACGGGCAGGGCGCCTTCGGGTTGGTCTCCCCGGCGGCGGCCGGGGCGGCGGGACGGCTGCGGGATGCGGAACGGGCCATGTCTGCGAGGGTAGGAGACTCCCCCGACGGCATCTCGCTAGAGTCACTCCAGTGACGTTGGCTGCTGCTCCCCTCGACCTGACCGACCCCGCGGTGGTCGCCGACCCGTACCCCACGTTCGCGCGGGCGCGGGCCGCGGCGCCGGTGCAGTGGGACGCGGGCCTGGGCATGTGGCTGGCCTTCACCCACGCCGAGGCCAACGCGGTGCTGCGCGACCGGCGGCTGGGCCGGATCTGGCGGGACAAGGCGCCCGCCGAGCGGTTCGACCAGTTCAACCTGATCCACCGCAACGCGATCCTGGAGATGGAGCCGCCGGAGCACACCCGGCTGCGCCGGCTGATCAGCGCCGCGTTCGCCCGCGGGCACGTCGAGCGGCTGCGCCCGTGGGTGGAGGAGCTGGCCGACGGGCTGGTCGACGAGCTGGTCGAGCGATCGGCCGGGTCCACCCCGGTCGACGTGCTGTCCGGGATGAGCGAGGAGCTGCCGGTCGCGGTGATCGCCGAACTGCTCGGCGTCCCGGCCGCCGACCGACCGCTGCTGCGGCCGTGGTCGAACGCGATCGTGAAGATGTACGAGTACGGCCGGACGACGGCCATCGAGGACGACGCCGAGCGAGCCGCCGCCGAGTTCGTCGGCTACCTGCGCGAGCTGGCCGCCGAGCGCCGCCGCACCCCGGGCGAGGACCTGCTCACCCACCTGGTCACGGTGCGCGACTCCGAGGGCGACCGGCTGACCGAGGACGAGCTGGTCACCACCTGCATCCTGCTGCTGAACGCCGGCCACGAGGCGACGGTGAACGTCAGCGGCAACGGCCTGCTGGCCCTGCTGGAGCACCCCGACCAGCTGCAGCGGCTGCGCGAGGACCCGGCGTTGCTGCCCACGGCGATCGAGGAGCTGATGCGCTTCGACTCGCCGCTGCAGCTGTTCGAGCGCACCGCCACCGCCGACGTCGAGCTCGGCGGGGTCACCGTCGAGCAGGGGCAGAAGATCGCCGCCCTGCTGGGCAGCGCCAACCGCGACCCCGCGGTCTTCGCCGACCCCGACACCCTCGACGTCGGGCGCACCGACAACCCGCACATCTCCTTCGGCGCCGGCGTGCACTTCTGCATCGGCGCGCCGCTGGCCCGGGTGGAGCTGCAGGCCTCCTTCGGCGCGCTGCTGACCCGGGCGTCGTCGCTGGAGCTGGGCGGGCGGCCGCAGCGCCGTCCGGAGTTCGTGATGCGCGGGCTCGCCGACCTGCCCGTCGTCCTCACCGCCTGAGCCCCCTCCCCGTTTCGCCGAAGTGGCCACTTCGGCGAGAACGGGGGCGCGCCAAAGTGGCCACTTCGGCGAGAACAGGGGCCGTCAGGCCGGGACCGGGGCGTCCGCCGGCAGGTCGGTGCCGAGGTAGGCGCCCGCGGCCACCAGCCGCCGCTGCAGCTCGTCCACCGGCACCCCGGCCGCGGTGGTGCCGTGGGTCAGCGCGAGGTCCGCGGCGGTCCCGGCCGCCTGGCCCATGACGAAGCAGGGACCGGTGACCCGCCCGGAGGACTGGCCCAGCTGCGTCATCGACGCGCACCGCCCGGTGACCAGCAGGTTGCCGACCCGCTGGGGCAGCAGCATCCGGTACGGCAGCTGGTTGAACCCGCGGGAGTCCTCGGCGTACGGGAAGCGGAACTCGACGTCGCCCTGGACGTGGGCCTCGACCGGCCAGCCGTTGACGCCGATCGTGTCGTCGAAGTCCACGCACCGCAGGACGTCGTCCTCGGTCAGCTGGTAGGGCCCCACGATGCGCCGGGTCTCCCGGATGCCGATCTGCGGGGCGATGTCCACCACGTAGGAGTTCCCGAAGCCCGGGGTGCGCTCGCGGATGAAGGCGAACGTGTCGCGCACCTGCCGGCGGCCCTGGATCTCGCCGTGGGTGAGCTGGCGGACGTCGGTGCCGTCGACCGCCGAGCCGTCGGCGTTGCTCAGCTGGGTGAGGTTCGACCGCCACTCCAGCGGGTTGCGCTGCGGGCGGACGATCGGCTTCTTGCGCGGGAACGAGTGGGTGCCCGCGGCCTCGGCGTCCTCCATCAGGGTCTTGATGGTGCGCCAGGCCTCGCCGGCCTCGACCGGGTCGACGCCGTTGATCCGGAACATCAGCGAGGGGTAGAGCAGGTGCTCGGACCGCTCGAACGGCACGCCGGCGCCCACCGCGACGTCGGCGTCGCCGGAGCCGTCGACGAAGAACCGGCCCCGGACGACGCCCGGGCCCGACTTGGACTCCACGACGACGCCGTCGATCCGGTCCTCGCCGTCCATGAGCACGCCGGTCACGGTGGTGTGGAACAGCAGCTCGGCACCACCGGCGAGCACCAGCTCGTCGGCGGCGATCTTGTACGCCGAGATGTCGAACGCCAGCGCCATGATCCGGTTCTCGACGGTGAGGTGCGGGGTGTTCAGCCCGTCGAGGGCGGTCAGCCGGTCCAGCAGCTCGTCGGTGTAGCCGTGCACGACCAGCTGGTCCTCGCCGTGCACCCGGGCGTGCAGGCCGCAGAAGGTGCTGAGCCCGCCCATCGTCCCGGCGCCGCCGAGGAACCCGTACCGCTCGATGAGCAGGGTGGAGCGGCCGGCCCGGGAGGCGGCCGTCGCGGCCATGATCCCGGCGGGTCCACCGCCGATGACGACGACGTCGTACTCGCCCAGGACGGGCACGTCGCGAGCCGGGAGGGTCAGTGCATCGGTCATCAGGACTCCTGGGTGCGGGAGGGGGACGCGGACGCCGGGGCACAGCCGCCCGCGTCCGGGCGGGCGCACAGCACGGCACCGCAGGCGAGAGGCTGGACGAGGTCGCGGTACTGGTCGAGGTAGCCGCCGCCGGTGTCGGCGTCGGCAGGGGGCTGGTAAGGGGGCCGGGTGGCCAGCTCCTCGGCGGGGACGAGCAGGTCGAGCCGGCCTTCGGCGAGGTCGATCTCGATGACGTCGTCGTCCTGCACGAGGCCGAGCGGCCCGCCGGCGGCCGCCTCCGGCGAGACCTCGCCCACCGTCACGCCCTGGTTGACCAGGCCGCTGAACTGGCCGTCGGTGACCAGCGCGACGGAGTCGGCGAGGCCGCGCGCGTGCAGGGCGAAGATGAACGCCGACGTCATGCCCATCCCCGGGCCGCCGGCGACACCGATGCCCCGGATGACGGCGACGTCACCGGGCTGGATCCGCCCGCTGGCGATCCCCGCGATCGCCTCCTCGCGGTTGGCGAAGACCCGGGCCGGGCCGGTGAACCGCGGCGGGTCCGGGTCGGGCACCGGGCGCTTGGCGACCGCACCGTCCGCGGCGAGCGTGCCCCGCAGCACGGTGATGGCGGGCGTGCGGCCGAAGGGGTCCGACAGCGGGCGGATGACCTCGCCGTCGGCCGGGCGGGCGGACCCCAGGTCCTCGCCCAGCGTGCCGCCGCTCACGGTGCGCTGGTCGGCGTCCAGCAGCGGGAGCAGCTCGCGCAGCACCGTCGCGCCGCCGCCGGCGTCCTCGAACTGCTCGATCAACCACGGGCCGTTGGGGCGCACCGAGCACAGCAGCGGCGTCTCGGCACCGAGTTCGCGGTAGGTCCCCCAGACGTCGACGTCGACCCCGGCCTCGATGGCGACCGCCTGCAGGTGCTTGATCGTGTTCATCGACCCACCGATGGCGAGCATCGCCCGCGCCGTGTTGCGGATCGAGCCGGCGGTGATGATGTCGCGCGGGCGGATGTCCCGTTCGATCAGGTCGACCAGCGCCGCGGCCGACCGGCGGACGTTGTCCCACATGGGCTCGCTGTTCGCCCGCACCGGCGCGGACCCGGGCACCGCCATGCCCAGCGCGAGGGCGGCGATGTGCATCGAGTTCGCCGTGGCCATGCCCGAGCAGACGCCGGGGCCCAGGATCGCGTCGTCGGCAAGCTCCTGCAGGTGGTCGGTCGGCTGGCCGAGCACGGCCGCCTGGGCGGCGCGGAGGAAGACCTCCTCCACGTCGGCGTCCCGCCCCTCGGCCAGCCCGCTGTGCTGGTACCCGCAGGGCACGATGACGGTGGGGATGTTCATCCGGCCGGCCGCCATCAGGTGCCCCGGCGTGGTCTTGTCGCACGAGCTCAGGCAGATCATGGCGTCCAGCTGCGCCCCCTCGACCACCGACTCGATGTCGTTGGCGATGAGGTCGCGGCTGGGCAGGATGTACCGCCCCCCGCGGCCGACGCTGGTGATGAAGTCCGACGGCGCGGCGGTGCGGATCTCGAACGGCAGCACGCCCAGCGCCCGGAGCTCGTCCTTGAGCACCGGGACGATGTCGTCCAGGTGGGCGTAGCACGCGGCCAGGTCCGACGACGTGTTCACGATCGCGACCTTGGGCTTGTGCAGGTCGGCCGCCGGGACGCCGAGCGGGCGCCACTGGGCCCGCCGGGCCAGGCCCAGCGCTGACGAGGCGGGGAAGTTGCTGCGCAGCTCGGGCATGGCCGTCCTCATCGTCGGTCGCCGTCGGAGGCCGTCACCGCGTGGGCGACCACCCCTCTCGTCCGAGGAATGTACGCATTGCGGACAAGCTGTCGCAATGCGTTGCCAAGCGGGATGTGATCTGGCTAACCTGCGCTCTGTGTCCTGGGCCACAAGCTCACCGACCGGCGTCCGCAGCAACGGGCGCCCGGCACGGTGCCGGACCAGGGACGACCGCAACCCCCCGACAACGGCGTCGCCGGGTCGGTGCGCCATCCCGAGGAGGAAGTCCATGGCTCGATCTATGACCCGGTCCGCCGTCGTCGCCCTGACGCCCCTGCTGGCCGTGGGACTCGTGGCCTGCGGTGGCGAGGACGCCGACGACGCCACGGCCCAGACCACCGACGGCGGCCTCACCAGCGTCACCGCGGGCGTCATCCCGGTGACCGACGCCGGCCCCATCGCGATGGGCCTGGCCGAGGGCGTCTGGGAGGACAACGGCCTGGACCTCACGCTGGAGACGGCGAACTCCTCGCCGAACATCATCTCCGCGGTGATGTCCGGCGACTACCAGATCGGCTACGGCGGGGTGACCGCCGTCTTCCAGGCCGTGGAGAACGGCATCGACCTGGTGCTCGTCGCGCCGGCCAGCGCCACCTCCGACGACCCGGAGGCGGGCATCAACGACATCCTCGTCAAGCCCGACAGCGGGATGACGTCGGCGGCGGACCTCGAGGGCAAGAAGGTCGCCGTCAACGCCCTCGGCGGCTACGTGCAGCTGCTCGCCCAGATCGCGATCGAGGCCGAGGGCGGCGACCCCGACGCCGTGCAGTGGGTCGAGCTGCCCATCCCCGACCAGCCCGCAGCGCTGGAGAGCGGCGCGATCGACGCCTTCGTCGCCGGGGAGCCGTTCGGCACCCTCGGGCGTGAGCAGGGCCTCGTCACCCTGGCCAACCCGCACGCGCTGCTCAGCGAGGACCCCGTCGTCGCGGGTGTCTGGTACGCCAGCCGGGCCGCCGTCGAGGAGGACCCCGAGCTCTACTCCTCGATCGTCGACGCCATCGAGGAGTCCAACGCCCTCGCCCTCGCCGACGAACCCGGGCTGCGGACCACGATCGCCGAGTTCACCGGCATCGACCCGGCGCTGGCCGAGCAGATCCGGCTCAGCTCCTACGGCGAGCTGCCGCTGACCGCGGAGAACATGCAGCCCCTCGCCGACGCCTCGCTCGAGTTCGGCCTGGTGCGGGAGCCGGTCGACCTCGACGCGCTCATCTGGGAGCCCTGACCCACCGGGGGGGGGGGGGGGGGGGGGGGGGGGGGGGGCCCCCCCCCCCCCCCCCCCCCCCCCCCCCCCCCCCCCCCCCCCCCCCCCCCCCCCCCCCCCCCCCCCCCCCCCCCCCCCCCCCCACCCCCACCCGGCCCGTCCGAGGGCCCCGCACCGACCCGGAGGAAGGAGCACCGCCCGATGACGCAGACCCACCGGACCGCACCGGAGCTGCCCACCGAGCTCCCCGACCCCGTCACCCCCGTCACCCCGGTCACGTCGTTCCAGCACAGCCAGCGGTCGACCGTGGTCCTGGGCGTCGCCGGGGTCCTGGGCTTCGTCGCGCTGTGGGAGCTGATCTCCCGGACCGGGATCGTCGACAGCACCTACCTCCCACCGTTCAGCCAGGTCGCCGTGGAGATGGCCGCACTGCTGGCCACCGGCCCGTTCTGGTCGGCGCTGGGCTCCACGATGCTGTCCTGGGCGATCGGCCTGACCATCTCGCTGGTGGCCGGCGTCGTCCTGGGGATCGCGATCGGCACCAGCCGGTTCCTGCGCACCTGGACGTCCTCGACGATCGAGTTCCTCCGCCCGATCCCGTCGGTCGCGCTCATCCCGATCGCCATCGTCGTCTTCAGCATCACGCAGTCGGCGACCGTCTTCATCGTGGTCTGGGCCTGCTTCTGGGTGATCCTGGTGCACGTCACCAGCGGGGTCGCCGACGTCGACCCGGTCGCCAAGGCCACGGCCCGCAGCTACGGCCTCGGCTGGTCGTGGCGGGCTCGCTTCGTCACCTGGCCCACCATGCTCCCCTACCTGATGACCGGGGTGCGGATGTCGGGCACCATCGCCCTGGTCGTGGCCATCACGATCGAGCTCGTCGTCGGCACCCCCGGCCTGGGCAACCTGCTGGCCCGCAACCAGAGCGCCGGCAACGTGGACACCGTCTACGCGCTCGCGCTGCTCACCGGCTTCCTCGGCCTCGCCCTCAACGCGGCCATGCAGGCCGTGGAGCGCGCCTCGCTCGGCTGGCACCCCTCGGTCCGCGCGGAGGTGGCGGCATGAGGGCCGGCCGGT
The DNA here is from genome assembly GCF_054051115.1 of Modestobacter sp. SYSU DS0904. Taxonomy (NCBI): domain Bacteria; kingdom Bacillati; phylum Actinomycetota; class Actinomycetes; order Geodermatophilales; family Geodermatophilaceae; genus Modestobacter; species Modestobacter sp. SYSU DS0904. The sequence continues at coordinate 12,531 of NZ_JBJHAQ010000025.1, read as the reverse complement.
CGATCGCCGCGGCCCTCACGCTCCCCCTGCTGCTCATCGCGGTGTGGTGGCTGGGCACGCTGGACAACACCAACCCCTTCGTGCCGAAGCCCGGCCGGCTGGTGGACGACTTCGTCAACGTGTGGCTCGGGCCGCTGCTGTGGGACCAGGTGACCCCCTCGCTGACCCGTCTGGCGATCGGCCTCGGGTCGGCGATCGTCGGCGGCGTCCTGCTGGGCGTGGTGATCGGGTCGAACCGGATCGTGCGCAAGCTGCTCGGCCCGCTGCTGGAGTTCATCCGCGCCGTCCCCCCGCCGGTGCTGCTCCCGGTGCTGCTGCTGCTGATGGGCATCGACGACACCTCGAAGGTGTTCCTCATCGCCCTGGGCTGCCTCTGGCCGATCCTGCTCAACACCGTCGACGGGGTGCGCTCGGTCGACGAGGTGCTCTCGGATACCACCCGCACCTACGGGATCAGCGGCTGGAACCGGCTGCGGTTCTTCGTGCTCCCGGCGGCGCTGCCCCGGATCGCGACCGGCATCCGGCTGGCCCTGCCGATCAGCATCATCCTGATGGTCGTCTCCGAGATGTACGCGGTGACCGGCGGCGGGCTGGGCTCGCAGATCATCCTCTTCCAGCGCACCTTCCAGAACGGACCGATGTGGGCCGGCATCGTCCTGCTCGGGCTCCTCGGGGTCGCGCTGGCACTCCTCTTCCGGGTCTTCGAACGATCGATGCTCGGCTGGTACCACGGCCAACGGGAGGCTGAGTTCAGTGACCGGTGACACCTCGACCGTGCGCGACGTGGATCGCGTGCTGTTGTCCGTCGAGCAGCTGCAGAAGGTCTACCCCAGCGCCGGCGGGCCCGTGGAGGCCGTGCGCGACCTGACCTTCGAGCTGCACGCCGGCGAGTTCGTCTGCCTGGTCGGGCCGTCCGGCTCGGGGAAGACGACCCTGCTCAAGTGCATCTCCGGGTTGATGGCCCCGACCTCGGGGCGGGTGCTCGTCGACGGCCAGCTCGTCGACGGCCCGCCGCGCAACATGGCGCTGGTCTTCCAGGAGTACGGCCGCTCGCTGTACCCGTGGCTGCGCGTCCAAGCCAACGTCGAGCTGCCGCTGCGCGCGGCCGGGGTGCCCAAGGCCGAGCGTGCCGAGCGGGTGGCCGAGGCGCTGGAGGCCGTGGGCCTGGACCACGTGCCGCACTCCTACCCCTGGCAGCTCTCCGGCGGCATGCAGCAGCGGGTGGCCATCGCGCGCGCCGTGGCCTACCGGCCGGAGGTGCTGCTGATGGACGAGCCGTTCGCCGCGGTCGACGCGCAGACCCGCGCCGACCTCGAGGACCTCGTCCGGTCGGTCTGGCGGAAGCTCGGCCTCACCGTCCTGTTCGTCACCCACGACATCGACGAGTCGGTCTACCTCGGGGAGCGGGTGGTCATCCTGTCCTCGTCGCCGACGATCGTGCAGGAGGACCTCCGCATCGACCTGCCTGCCGACCGCGACCAGCTGGAGACCCGCTCCCTGCCCCGGTTCGTGGAGCTGCGGCACCACGTCTACGAGCAGATCCAGCGCGCCAAGCGCGGGTTCAACGCGGACGCCGCCGTCTGAGGCACCCCGGCGCCGGCGGCCCGACCGAGCAGCCGGCAGCCCTCCACCGGGCGTGCGTAGGCTGATCACCGAGCGTGGACGGAGGACAGAGCGGATGGCCGACGCCCGGGACCGGGACCGGGTCCAGAGCATCGAACGCGGCGTCGCCGTCCTGCGGGTCTTCGCCGGGCGCGAGGGCCGGCTGAGCATGAGCGACGTGGCCGCGCGGACCGACCTGCCCCGCCCCGTCGTCCGCCGGATCCTGATCACGTTCGAGCACCTGGGCTACGCACGGCTGGACAAGGGCCTGTGGAGCCTCACCCCACGGATCCTGGAGCTGGGCTCGGGCTACTTCGCCGCCTCGTCGCTGCCGGAGGTCTCGTACCCGGTGCTGAACGAGGTCGTCGAACGCACCGGGGAGACGTGCAGCCTGGGCGTGCTCGAGGGCTTCGAGGTCGTGCACGTCGCGCGCGTGGAGGACCAGCGCCCCATGCCCGGCGCCATCCGGATCGGCATGCAGCTGCCCGCCTACGCCACCGCGATCGGCAAGGCACTGCTGGCCCACCTGCCCGCGGCGGAGGTCGAGGAGTACCTGGCCTCCGTGGAGCTGACCCCGATGACCCCGACCACGATCAGCGACCCGGTGCGGATGCGCGAGCGACTGGCGCTCGTCCGCGAGCGGGGCTTCGACCTGTCGGTGGAGGAGTACACCCCGGGCCGGCTCGCCGCCGCTGCCCCGATCCTGCTGGACGGCGCCGCGGTCGGCGCGATCGCCGTCTCGACGACGACCTCGCGCGAGACCGAGGAGAGCCTGGTCGACACGATCGTCCCGGTCCTGCTCGAGGCCGCTGAGAGCATCGGCCGCACCTACCGGGCGGCCAACCCCCAGCTCTACCGGTCCGCCGGCGCCTGGCCCCCGCCGCCCCAGGCATAGGAGGACGCCGGGCGATCCGGAAGCGGTGTGGCTGCGGTCACACCCTCGTGCCACACTCGCTCAGCCGAAGGTTGGCTGACGCACAGAAACCCCGCCCGCACCGCGCGGCGGCGGTCACGCCGCGCGGCCGAGGATCGACGACGAGCTCGCACAGGGGGCGCAACCGCATGAGGAACCGACGAAGCCGGACAGCACGGACCCTGACCGTCGTGGCCGCGCTGGCACTGGGCGCGGGCCTGATGTCGGTGCCCGCCGCGGGCGCGCACCCGTCCAGGCCCACCCCGCCCCCGGCGCCACCGGTCCAACCGGTCCTCGGCTGCGCCGACCTCACCACCGAGGCGCTGGGGCTGCCGAACACCACGGTCGACTCCGCCGTCGACGACCCCGGCGACGAGACCACCCCGGCGTCCTGCCGGGTGCAGCTCACCGTGACCCACCCGCCGGCCGGCGACGCGGTCACCGTGTGGGTGCACCTGCCCACCAGCACCTGGAACGGCCGGTTCCAGGCGATGGGCGGCGGCGGGTTCAGCGGCGGGTCACCGGACTCGCTGCTGGCGCCGCTGCGCGACGGCTACGCCACCGCGGCCACCGACGCCGGGCACCCCGGCGCGACGGCGGACTTCGCGCTGAACCCCGACCGCACGCTCAACTGGCAGCGGATCCGCGACTTCGGCCACGTCGGCGTGCACGACATGACCGTCACCGCCAAGGCCGTCATCTCCGCCTTCTACGGGCAGGGCCCGGCGTACTCGTACTGGAACGGCTGCTCCACCGGCGGCCGGCAGGGGCTGATGGAGGCCCAGCGGTACCCCGACGACTACGACGGCGTGCTGGCCGGCGCCCCGGTGATCAACTACCCGCAGATGCAGACCGGCCAGATGTGGGGCCAGGTCGTGATGCTCGAGGAGCAGAACCCGGTCGCGCCGTGCAAGTTCGCCGCCGCGCTGGAGGCCACGATCGCGGCCTGCGACGAGGTCGGGGACGGCGTCGTCGACGGGGTGATCGGCGACCCGCTGGCCTGCGACTTCGACCTGGACCAGCTGGTCGGCACCGCGACCGACTGCGGGGAGATCACCGCGGCCGACGTCGAGGTGATGCGCAAGATCGGTGAGGGGCCGCGCGGGCAGGACGGCAGCTTCCTCTGGTACGGCCTGGCGCCCGGCACCCCGTACGCCGGCCTGAACGACGTCGTCGAGGTCGACGGCGAGCTGGTCGGCCAGCCGTTCGTCTACGACCTGTGGTGGTTCAGCCTGTTCCTCGCCCAGGACCCGGAGTGGGACTGGCAGACGCTGACCTACCCCGCGTTCGAGGCCTTCTTCCACCAGGCCGTCGAGATGTACGGCAACGTGTTCGGCGCCGACGACCCCGACCTGTCCGCCTTCGCCGAGCACGGCGGCAAGGCGCTGCTGTGGCACGGGGCGGCCGACTTCGGCGTGCCGTTCCAGGGCACGGTCGACTACTACGAGCGGGTGCGGGAGCTGTTCGGCGCCAAGCGCACCGACCAGTTCCTCCGGCTGTTCCTCGCTCCGAACGTCGGACACTGCGGCGGCGGGGCGGGCCCGCAGCCGACCGGCCAGTTCGAGGCGCTGGTCGACTGGGTCGAGCACGGCAAGGCGCCGCGGACGCTGGACGCGCAGGTCGTCGACGACGAGGGCACGGTCGTGCAGACCCGCCCGCTGTGCGCCTACCCGAAGGTGGCCCGGCTGACCGGGCACCGCGACCCGGCTGAGGCGTCCAGCTACCGGTGCGCCAAGGGCACGCGGCTGGACCCGGCCCCGCGCTGATGCGACGACGCCCCCACCCGGTCTCACCGGGTGGGGGCGTCGGGGTGGTGCCCGGTCACCCACGGCCGCACGGAGGTCGGCCGGGGGTGACCGGAGCGCTACAGGCGCTGCGCCAGCCGGTGGTAGGCCGCGCTCCAGCGCAGCTCCTTGGCCAGGCTGCGCCGGGTGGTGTCGGCGTCGATCAGCACCAGCTCGGTGCCGAACACCTCCGCCAGGTCGGTCAGCTCGTCAGCACCCAGCTGGGTGGTGAGCACCGTGTGGTGCGGGCCGCCGGCGGTGAGCCAGCCCTCGGTCGCCGTCGCGAAGTCCGGCCGGGGTGCCCAGACCGCCCGCGCGACGGGCAGGTTGGGCAGCGGCTCGGCGGGCTCGACGACGTCGATCTCGTTGGCCACCCAGCGGAACCGGTCGCCCAGGTCCGACCAGCCGATGGTGACCCCGGCGCCGGGGGCGGCGGTGAACACCAGCCGGGCCGGGTCCTCGCGGCCGCCGATGCCCAGCGGGTGCACCTCCAGGCGGGGCCGCTCCCCGGCGATCGTCGGGCAGAGCTCGAGCATGTGGGCCCCGAGGATGGTGGGCCGGTCGGCCGCCAGGTCGTAGGTGTAGTCCTCCATGAAGGAGGTGCCGCCGGGCAGCCCGGCGCCGGCGACCTTGAGCACCCGCAGCAGGGCGGAGGTCTTCCAGTCGCCCTCACCGCCGAACCCGTACCCGTCGGCCATCAGCCGCTGGACGGCGAGGCCCGGCAGCTGCCGCAGCCCGCCGAGGTCCTCGAAGTTGGTGGTGAACGCGCCGAACCCGCCGTCGGTGAGGAACTGCCGCAGCGCCACCTCGATCCGGGCCTGGTAGCGGACGCTGTGGTGCCGGTCGCCGCCGGGGCGCAGGTCGACGTCCATCTCGTACAGGTCGGCGTACTCGGCGACCACCGCGTCGACGGCGGGCTCGGCGACCCGCTCGACGGCGGCCACCAGGTCGTTGACGCCCCAGGTGTTCACCGACATGCCGAAGCGGATCTCCGCCTCCACCTTGTCGCCCTCGGTGACCGCGACGTTCCGCATGTTGTCGCCGAACCGGGCCAGCTTCAGGCCGCGGGCGGCGGCGGCACCGGCGGCGGCGCGGGTCCAGGAGCCGATCCGCCGGGTCACCCGGGGGTTGCCGACGTGCCCGGCCACCGTGGTCCGCGGGGTGCGCAGCCGGGTGAGCATGAACCCGTACTCCCGGTCGCCGTGGGCGGCCTGGTTGAGGTTCATGAAGTCCATGTCGATCGTCGCCCACGGCAGGGCGGCGTCGGCCTGGGTGTGCAGGTGCAGCAGCGGCTTGCGCAGCGCGTCCAGGCCGGAGATCCACATCTTCGCCGGGGAGAAGGTGTGCATCCAGGTGATGACGCCGAGGCAGGACGGGTCCTCGTTGGCCTCGCCCATGATCCGGCGGATGGCGCCGGCGTCGGTGAGGACGGGCTTCCAGACCACCCGCACGGGCACGTCGGCGGAGCCGTCGATGGCCGCGGCCACGCGCTGGGACTGCTCGGCGACCTGCTGGAGGGTCTCCTCGCCGTACAGGCCCTGGCTGCCGGTGAGGAACCAGACCTCGCTGCTCGGGGTGGTCACGTCGGGTCCTTCCTGGGGGCCGGCGGTCATCGCTGGCCGTACACGTTCTGGTAGCGGGCGTAGAGGGAGTCGATGTCGGCCTGCGCGATGGGCAGCGGCTCGCCGAGCTGGCGGGACAGGTGCACGGTGCGGGCGACGTCCTCGGTCATCACGGCGGCCTTGACCGCCGCCCGGGCCGACGGGCCGACGGTGAAGACGCCGTGGTTCTGCATGAGCACCGCCGGCGACCGGGAGCCCTGCAGGGTCTCGACGACGCCCCGGCCGATGGAGTCGTCGCCGATCAGCGCGAACGGGCCGACCGGGATCGGGCCGCCGAACTCGTCGGCCATCGCGGTGAGCACGCACGGGATGGGCTCGGCGCGGGCGGCCCAGGCGGCGGCGTAGGTGCTGTGCGTGTGCACCTGGCCGTTGACCTCCGGCAGGTGCCGGTAGACGTAGGCGTGCGCGTCGGTGTCGGAGGAGGGCGCCTTCACCCCGTCGACGGCGTTGCCGTCCAGGTCGCAGACGGTGATGCCCTCCCAGGTCAGCTCGTCGTAGGAGACGCCGCTGCCCTTGATGACGAACAGGTCCTCGCCCGGCACGCGCTCGGACACGTTGCCCGAGGTCCAGGTGACCAGCTGGTAGCGGGTGAGCTCGGCGTGCAGGGCCGCGACGTGCTCGCGCTGGGCGCGGTGGGTGCCGCGCTCGGTGCGCGCGGGGGTGCTGACGGTCATGCCTGCTGCTCCTCGGTCGAGGTGGTGGAGGTCGTCCCGGTCGCGGCGGTCGGGTGCCCGGGCTGCCGGTGGCCGATCCGCACGTGGTCCACGGCGGCCCGCTCGACCGGGAGCGCGGCGACGTACCGCTGCATGAATGCCTCGAACCCCGCGACGTCGTCGGGGTCGGGCTGGTGCGTCTGCAGGCTCGTGCCGGCGAAGACGGCGGTGTCCAGGTAGTCGGCCAGGCCCTGGTCCGGCGCGCGCCCGGTGGCGAAGGCGGCCAGGACGGCGATCCCCCAGGCGCCGCCCTCGGCGGCGACGTCCCCGACGGCGACCGGGGTGTCGATCGCGGCCGCGAGGAAGCGCTGCGCCACGCCCGCGGTCTTGAACATGCCGCCGTGCGCGAACATCCGGTCCAGCCGCACGCCCTCGGTCTTCTGCAGGACGTCCATGCCGATCCGGAGCGTGGCCAGGGAGGAGAACAGGTGGGTGCGCATGAAGGTGCCGAGGTCGAGCGGGCTGTCCGGGGACCGCAGGAACAGCGGCCGGCCCTCCTCGAAGTCGGTGATCGGCTCACCGGAGAGGTAGTTGTAGGCGAGCATCCCGCCGCCGTCGCTCGCCCCGTCCAGGGCGGCGGTGAAGAGGGTGTGGAACACCCGCGATCGATCGACCTCGACACCGAGGGCCCCGGCGAACTCGGCGAACAGCCCGGCCCAGGCGTCCAGCTCGCTGGCCCCGTTGTTGCAGTGCACCATCGCCACCGGGTCGCCGGCCGGCGTGGTCACCAGGTCCAGTTCGCGGTGCACCTCGGCCAGCTCCTTCTCGAGCACGACCATGGCGAAGACCGACGTGCCGGCGGAGACGTTGCCGGTGCGCGGGGCGACCGAGTTGGTGGCGACCATCCCGGTGCCCGCGTCGCCCTCCGGGGGGCAGAGCGGGACGCCGGGCCGCAGCTGCCCGGTCGGGTCGAGCAGCGCCGCGCCCGCGGCGGTGAGCGTGCCGGCCGGCCGGCCGGCGACGGCGACGGCGGGCAGCAGCCCGGCGAGGGTCAGGTCGGCCCCGGCCTCGGCCGCCAGCTCGTCGAACCGGGCCAGCATCGCGGTGTCGTACCCGCCGTCGGCGCCGATCGGGAACATCCCGCTGGCGTCCCCGATGCCGAGGACCTGCTCGCCGGTGAGCTGCCAGTGCACGTAGCCGGCCAGGGTGGTCAGGTGGTCGAGCCGGCCGACGTGCTCCTCGCGGTCCAGGACGGCCTGGTAGAGATGCGCGACGCTCCACCGGTGCGGGATGTTGCACCCGAACTCGGCGCTGAGCCGCTCGGCCGCCTGCCCCGTGTTCGTGTTGCGCCAGGTGCGGAACGGCGTGAGCAGCTCACCCTCGGCGTCGAACGCGAGGTAGCCGTGCATCATCGCCGAGACGCCGAGCGCCCCCACCGTGGTCAGCTCGACGTCGTGGCGTCGGCGCACGTCCTCGACCAGGGCGGCGAAGCTCTGCTGCACCCCGGCCCAGACGGCGTCCAGCGAGTAGGTCCACCGCCGGTCCACGAGCTGGTTCTCCCAGTCGTGGCTGCCGACGGCGAGCGGCGCGTGGTCCGGACCGATCAGCACCGCCTTGATCCGGGTCGATCCGAGCTCGATCCCCACGGCCGTGCGGCCCGAGGTGATCGCTGCGCCAGCAACCGTCGTCATGTCAGGAGCTCCTTCCGCCCACCGGTGACAGGCCTGATTCCGGCGATCCAGTCGACCGGGGGATGGTGCGCGGACTGATTGTTAGCGTTAACAAGCAGGCGGTCAAGCCGCCTTCCCCCGCACCGGGAGGGGCGGGGAGGTCGGGCCTCAGCGGACCGGCGGCGGCCCCGTCGTCTCCCGGACGACGAGGGACGGCAGCACCGGCTGGGACTCGCTCTGCTCGCCCCGCAGGCGGGAGAGGACCAGCTGCACACCGCGCCGGCCCAGCTCGGCGAAGTCCTGGCGCAGGGTGGTCAGCGGCGGGGTGAAGTACGCCGCCTCGGGGATGTCGTCGAAGCCGACGACGCTCACGTCGCCCGGCACCGACAGTCCTTCCCGGTGCATCGCGTTCAGCAGCCCGAGCGCCATCTGGTCGTTGGCCACGAAGACCGCGGTGACCTCCTCACCGGCCCGCGCCCGCCGGGCCAGCTCCAGCCCGGCGGCGTGCCCGGAGGACGCCAGCCAGTTGCCGTGCAGCACCCCGGGCACCGGGGCGCCCACCTTCGCCAGCTCCGCCTGCCAGCCGATCAGCCGGCCGCTGGCCTCCAGGGAGTCCGGCGGGCCGGTCACGTGGTGCACCGTGCGGTGCCCCAGCCCGAGCAGGTGCCGGGTGGCCAGCGCCGCGCCGACCTGCTGGTCGACCCAGACGGTGGGCCGGCTCGCGTCCCGGCCGACCTGCACCGCGATCAGCGGCACCGGCGACTCGAAGCGCCGCAGCGCGTCGACCGCCTGACCGTAGGTGGACAGCGCGACGACGGCGTCGACCGACTGGGCCACGAACCGGTCGACCGCCTCGCGCATCGCCGCCTCGCTGTCCTCGTCGAGGATCGCGACGCCCAGCGAGTACCCCGCGGCGCGCGCGGCCTTCTCCAGACCCAGCAGGGTCTGCGCCGGGCCGTACTGGTTGATGTGCGAGATGACCAGGCCCAGGGTGCGGGTCGACCCGGTCACCAGGGCGCGGGCGGCGGTGTTGGGCCGGTAGCCCAGCTCCGCGATCGCCTGCAGCACCCGCGCCCTGGTGGTCGGTGCGACGTTGGGATGGCCGTTGACCACCCGGGACACCGTCTGGTGGGAGACCCCCGCGTGCGCTGCCACGTCGGACATCGCCCGCGGTCGCGCCGGTTCCTGCGTCAGCACCGTCTTCCCTCCCGTGGGAGCGGCTCCGCTGCCGCCCCCGGTCCCGGTCGACCTCGCCCCGGTGCCGGGACGAGGACCTCCGGCGTCAGCGCCCGGAACCCGCCCGCCGCTTGTTGTAGACGTCGAAGGCCACCGCGAGCAACAGGACCAGGCCCTTGACCACCGACTGGATCGACTGGTCGACGCCCAGCAGGGACATGCCGTTGCTCATCACCGCCATGATCAGGCCACCCACCATGGCCCCGACCACGGTGCCGACACCACCGGTGACCGCCGCGCCACCGATGAACGCGGCGGCGATGGCGTCGAGCTCGAACATCTCCCCCGCCGCGGGCTGGGCCCCGTTGGACCGGGAGGAGTAGATGATCCCGGCCACCGCGGACAGGAAGCCCATGTTGACGAAGATCCAGAAGTTCACGGCCCTGACCTTGACCCCGGACAGCGTCGCCGCCGAGAGGTTGCCGCCGATGGCGTAGACCTGACGCCCGAACACGGTCTTCTTGGTGATCAGGCCGTAGGCGATCGCCAGCACGCCCAGGATGATCAGCACGATCGGCAGGCCGCGGGCGTTGGCCAGCTGCCAGGTGAACCACATGACCACCAGAGCAACGGCCACGATCTTGGCGATGAACAGCGCGAGCGACTCGACCGGCTGGCCGTAGCGGATCCGGGCGGCGCGGGAACGCCAGCTGGAGAACGCGTAGCCGGCCACCGCCACCGCGCCGATCAACAGGGTGAAGGCGTCGTAGCCGTAGCCGCCGAGCCAGCCGTTGATGAACCCGCTGGCCACCTCGCGGTACTCCGCCGGGAACGGCGACAGCGAGACGTTGTCCAGCACCTGGAGGGTCAGCCCGCGGAACAGCAGCATGCCGGCGAGGGTGACGATGAACGCCGGGATGCCGACGTAGGCGACCCAGAAGCCGTGCCAGGCGCCGACGGCCAGGCCGACGGCGATCGCCGCCAGCGCACCGCCCCACCACGGCCACCCCTGCTGGATGACCAGCACGGCGGAGACCGCGCCGGTGAGCGCGACCACCGATCCCACGGAGAGGTCGATGTGCCCGGCGATGATCACGATGACCATGCCGATCGCCAGCACCAGGATGTAGGAGTACTGCAGCACCAGGTTGGTGACGTTCCCGGCGCTGAGCAGGGTGCCGTCGGTCAGGACCGCGAAGAGCACGACGATCGCGACGAAGGCGACGTAGATGCCGCTCTGGCGCAGGTTGCTGCGGAGGAGCTCGCGCATGCTGCCCGAACCGCTCTGCCCGTCGGGGGTGGGCGTGAAGTCCGCGTTCGGCGGGGTCTGGCCCGCCTGCGGGGGAACGGTCCTGGTCATGCTGCGAGCTCCCTCTCCTTGGTCATGAGCGCCATCAGGCTCTCCTGGGTGGCCTCACGCACCGGCACCTCACCGGTGATCCGGCCGGCGGACAGCGTGTAGATGCGGTCACAGGTGCCGAGCAGCTCGGGCAGCTCGGACGAGATGACGACGACGGCCTTCCCGGCCGCCACGAGGTCGTTGATGATCGTGTAGATCTCGTACTTGGCGCCCACGTCGATGCCGCGGGTGGGCTCGTCGAGGATGAGCACGTCCGGGTCGGTGTAGAGCCACTTGGACAGGACGACCTTCTGCTGGTTGCCGCCCGACAGCTTGCCCACGATCGAGGAGACGCTCGGGGCCTTGATGTTCATGCTCTTCCGGCTGGCCTCGGCGACCTTGGTCTCCTCGTTGCCGTTCACCCAGCCTCGGCGGGAGAGCTTGCGGAGCCCGGCCGCGGAGACGTTGCGCCGGATGTCCTCGATCAGGTTCAGGCCGTACTTCTTGCGGTCCTCGGTCGCGTAGGCGATGCCGTTGTCGATCGCCTCGGTGACCGTGCGGGTCTTCACCTCCTTGCCGTGCATGAAGACCTGCCCGGAGACGTGCCGACCCCAGGACCGCCCGAAGATGCTCATGGCGAGCTCGGTGCGCCCGGCGCCCATCAGCCCGGCGATGCCGACGACCTCGCCGGCCCGCACGGAGAAGCTGGCGTGGTCGACCACCAGGCGTTCCTGGGTCGGGTGCTTGACCGTCCAGTCCTCGACCCGCAGCACCTCCTCGCCCGGGGTCGACACCCGCTCGGGGTAGTAGGACTCCAGGTCGCGCCCGACCATGCCGCGGATGATCCGGTCCTGGGTGACCTCGCCGGCGTGCAGGCTCAGCGTCTCGACGGTCTTCCCGTCCCGGATGATCGTCACGTTGTCGGCGATCGCGGTGATCTCGTTCAGCTTGTGCGAGATGATGATCGAGGTGATCCCCCGCTCCTGCAGCCTGCGGAGCAGGCCGAGCAGGTGCGCGGAGTCGGTGTCGTTGAGCGCCGCCGTCGGCTCGTCCAGGATGAGCAGCTTCACGTCCTTGGACAGCGCCTTGGCGATCTCCACCAGCTGCTGCTTGCCGACGCCGAGCTGCCCGACGGGGGTGATCGGGTTCTCGTGCAGGCCCACGGACGCCAGCAGCTCGCCGGCCTCGGCGTTGACCTTGTTCCAGTTGATCAGGCCACCGCGGCCCCGCCGCTCGTTGCCCAGGAAGATGTTCTCCGCGACCGAGAGGTAGGGCACCAGCGCGAGCTCCTGGTGGATGATCGCGATCCCCACGTGCTCGCTGTCGCGGATGCCGGAGAACCGGCAGACCTCGCCGTCGAAGACGATCTCGCCGTCGTAGCTCCCGGCCGGGTAGACCCCGGAGAGCACCTTCATCAGCGTCGACTTGCCGGCGCCGTTCTCCCCGCAGATCGCGTGCACCTCGCCGCGGCGCACGGTCAGCGACACGTCCTCCAGCGCCTTGACGCCGGGGAAGGTCTTGGTGATGGAGCGCATCTCCAGGATGTTGTCGTCCATGGACTCCGTCGTCCTCTGTGGTTCGGCACGGATGGGATGGGTCGAGTACGGGTCACTCGGGGTGTGCTGTGCGCACCCCGCCCGGCCGGCATCCGGCGGGTGGCGGGGTGGGACCGGGGGGGGGGGGGGGGGGGGGGGGGGGGGGGGGGGGGGGGGGGGGGGGGGGGGGGGGGGGGGGGGGGGGGGGGGGGGGGGGGGGGGGGGGGGGGGGGGGGG
>NZ_JBJHAQ010000024.1:0-59548 GCF_054051115.1 Modestobacter sp. SYSU DS0904 | reverse complement strand
CCCCCCCCCCCCCCCCCCCCCCCCCCCCCCCCCCCCCCCCCCCCCCCCCCCCCCCCCCCCCCCCCCCCCCCCCCCCCCCCCCCCCCCCCCCCCCCCCCCCCCCCCCCCCCCCCCCCCCCCGGGGGCGAGCGGGACGACGGGGCGGGGTCAGGCGGGGAGGGAGGCCACCCCGCGGGGGAGGAAGCGCCTCCCGGTGACCGCCTCGGCGACGCCGGCGCGGTCCAGGTACGCGGAGATCCCGCCCAGCCAGAACGGCCACCCGGCGCCGAGCAGCATGCACAGGTCGATGTCCTGCACGGCCTGCACGACACCCTCCTCGAGCATCAGGCCGATCTCCTCGGCCAGCGCCCGTTCGGCCCGCGCGCGCAGCTCGTCGGCGGTGAGCGGGGCGTCGCCCGCATCGATCCCGGCCAGGTCGGGGTCGAGCACGCCGGGCGCGGAGAAGACCGAGGTCTTCCCGAGCTCGACCATCCGCCGCAGCCCCGCGCCGACGCCGAACCGGTCGGGGAACGCCTCGTGCATCCGCTCGGCCACGTGCAGCGCGACCGGTGGGCCGACCAGCGTGAGCAGTTCGAACGGGGTCATCGGCAGCCCCAGCGGCTCCAGCGCGCGCTCCGCGACGGTCACCGGCGTACCGGCGTCCACCGCCGCGACGACCTCGCCGAGGAAGCGGGTGAGCAGCCGGTTCACCACGAACGCCGGGGCGTCGGCGACCAGCACGCACGACTTCTTCAGCGCCTTCCCGGCGGCGAACGCGGTGGCCAGCGTCGCGTCGTCGGTGCGCTCGGCGCGGACCACCTCCAGCAGCGGCAGGACGGCGACCGGGTTGAAGAAGTGCAGCCCCACCACGCGCTCGGGGTGCCGCAGCTGCGCGGCCGTCTCGGTCACCGACAACGCGGAGGTGTTGGTGGCCAGCACGCACTCGGCGGAGACCACCGCCTCGACCTCGGCGAACACCTGCTGCTTGACCGACAGCTCCTCGAAGACCGCCTCGATGACCAGGTCGGCGTCGGCGAAGGCGGCCTTGTCCAGCGACCCGGTGACCAGGCCGGTGAGCCGGTTGAGCGAGTCGGGGGAGAGCCGGCCGCGGTCGGCCAGCTTCCGCAGCTCGCCGTGCACGTACGCCACACCCTTGTCGACCCGGGCCTGGTCGACGTCGGTGAGCACGACGGGCACCTCGAGCCGTCGGACGAACAACAGCGCCAGCTGGGAGGCCATCAGCCCGGCACCCACGACGCCGACCTTCCCGACCTTGCGGGCGAGGGCCTTGTCCGGTGCGCCGGCCGGCCGCTTGGCCCGCCGGTTGACCAGGTCGAAGGCGTACAGCCCGGCCCGCAGCTCGTCGCTTTTCAGCAGGTCGGTGAGCGCGTCGTCCTCGGCCGCGGTGCCGGCGGTGAACCCGGCGTCCCCGGCCCGGGCCAGGTCGAGCAGCTGCACCGCGCGCACGGCACCGGGGGAGGCGTTGCGGGTGCGGGCCGCGACGATGCCCTTGGCCCGGGCGATCGCGTCGTCCCAGGCCGACCGGTCGACCGCGGGACGGCGCACGGCGACGTCCCCGCCGACCACCCCGGCCGCCCACTCCAGCGAGCGCTCCAAGAAGTCCGCCGGCTCGAAGACCGCGTCGGCGATGCCCAGCGCGGCTGCCTTCGGCCCCGGGGTGACCTTGTTCTGCGCCAGCGCGTTCTCCACGATCACGGTGACCGCCGCGTCGATGCCGATCAGGTTCGGCAGCAGCTGGGTGCCGCCCCAGCCGGGCACCAGGCCGAGGAAGACCTCGGGGAAGGCGACGACGGCGGTGCTGGCGATGGTCCGGTGCTGGCAGTGCAGGGCCAGCTCCAGCCCGCCGCCGAGCGCCGCGCCGTTGACGAACGCGAACGTCGGGACCGTCGAGTCCCTGAGCCGGCGGAAGACCCGGTGCCCGGTCTCGGCGACCTCCCGGGCCTGCGCCGCCGACGTGATCGCCGGGACGCCGGAGAGGTCCGCGCCGACGGCGAAGACGAACGGCTTGCCGGTGACCGCGATCGCCGCGGGGGCGGGGGAGTGCGCGGCGATCGCGTCGAGCGCGGCGTCCAGCGAGGCCAGCCCGCCGGCCCCGAAGGTGGACGGGCGGGTGTGGTCGTGCCCGTTGTCCAGGGTGATCAGAGCGATCTCCCCGGCCAGCCCGGGCACCGGCAGGTACCGGACCAGCGCCCGGGTGACGACCTCGTCCGTGACGACGGCGCTCACGCCTGTGCCCCTTCCCAGTTCGGGTTCTCCCAGATGACGCTGCCGCCCATGCCGATGCCGATGCACATCGCGGTCAGGCCGTAGCGGACGTCGGGCCGCTCGGCGAACTGCCGGGACAACTGCGTCATCAGCCGCACCCCGGAGGAGGCCAGCGGGTGGCCCACGGCGATGGCGCCGCCCCAGGGGTTGACCCGGTCGTCGTCGTCGACGATGCCGAAGTGGTCCAGGAAGGCCAGCACCTGGACGGCGAAGGCCTCGTTGAGCTCGAACAGGCCGATGTCGCCGATGGTCAGCCCGGTGCGGGCCAGCGCCTTCTCCGTCGCGGGGACCGGGCCGACGCCCATCACCTCGGGCTCGACCCCGGCGAAGGCGTAACCGACCAGCCGCATGCCGACGTCCAGCCCGAGCTCCTCGGCGACCTCCTCGGCGGCGAGCAGGCACCCGGTGGCGCCGTCGTTCAGCCCGGCGGCGTTGCCGGCGGTGACGTGGCCGTGCGGGCGGAACGGCGTCCGCAGCGAGGCCAGGCCAGCGAGCGTGGTGCCCGGCCGGGGCGGTTCGTCGACCGTCGCCAGGCCCCAGCCGGTCTCGGCCGAGCGGGTCGCCACGGGCACCAGCTCGGGGCCGATCCGGCCCGCCGCCACGGCCGCGGCGTACTTCTGCTGGCTGGCCAGCGCGAACGCGTCGGCCCGCTCCTTGGTGAGGTGCGGGAAGCGGTCGTGCAGGTTCTCCGCGGTCGAGCCCATCACCAGCGCGGAGCCGTCGACGATCCGCTCGCTGACGAACCGCGGGTTCGGGTCGACGCCCTCGCCCATCGGGTGGTGGCCCATGTGCTCGACGCCGCCGGCGATGGCGACGTCGTAGGCGCCGAAGGCGATGCCGGACGCGGTGGTGGTCACCGCGGTCATCGCGCCGGCACACATCCGGTCGATCGCGAAGCCGGGCACGCTCGTCGGCAGCCCGGCCAGCAGCGCGGCGGTGCGGCCGATGGTGAGCGCCTGGTCGCCGATCTGGGTGGTGGCGGCGATCGCCACCTCGTCGACGCGCTCGGGCGGCAGCGCCGGGTTGCGGCGCATCAGCTCGCGGATGCAGCGCACGACCAGGTCGTCGGCGCGCGTCTCGGCGTAGAGGCCCGTGGGGCCCGCCTTGCCGAAGGGGGTGCGCACCCCGTCGACGAAGACGACCTCACGCAGCGAGCGTGACCGTTGCTGGGGGTTGGGCACGGGACCTCCGCGTCGAGTCCGGTCGCCGGATCGGGGGACGAGCCGGTCGGAGAGCAAGTTACCGGCTGGTAACCGCATGGGTGACCCCACCCCTGTCGCCATGACCGGGTCGGGGGGTTCTGGATCACGGTCCCGCAACGGTCCCGCAGTGTGCTTGCCAGCACATGTGATGGAGCGCACGATCCCCCACGGCACTTTCCGGAACCTCGACGAAATGGCAGGAAAGCTCATGGCGCGACGGCGCACCCTGATGACTGCTCTGGCAGCCTCCCTCGTGTTCCCCCTCGCCGCCTGCGGTGGCGGCGACGACGGTGGCGGCACCAGCGGCGGCGGTGACAACGGCGGCGCCCAGGCAGAGGGCAAGGTCGGCGTGATCCTCCCCGACACGGAGTCCTCCCCCCGCTGGGAGTCCTTCGACCGCCCGCTGCTGGAGGCGGCCTTCGAGGAGGCCGGCATCGAGGCCGACATCCAGAACGCGCAGGGCGACGCCCAGCAGATGCAGACCATCGCCAACCAGATGATCACCTCCGGGGTGACCGTGCTGGCGATCGTGAACCTGGACAACGCCTCGGGCGCCCAGATCCAGGACCAGGCGGCCCAGCAGGGCGTGGCGACGATCGACTACGACCGGCTCACCCTCGGTGGCTCGGCGGAGTACTACGTCTCCTTCGACAACACCGAGGTCGGCCGGCTGCAGGGTCAGGGCCTGGCCGACTGCCTCGGGCCGGAGCCGGCGAACATCGCCTTCCTGAACGGCTCGCCCGACGACAGCAACGCCACGCTGTTCTCCGAGGGTGCGCACGAGGTCCTCGACCCGATGACCCAGTACACCCAGGTCGCCGAGCAGGCCGTCCCCGGCTGGGAGCCGACCGAGGCGCTGACGATCTTCGAGCAGATGTACACCCAGCAGGGTGGCGACATCCAGGGCGTGCTGGCCGCCAACGACACCCTGGCCAACGCCGTCATCCAGGTGCTGGCGCGCAACAACCAGGCCGGTCAGGTCCCGGTCACCGGGCAGGACGCCTCGGTCGAGGGGCTGCAGAACATCCTGGCCAACCGCCAGTGCATGACGGTCTACAAGCCGGCCGCCGAGGAGGCCAACGCGCTGGCCGAGCTGGCGATCGCGCTGATCAACGGTGAGGAGGACCCGTCGGTCATCAACGGCGAGTCCGAGGACCCCGAGGGCGACCGCACCGTCCCGTCGGTGCTGCTGGACCCGGTCTCGATCACCCGCGACAACGTCAGCCGGGTCGTCGAGGACGGCCAGGTCAGCGCTGAGGACCTGTGCCAGGGCGAGTACGCCGCCGCCTGCACCGAGCTCGGCATCCAGTAGGACCCATCCGTCTCGGGGCGCCCTCCGTTCGCGGGGGGCGCCCCGCAGCCGTGTTCCAGGAAGGACCACGCATGTCCGTTCCGAAGTCCGAGGACGGGTCCCCGATCCTCGAACTGCGCGGGGTGACCAAGAGCTTCGGCGCCAACCAGGTGCTGCACGGGGTAGACTTGAAGGTCTACCCCGGCTCGGTGACCGCTCTCGTCGGCGACAACGGCGCCGGCAAGAGCACCCTGATCAAGTCCATCGCGGGCATCCACCCGATCGACAGCGGTGAGTTCTGGTTCGACGGCGAGCGGGTGCAGGTCACCGGGCCCCGGGACGCCGCACACCTGGGCATCGAGGTCGTCTACCAGGACCTCGCACTGGCCGACAACCTCGACGTCGTGCAGAACATGTTCCTCGGCCGCGAGCGGACGAAGGGCGTCGTCCTCGACGAGGTGTCGATGGAGCAGGCGGCCAAGGACACCCTGACCACGCTCTCGGTGCGCACCCTGAAGTCGGTGCGGCAGCTGGTCTCCAGCCTGTCCGGCGGTCAGCGGCAGACGGTGGCGATCGCCAAGGCCGTGCTGTGGGAGTCCAAGCTCGTCATCCTCGACGAGCCGACCGCCGCCCTCGGCGTCGCGCAGACCCGGCAGGTGCTCGACCTGGTCCGGCGCCTCGCCGACACCGGGCACGCCGTCCTGTTCATCACCCACAACATGGTCGACGTCTTCGAGGTCGCCGACCGGGTGGCCGCGCTGTACCTCGGCCGGATGGCGGCCGACGTCCCGATCGACCAGGTCGACCGGACGCAGGTCATCGAGCTCATCACGTCGGGACGCTCAGGCGAGCTGGGCCTCGATCCGTCCGTCTACGAGGGGGCCTGAGATGGCGAGCAACACCATCCCCACCAGCGACGTCGAGCCCGGTGCGTCGGCGCCGTCCGGGTTCGAGAACGACCGCGCGGAGGACACCGTCGGCGGCACCCTCCGCGGGTACGTGGACCGCATCCGCGGCGGCGACCTCGGTGCGCTGCCGGCGGTGCTGGGCATCGTCGTGCTCACCCTGCTGTTCTTCGCGCTCCGGCCGGAGACGTTCCTCACCCCGCTGAACATCACCAACCTGCTGATCCAGGCCGCGCCGATCACCCTGCTGGCGATGGGCCTGGTCTGGGTGCTGCTGCTGGGTGACATCGACCT
The DNA here is from genome assembly GCF_054051115.1 of Modestobacter sp. SYSU DS0904. Taxonomy (NCBI): domain Bacteria; kingdom Bacillati; phylum Actinomycetota; class Actinomycetes; order Geodermatophilales; family Geodermatophilaceae; genus Modestobacter; species Modestobacter sp. SYSU DS0904. Next base: position 53,591 of record NZ_JBJHAQ010000024.1, on the reverse strand, counting down.
GTCCGCCGGTGTCGTCAGCGGGGTCGCGGCCGCGGTCCTCGCCCAGATGCTGGCCGAGGTCGGGGTGCCCTGGTACATCGCGGTGCTCGGGGCGCTGGTCACCGGCGCGGTGATCGGTCTGTTCACCGGCACGCTGGTCGCGATGATCGGCATCCCGTCGTTCGTCGTGACCCTGGCGCTGTTCCTCGCCTTCCAGGGCGTCACGCTGCGGATCATCGGCCAGGGCGGCACGGTGCCGATCCGGGACGACGTGATCCGGGCGCTGACCAACAGCTACATCCCGGTCGGGATCGGCTGGCTGCTCGCCGCCGCGGTGATCGTGCTCTACGCGGCGCTCACGCTGAACCGCTGGCGGGCGCAGCGCAGCAAGGGGCTGACCACCCAGCCGCTCGGCATCGTGCTGGGCCGGATCGCGCTGATCGCGGTCGTCGTCGTGGTCCTCACCTGGATCCTCAACGCCGACCGTGCGCTGTCGGCCGCGGTCGACCTCAAGGGCATCCCGTACGCCATCCCGGTGGTCGTGATCCTGCTGCTGGCGCTGACGTTCCTGCTCGGGCGGACGACGTTCGGCCGGCACGTGTACGCGGTCGGCGGCAACAAGGAGGCCGCCCGCCGGGCGGGCATCAATGTCGTCCGGATCCGGATCATGGTGTTCGTGCTGTCCTCGTCCATGGCCGCGGTCAGCGGTCTGGTCGCGGCGGCCCGGCTCAGCTCGGTGACGCCCGGCTCCGGTGGCGGTAACACCCTGCTGTACGCGGTGGGTGCGGCGGTCATCGGTGGCACCAGCCTCTTCGGTGGCCGGGGCCGGGTGCGCGACGCCGTGCTCGGTGGCCTGGTGATCGCCATCATCGACAACGGCCTCGGGCTGCTGGGTGTGTCGGCGTACCTGAACTACATCATCACCGGCGGCGTGCTGCTGCTCGCCGCCTCCGTGGACGCCCTGGCCCGCCGCCGCGCGGCCGCCGGGCGAAGTTAGCGCTCCAGCGCAATGCGGAGGGCGGTCCCGGGACACCGGGGCCGCCCTCCGTCGTCGTGGCCGCGTTCGGCCCCATCGGACGGGACCGGCCGTTAGGGTCACCGCACCGGGACGGGGGTGGCGATGCGGGCCAGGCAGGTGTTTCTGCGGACGGCGCCCTGGCTGGCCGTGCTCATCCCGCTGGCCGACCTCGGGCTGGTGGTCGCCGGGGTGCTCCCGGTGCGCACCGCCGTCGTCGTCGCCGTGGTCGGTGAGGTGCTCCTCGCCGGGGTGTTCCTCGCCGAGGCGACGCTGTTCCGCCGGGAGTACCGCCGGGCCCGGGACGGCGGCGGCAGTCGGGGGACGGCGGTGCTCGCCGGCGCCGCGGCGGCGCTACCGCGCCCGGTGTACTGGTTGATCCGCTCCGAGCTGGGCGTGCTCCGGGCGCTGGGCTGGGCGGTGCGCCGGCGCACCGTGGTCCGGCCGGGGGAGGAGGCGTTCTCCTACACCTCCCGGATCGGGGTGCTCCTCGGTGTGGTCATCGGGCTCACCCCGGTGGAGATCGGCGTCGTGCACCTGCTGCTGCCCTGGCCGACCGTGCGCTGGGTGGTGTTCGCGCTCGCCCTGTGGGGGATGGCCTGGCTGATCGGGTTCGCGCTGTCGCTGCGGCAGAACCCGCACATCCTGGGCGCCGACGAGTTGACGCTGCGGTTCGGTCAGCTGCGGACGGCGCAGGTGCGGCTGGCCGACGTCGCCGAGGCCCGGGTGGCCGCCACCGACGGGGCCGAGCGGAACTTCGAGGTCACCGCCGACCGGGTGGCGCTGAGCGTCGCCGGGGAGACCAGCGTGCGGCTGGCGCTGCGCCCGGGCGCCGCGATCGAGCTGGACGGGCGGACCGTGCCCACCGAGGCCGTCGCGCTGTTCGCCGACGACCCCCGCCGCCTGGTCCGCGAGCTGCGGACCAGGCTGGCCGACCCCGCGAGGGGCTGAGCCGGCTCAGCCCTTCGCGCCGCCTCAACCCTGCGTGATGGCCTCGGTCAGCAGGTCACGGGTCAGCCCGACCTGCCACTCGCGGGCACCACCGGCGCGCAGCGCGGCGGCGACGGAGTCGGCGTCGGCCGGCGCCGGCGGCGTCCACATCAGCCGGCGGACCAGGTCGGGGGAGAGCAGGTTCTCCACCGGCACCGACCACTGCTCGGAGACCTGCGCGAGGCCGGCCCGCGCGGCCTTGAGCCGGGCCGCGGCGGCTGGGTCGCGGTCGGCCCAGCGGTTCACCGGCGGCGGACCGTCGCCCGGGCGGCTGTGCAGCGGCAGCTCGTTCTCCGGCAGCTCGCGCCCCCGGGTCAGCGCCCCGAACCAGGTGCCCACCAGCTTCCGGTTGGCCCGGCCGCGGAACACCGGCAGCTCCAGCAGCGCGCCCTCGCTCTTCGGGTCGGCCTGCACCGCGGAGACGATCGCCGCGTCGGGCAGCACCCGCCCGGGAGCGACGTCGCGGCGGCGGGCCAGGTCGTCGCGGGCCTGCCACAGCGACCGGAGCATGCCCAGCTGCCGCCGGCTGCGCAGGCCGTGCATGCCCGAGGTGCGCCGCCACGGGTCGGCCTTGGGTGCGGGTGGGTCGGCGGCGAGGATCGCCTGGAACTCCTGCCGGGCCCACTCGGTCTTGCCCTGCTCCTCCAGCAGGGCCGCCAGCGCGTCGCGCAGGTCGACCAGCACCTCGACGTCCAGCGCGGCGTAGACCAGCCAGTCCTCGGGCAGCGGGCGGGTGCTCCAGTCGGCCGCCGAGTGCCCCTTCTCCAGCCGGAAGCCCAGCAGCGACTCCACGACGGCGCCCAGCCCCACCCGGGGGAGACCGGCCAGCCGGGCCGCCAGCTCGGTGTCGAACAGCCGGGCCGGGACCAGGCCGATCTCGGCCAGCGACGGGAGGTCCTGGTTGGCGGCGTGCAGCACCCACTCGGCGTCGGCGATCGCGGCCTGCAGCACCGAGAGGTCGGGCAGCGGGACCGGGTCGATCAGGCCGGTGCCGGCGCCCTCGCGGCGCAGCTGCACCAGGTAGGCGCGCTGGCCGTAGCGGTAGCCCGACGCCCGCTCGGCGTCCACGGCGACCGGTCCGGTGCCGGCGGCCAGCGCGTCGGCGTAGGCGACCAGCGCGGTCGAGGTCTCGACGACCGGGGGCAGCCCGTCGCGCGGCGCGAGCAGCGGGGTCGCGGGCGGGCCCTCGTCGACGACGGGCTCCGCCGTCGGGTCGGTGGGGTCGGTGGGCGCGGTGGACTCGGTGGGCAGCTGGGCGCCCGGGTCGGTGCTCAGTTGATGACCCCCGAACGGATGCCGAGCGCCACCATGTGCGCCCGGTCGCCGGTGCCCAGCTTGCGCGCGATGCGCGCCAGGTGGCTCTTCACGGTCAGTGCGGACAGGTCCACCTTCTCGCCGATCTCCTTGTTCGTGTGCCCGTCGGCCACCAGCCGCAGGATGTCCCGCTCGCGCGGGGACAGCTCGCCGACGGCCTCCTCGACCCCGTTCTGGGTCAGGCCCTGGGCGAGGCTGCTGGCGATCCCCGGGTCGGCGTACACCTCGCCGGACAGCGCGGCGCGCAGCCCCTCGGTGAGCACGGCCAGCGGGCTGGTCTTCAGCACGTACCCCTGGACGCCGGCCAGGAAGGCCGCGCGCACCACCGCCGGGTCGGCGAGCGCGGTCAGCACCACGGTCACCGGCCAGCCCTCGGTGCGCAGGGTGGGGAGCAGCTCCAGCCCCCGCCCCGGGTCACCACCGCGCCCGGCGCTCTCCGGACCGGTCCCGGGCAGGTCGACCTCCAGCACGCACAGTGCGCGGGGGCCGGAGACGTGCGCCCGGACCCGGGCCTCCTCCAGCGAGGCGGCCTCCTCGACCTCGCGGGCGCCCAGCGCGCGCAGCCGCCCGGCCAGCGCCTCGCGCAGCAGCGGGGCGGGGTCGACGACGAGCGCGCCGGCGTGCGGACCGAAGAGGGCGCCGTCGGGCCGTGCCCCACCTGCCCCCATCGACCCTCCCGCCGTGGGCCGGCCGCAGGTGGCCCGGCCGCGGCAGCGACCAGGCCGGTCCTCGATCCGGCGTGTCCGATCACTCGGCCGCAGAACCGTTACGCCGAGTGGAGTACGCCGAAGAGTCTAGGCGCGGTCGTCGTCGGCCCGCCCGTTCGCACCGAGCAGGTGGATCCCCGGCGGCGGCAGCCCGGCGGCGTTGCTCAGCACCTCCAGCCAGGCGGCGAGGTGGCGGTCCAGGTCGGTGTCCTCCGCCGTCCAGGAGGCGCGGATCTCCACCTCGACGGAGTGCTCCGGCGCGGCGATCGAGCCGAACCTGGTGGACGCCGTGCGGGTGACGGTGCCGCCCACCGAGTGGTGCCGGGCGCCGGAGCCGGCCAGCGCGTCGGTGAGCCAGCTCCAGGCGACCTCGGAGAACATCGCGTCGTCGACCATGTGCTCGTCGGTGAGCGCCGAGACGAAGCCGACGCAGCGGGTGGTGCCGGCCCAGGCCTCGTGGCCCTCGGGGTCGAACAGCACGATGAACCGGCCGCTGGCCAGGTCCTCGTCCTCGTCGTCGGGATCGGCCACCCGGGCGCCGATCGCGGCGGCGAACGGCGCCAGCCGCTGCGGTGCCGGGATGTGCTCCAGCTCCACCTCCGGCCGGGGGTGGACGGTGGCCAGGGCGGCGAGCGCGGCCACGAACTCCGGCGGGCGAGCCGGGGCCTCCTCGGGCTGCCGCCCCTGCTCGGCGCGCGTGCGCTGCTGAACCACGCCCGCAGGGTAGGTGGCGGACGCCGGTCCGGCAGTACCCGACGCGCGGCGCGACCCAGCCGTGACCTCGGCGACCGGCTCCCGGAGGCGGCCGAGCGGCTCCCGCCGCATCTGGGAGGATGGCCAGTCGTGGGCACCCCAGCGGCACCGGCCGCCGACTCCGATCTGGTCCGGGCGGCTCGGGGGCTGCCGGTCTCGCGCACCCCCGTCTGGTTCATGCGCCAGGCGGGCCGCTCGCTGCCCGAGTACCGGGCGCTGCGGGCGGGCACCGCGATGCTGGCCGCCTGCCAGGACCCCGACCTGGTCACCGAGATCACCCTGCAGCCGGTGCGCCGGCACGGGGTCGACGCGGCGATCCTCTTCTCCGACATCGTGCTGCCGCTGGTCGTGGCCGGGGTGGACATCGAGATCAAGCCCGGCATCGGGCCGGTCGTGGCGCAGCCGATCCGCAGCGTCGCCGACGTCGACGCGCTGCCCCCGCTGGAGCCCGACCGGCTGGAGTTCCTCGCCACCGCGGTGCGCTCGCTGGTCGGGGAGCTGGGCAGCACCCCGCTCATCGGCTTCGCCGGGGCGCCCTTCACGCTGGCCACCTACCTGATCGAGGGCGGCCCGTCCAAGGAGCACGCCCGCACCAAGGCCTTCATGTACGCCGAGCCGGCCGCATGGCAGCGCCTGCTGGAGCGGCTCGCGGTGAGCGCGGCGACCTTCCTGCGGGTGCAGGTCGACAACGGCGCCAGCGCCGTCCAGCTGTTCGACTCCTGGGCCGGGGTGCTGTCCGCGGTCGACTACGGCACCCGGGTGCTGCCGCACTCCCGCGCGGTGTTCGACGGCCTGGGTGACCGGGACGTGCCGAAGGTGCACTTCGGCGTCGGCACCGGGGAGCTGCTGCCGCTGATCGGCGACGCCGGCGCAGACGTCGTCGGCGTCGACTGGCGGGTGCCGCTGGACGAGGCCGCCCGCCGGGTCGGCCCGGGTTACTCGCTGCAGGGCAACCTCGACCCCGCGGTGCTGCTGGCCGACCGGGAGACGCTCGAGCGCGAGGTGCGCCGGGTGGTCGAGCAGGGCCGCGCCGCCCGCGGGCACATCTTCAACCTGGGCCACGGCGTGCTCCCCGACACCGACCCCGGCGCGCTGACCCAGGTGGTCGAGCTGGTGCACGAGCTCTCCGCGAGATGAGCCGCCACCGGCTGGTCGTCGTCGGCGGCGGGCTCACCGGGCTCGCCGCGGCCTGGGCGTGGCGCCGGACCCGTCCCGACGACGAGATCGTGGTGCTCGAGGCCGACCGGCGGCTCGGCGGCAAGCTGGACCGGGTCGAGCTGGCCGGCCAGTGGTACGACACCGGCCCGGAGGCGATGCTCGCCTGGGTGCCGGAGGCGGTCGAGCTGGTCCGGGCGCTCGGGCTGGGCGACCAGCTCGTCGCGCCGCAGACCACGCAGGCGTCGATCGTGCTGCCGGAAGGGCGCTTCCGGCTGCCCGCGGGCACCGTGCAGGGGGTGCCCACCTCCGCCGAGGGGCTGGACGGCGTGCTCACCCCGGCCGGGATCGCCCGGGTGGCCGCCGAGGCCGACCTGCCGCCGCTGCACCTGGACGGCGACGTCGCGGTCGGGCAACTGCTGCGCGAGCGGCTCGGTGACGAGGTCGTCGACCGGCTGCTCGAGCCGCTGCTCGGCGGGGTCTATGCGGGCCGGCCCGACGAGCTCTCCCTGGACGCGACGATGCCCGGGCTGGCCGCCCACCTGCGCCGCGCCACCTCGGTGCTGGGCGCGGCCACCGCCGCCCGCGACGCCGGGGCCCGCAGCCGGGGCGACGTCGACGGCCCGGTCTTCGTGACCGTGGCGCCCGGCATCGGCTCGCTGCCGGAGGCCCTGGTCGCCGCCAGCGGCGCGCAGGTGCGGCTCGGCGCCCGCGCGGACCGGCTGGCGCGGACCGCCGCGGGCTTCACCCTGACGCTGGCGTCGGGGGAGGAGCTGACCGCCGACGCCGTCGTGCTGGCCACCCCGGCCGGGCCGACCGCCGCGCTGCTGGCCGACGTCGCGCCCGACGCGGTGGAGCCGCTGGGCGGCATCCCGTACGCGTCGATGGCCGTGGTGGCGATGGCCTTCCCGGCCCAGGACGTGCCCGCGGGGTCCGGCCTGCTCGTCCCGCCGGTGACCGGCCGGCTGGTCAAGGGCGTCACCGTCTCCTCGGCGAAGTGGCCGCACCTCTCCGACGGCGGGGTGCTGCGGGTCCGCTCGTCGGTGGGGCGCTTCGGTGACGACGCCGCCCTGCACCGGGACGACGCCGAGCTGACCGCCGCCGTGGTGGCCGACGTCGCCGAGCTGCTCGAGCTGGCGCGGCCCGAACCGGTCGAGACCCACCTGGTGCGTTGGGTCGACGGGCTGCCGCAGTACCTCGTCGGGCATCCCGGCCGGGTCGCCGCGATCCGGTCCGCGGTCGCCGCCGTGCCCGGGCTCGCCGTCGCCGGCGCCGCCTACGAGGGCGTGGGGGTGCCGGCCTGCATCCGCGACGCCCGCCGCGCGGTCGCCGCGATCACCTGAGACGCCGGAGGCCGGCTCCCCGGGGTGGGGAACCGGCCTCCGGCGTGGTCGTCCAGTCGCTGCAGGGTCAGTCCTGAGCGGCCTCGGCCTGCCACATCCACCAGTGCTTCTCGAGCGCACCGGTGATCTCGATCATCAGGTCCTGGGTGACCTCGTCGTCCTCGGTCGCCTCGATCCGCTCACGCATGCGCGTGACGACGACCTCGAACACCTCGACGAAGTAGCGGATCGCGTCGTCGGCGTTGATCCAGGCCACCGGGGGCTGGGGGAGTGCGGTGGCGCGCAGCGCCTCGGTGCGGCCGTCGGGCAGCACGCCGATCGCGGCGGCCCGCTCGGCGGCGGTGTCCTGGTACTCGCGGGCGGTGTCGACGACGTCGTCCAGCTGCAGGTGGATGCTGCGGAAGTTGCGGCCCACCAGCGTCCAGTGCACCTGCTTGGCGACCAGGCCCAGGTCGATCAGGTCGACGACGGCGCCCTGCAGCGCCTCACCGGTGACCTTCTGCACGTCCTCGGGCAACGGGCTCTTGATGACGGCCATCTGTCCTCCTCGTGTCGGGCTGACGGTTCAGCCAGTACAAGATCCAACTGGTCGCTACCCCTCCCGTCCGCGGCGGGAAACCCCCGTGTCGAGGCTCACGGGCGTGATCGACGAAGGTCCCTGACCGGCCCGGTGCGGGCGGGGCGACAATGGGTCGCATGAGCGAGCAGCAGAGCGACACGACCCCGGAGCAGCGCAGCGTCGGCAAGCGGGCCACCGAGCTCAACCAGCTGATCCGCTACACCATGTGGTCGGTCTTCAAGCTCGCGCGCCCGCTCGGCGACGACCAGCGCACCGCCCTCGCCGACGAGGTCAGCGGGCTGTTCGAGGAGCTCTCCGGCAAGGACGTCGTCGTCCGCGGGGTCTACGACGTCGCCGGCCTGCGCGCCGACGCCGACCTCATGGTGTGGTGGCACGCCGAGACCCCGGAGGCGCTGCAGGAGGCCTACACCCGGCTGCGCCGCACCGCGCTCGGGCGGCACCTGGAGCCGGTGTGGTCGCAGCTGGCGCTGCACCGGCCGGCGGAGTTCAACCGCAGCCACGTGCCGGCCTTCCTCGCCGACGAGGAGGCGCGCCGCTATGTGTGCGTCTACCCCTTCGTCCGCTCCTACGAGTGGTACCTGCTGCCCGACGAGGAGCGGCGGGACATGCTCAAGGAGCACGGCATGCAGGCCCGCCCCTACCCGGACGTGCGGGCCAACACCGTCTCCTCCTTCGGGCTCGGCGACTACGAGTGGATGCTCGCCTTCGAGGCCGACGAGCTGCACCGCATCGTCGACCTGATGCGCGACCTGCGGGCCAGCCGCGCCCGCCGGCACGTGCGCGAGGAGGTGCCGTTCTACACCGGCACCCGCAAGCCGGTCGAGGAGCTCATCGCCGACCTGCCGTGATGATGGTCGTCCTCCGGACGACACCGCGGCCAGGTGCCGTGCCCCTGGTGAGTTGAGCCGTTGCCCGTGATCCGGCCGGGAGCCTCCGGCCCCGCGTCCGAATCGCGGAGCCGCGGGCCGTCGTCCCCGGCGGGACCCTCCGGGCCCGCGCCGGGGACGAGGGGGTCGCTGGCGCGACACATCGGCGGGTCCGTACTCGTGCCCGACAACGCAGAAGGTGCCTGACAACGCAGAAGGCCCGTCCCCGGTGGGGGACGGGCCTTCGTCGTCTTTTGGTCTGTGCTGTCAGCTCTGCTCGGGGTCGAGCTTGATGCTCACCGAGTTGATGCAGTAGCGGTCGCCGGTGGGGGTCTGCGGCGCGTCGGCGAACAGGTGACCGAGGTGGCTGTGGCAGCTGCCGCAGAGCACCTCGGTGCGCACCATGCCGAGGCTGGCGTCCTCGCGCAGGACGACGTTGTCGGCGGCGGTGGGCTCGTAGAACGACGGCCAGCCGCAGTGCGAGTCGAACTTGGTCCCGGAGGTGAACAGCTCGGCGCCGCACGCCCGGCAGGAGTAGGTGCCGGCGGCCTTGGTGTCGACGTACTCACCGGTCCACGGGCGCTCGGTACCGGCCTGGCGCAGAACGGCGTACTCCTCCGGCGACAGCTGGGCGCGCCACTCCTCGTCGCTCTTGACGACCCGGGGCTGGGCGGCGGGGGTGGTCGGCTGGGAGGCGGATGTGGTCATGCCTCCACGGTACGGCGGGCACGCCACCGGTCACCCCGCCGAGCGACCCGGGTGGCCCGGACCCGGCCGGGACGGCGGACACTGGTGCGGTGACCGCACCCGATGCCCAGCAGCCCCTGTCCGACGTGTGGTTCACCCGCGACCTGCCGGTGCTGCGGACGATCGTGCGGCTGCTCGACGAGCCGCCGCACGGCAGCGCCCCCTACCTCGGCGCGGTGGTCCCGGCCAGCGGTCTGCCCAGGCCGCAGGTCGTGTCGGCGGCCAACGCCCTGGTCTCGGCGGGCTACGTGGTGGCGCTGACCAACCACGCCGGCGACGTCGTCCGGTTCACCTCGGCCTCGGCGGAGGCCCGCCGGCTGGCCGGCCTCTGGCCCACGCCGCAGGGGGAGTGGGAGCGGCTGCTGGAGCAGCTGGAGGTTCGGGCGGCGAACGCGATGAGCGACGTGGAGCGCGACCGCTGGCGGGCCTTCGCCGACGCGGCCGCCGCGGTGGGCCCGCACGACGGCGCCCTGCTGATGTCCGCGCTCATCGGCGGCTACGTCCCGCGCGCCCGCTGAGCTGAGCCCGCGCCTGGACGCAGGCTGGGCCGCCCGCCGTTGTGCACTCGACGTCGATCCGCGCCCGGCAGACCGACGGTCTGTGCACAACGGCGGGGTGGGGCGCGCCCGCTGAGGACTCCGGAACGAGACAGCACCCCCACCCGGCGTGCCGGGTGGGGGTGCTGCAGGTCTTCCTGGGGCCGCGATCAGCCCTGCTCTGAGGAGATCAGAGCGGGTTGACGTTCGCCGCCTGCGGGCCCTTCTGGCCCTGCTCGACGTCGAACGAGATGCGCTGGCCCTCGTCGAGCGAGCGGTACCCGCTGGACTGGATGGCCGAGTAGTGGACGAAGACGTCCGGGCCGCCCCCGTCAGGGGTGGCGAAGCCGAACCCCTTCTCTGCGTTGAACCACTTCACTGTTCCTTCGGGCATTGCTCGCTCCTAGCTGCGGTGGTGCGTCGGGGTCCTGCCAGTGCGCAGGGCCTTCCCGACACACAGAACCCTAGCGGCTCCAGGCCATTCGTGGGGGGTCAGGGACAGATCTGGTACCGGCATGCCGGTCAGAGCAGCCGGCCGTCGTCCTCGGGAAAGGCGTGCGCGGTGCCGGTGGCGGGTGCGTAGGCGTTGACCGGGGCCCCCGGGGACGCCCCGCCCGGACGGTCCGTGGGCGACCACGGCAGGGCCGGTCCGGCGGCGGGGAGCGCCCAGCGCGCCGGCCGCCACGACCGCACCCCGAGGGGCGCCTGCTCGGCGGCCCACCGCTCCTGGGCCAGCCGCGCCTGCTCCTCGCGGTAGGCGCGCACCCAGCGGCGCCAGCGGTGTCCGAGCAGGTCGGCGGCGACCAGCGCGGCCACGAAGACGGCGGCGGCGAGCATCGCGTTGGTGACCGCGGTCGCCACGTCCAGCGGGGTGAGCTCCGGCCAGCCGATGCGCTCCAGCTGGTACCCGATGATCTCGATGACGACGTAGAGCACGCCGTACACCAAGAACGAGACCCTCATCCCTGCTCCCTGCCGATCGGCGCTGACCTGGACGTCAACGGCATCCCAGGTGCCCGCCGGGAGCGCTCGCCCCACCTGGGCGGCCGCGGACCACCCGATCGGGTGGGACCCGGCTGTGCGGTCGGGCTCAGGGGCGGCGGTACAGCTCGGTGAGCAGCTCGACGACGGCCGACGTCGCCGGGTGCGGGTCGTCGCGCCACCAGGCCAGCCGGACGGCGACCGGCTCGGCGTCCCGGATGGGGCGGTAGACGACGCCCGGGCGCTGGTACTGCGCCGCGGTGCCCTCGGTGGTGACGCCGACCGCGCGGCCGGTGGCGATGACGGTGAGCCAGTCGTCGACGTCGTTGGTGTGCTCGATCCGCGGCCGGGCCGGCTCCGGCCACAGCTCCGGCGTCGTGGTGCCGGTCCGCCGGTCCACCAGCAGCAGCCGGTCGCCGAGCTCGGCCAGCCGCAGCGAGCGGCGACGGGCCCACGGATCGTCGGCGGCCAGGGCGCACATCCGCCGCTCGAGCCCGAGCAGCGCGGTGCCGAACCGCCGTTCGTCCAGCGCGACCCGGACGACGGCGAGGTCGCAGGCGCCCTCGGCGAGCCCGGCGGTGGGGGAGTTGGTGCGCACCAGCTGGAGCGGGGTGCCCGGTTGGCCGGCGCTCCAGCGGCGCTGGAAGTCCAGGGTGTGCCGGCCCATCGCCGACCAGGCGTGGCCTATCCGCACGTGGCCGCCGTCGCCGCCGGCCACCCGGTGGAGCTCGGCGGCGTCGGCGAGCAGCCGGCGGGCGCGGGGGAGTACCCGCTGCCCGGCCGTGGTCAGGCCGACCTCCCGGGCCGTGCGGCGCAGCAGTCGGGCGCCCAGGGCCCGCTCCAAGGAGGCCAGGGTGCGGGAGACGGCCGCCTGGGAGACGCCGAGCTCGAGGGCGGCGTCGGTGAAGGTGCCGGCGTCGACGATCGCCACCAGGCAGCGCAACTGGCGGAGTTCGACGTCCATGCGTGCAGCGTATGCATTGCGTGTCGGATGCATTCTGCGCATGGCGACGGTGGCCGCAGGCTGCCGGCATGGTGCGGTCCGGAACAGTGGTGGATGGGGCGCCGGCCTTGCCCGCGGGGGCGGGCGCCGGCCTGCTGCTGATGGCGGGCAGCGCCCTGGCGAACCAGCTCGGTGCCGCGGTGGGCGCGCTGGCGTTCCCGGTGCTGGGGGCGGTCGGCGTGGTCGCCGTCCGGCAGTGGGTCGCCGGGGTGGCGCTCACCGCGCTGGCCCGCCCGCGGCCGTGGACCTTCACCGCCGCCCAGTGGCGGCCGGTGCTGCTGCTGGCCGTCGTCTTCGGCACGATGAACCTGTCGCTGTACTCGGCGATCGACCGGATCGGGCTGGGCCTGGCGGTCACCCTGGAGTTCCTGGGGCCGCTCGCCGTCGCGCTGGTCACCGCCCGAGGGCGGGCACCGCAGCTGTGCGCGCTGGGCGCGGCGGCCGGCGTGCTGGTCCTCACCCGGCCGCAGCCGACCACCGACTACGTCGGCATCGGGCTGGGGTTGCTGGCCGCGGCCTGCTGGGCGGCGTACATCCTGGTCAACCGGGTGCTGGGCGCCCGGGTGCCGGGCCGGACCGGCCCGGCCACCGCGGCGGCGGTGTCGGCGCTGGCCTTCGTGCCGGTCGGGGTGCTGGCGCTCGGGCAGCACCCGCCCTCGCCGGTGGCGCTGGCCTGCGCGGTCACCGCCGGGCTGTTGGCCTCGGCGGTGCCGATGGTGGTCGACGTCGCGGCGCTGCGTCGGGTGCCGACCAGCGCCTACGGCCTGTTCATGAGCATCCACCCGGTGCTCGCCGCGCTGGTCGGGCTGATGGTGCTCGGGGAGTCGCTGGGCTGGGACGCCTGGCTGGGCATCACCGCGATCGTCGGCGCCAACGCCGGCAGCCGGCTGGCCCGGGGCAGCCGGCGGGTCAGCTCAGCTGGGCGGCGACCATCGGGGTCAGCGTCAGGTGCGGCTTGTTCTTCTCCAGCACCCCCAGCGCCCACTTGTTCGTGAACAGCGCCAGCAGCTCGCCGTCGGCGCGCTGCATGACCTCCACGTCGCGGGCGACGGCCAGCTCGGGGGCGGACTCGGCGTCGGTGATGCGGGCGATCTGGTAGGGCAGCCGCTCGAAGGACACCCGGGCGCCGAACTCGTGCTCCATCCGGTGCGAGGCGACCTCGAACTGCATCGGGCCGACGACGGCGAACACCGGGGCGCCGTCGCCGCGGCGCTCGGAGATCAGCACCTGCACCACGCCCTCGCCGCCGAGGGTGTCGATGCCCTTGCGGAACTGCTTGTACTTGCTGGTGTCGGCGGCCCGGACCACCGCGAAGTGCTCGGGGGCGAAGGTGGTCACCGGCGGGTAGTGGACCGGGTGGTCGGCGTAGAGGGTGTCGCCGATGCCGAGCGAGGCGGCGTTGACCAGGCCGACGACGTCGCCGGGGTAAGCGGTCTCGATCGTCTCGCGCTCGCGGCCGAGCACCTGCTGGGCGTACTTGGTGGCGAAGGGGCGGCCGGTGCGGGCGTTGGTGACCACCATGCCGCGCTCGAAGACGCCGGAGCAGACGCGCAGGTAGGCCAGCCGGTCGCGGTGACCGGTGTCCATGCCGGCCTGCACCTTGAAGACGAAGCCGCTGAACGGGGCGTCGATCGGGTGCGGCTTGCCCTCGGCGTCGGGCCGGTCGGCCGGTGGCGGCGCCATCGTCACCAGCACGTCGAGGAGCTGGCCGACGCCGAAGTTGGAGACGGCGGAGGCGAAGAGCACCGGGGTGGTGGCGTGGGCCAGGAACAGCTCCTGGTCGTGCACCTGGCCGGTCTCGGCCAGCAGCTCGGACTCCTCGACCGCGGTGGTCCAGGCCTCGCCCTCCCGGGCGATCGCCTCGTCGGCGGTGAGGACCTGCTCGGGGGCGATGGTGGCGCCGCCGGCGGTGCGGGTGAAGTGCCGGTAGCTGCCGTCGCGGCGGTCCAGCACGCCGCGGAAGTCCCCGGCGATGCCCACCGGCCAGGTCAGCGGGGTGGGGGTGAGGCCGGTGCGGTCGGCGATCTCGTCCATCAGGGCGAGGGCGTCCATGCCGGGGCGGTCCCACTTGTTGACCACGGTGATCACCGGGATGCCGCGGTGCTTGCACACCGCGAACAGCTTCATGGTCTGGGTCTCCAGGCCCTTGGCGGCGTCGACGAGCATAACCGCGGCGTCCACGGCGGTCAGCACCCGGTAGGTGTCCTCGGAGAAGTCGGCGTGCCCGGGGGTGTCCAGCAGGTTGATCACCGCCTTCTCCCCGCCGGCCGGGCCGTACTCGAACTGCAGCGCGGCGGAGGTGATGGAGATGCCGCGGTCGCGTTCCATGTCCATCCAGTCCGACACGGTGCCCCGGCGGCCGGCCTTGCCGTGCACCGCGCCGGCCTGCCCGATCACCCGCGCGTGCAGCGCCAGGGCCTCGGTCAGCGTTGACTTCCCCGCATCGGGGTGGCTGATGACGGCGAACGTCCGCCGCCGGCCCGCCTCGGCCAGTACTGCCTGCTCACTCACGCTGCACTCCTCCGTACCCGGGCATGCGTCGACCCGGAAGGACGTGCGCCGGCGTCCCGATGGTAGGCCGTGCGCGCGCCGGGTCAGCGGGGCCGTTGGGTGCGGGTGCCGGCCGGGCCGGCTACGGGGAGGGCGGCGCCGGCAGCCGCAGCCAGCCGGAGGAGGGGGTGACCACGGCGCCGACGGCGTGGTCGTGCGGTTCCGCAGGCAGGTGGTCGACCAGTTCGTCGTCGAAGACCAGGGCCACCAGGAGCGCGTCGGGCCGGGCGTGCCGGAGCGCGCGGTCGTAGTACCCGCCCCCGCGGCCGAGCCGGACGCCGGCCCGGGACACCGCGAGCGCCGGGACGACGACGACCTCGGCGGTGGCGAGCTCGTCCGGACCGAACCGCGGACCCACCGGCTCGGACAGCCCGTACCGGCCCTCGACGAGCTGGTCGCTGCTCACCGCCCACCGCAGCTCCCGGCCGGTGGCGGGGATGACGGGCAGCAGCACCCGGGCGCCGAGCTGGTCCAGGGCGGAGGGCAGCAGCGGACCGCCCGGCTCGTCCGGCTCGGGCACGTAGGCGGCGATGGTGCGGTGGCCCGCGAGTCCGCGCAGCAGCGCGCTGGTGATCGAGGCGGCGGCCGCGGTCCGCTCCTCGGCGGAGCGGGCCGCGCGGCGGGCCAGCAGGCCCTGCCGGTACTCGGTCTTGGCCCGCGCCGCGTCCTCGGCCGGCCCGCCCGCCGCGGCCGCCCACTGCTCCGGTGACGTCATCGGTCGAGCTCGCGGCGCGCGGGCCGGGTGGCGGGGGCGGTCGGTCCCTCGGGCAGCCCGGACATCAGCGGCCGATGCGGTCGCGGACGGTGGCCTCGACCGCATCGGCCCGCCGGATCAGCTCGTCGACGCGGTCCACGGCTGCGCCGAGATCGGCCCGCGCGTCCTCGTCGGTGATGCCCCGCAGGTTCACCTCGACGGCCAGCCGGGCCGTGACGGCTGCCGCCCGGGCGGCGGCGGTGGCGGCGGCGACGTCGCTGACGACGTTCGGGTTGGCGATCGGCAGCAGCTGCTCGGCCAGCGGGACGAGGGCGGCGGCCGCCTCGATGACGTCCCGGGGCGGCTGGGCTGCCCCGACCTGTGCCGCGTGGACGGCCTCGCGCCGGGACTCCTGCTCCTCCGGGGTGTCCCTGGGCAGCCGGTAGGCCTCGGTGACCGCGGTGAACGCCACCTCGTCCGCCGCCGCGGCCGCCAGGCAGGCGGTGCGCACGGCGTCGGCCTGCTCGGTCACCGCGGAGACGAGCTCCTGGTGCTCGGCGTACTCGTCGCCGGTCGTGAAGCGGCCCACCATGCCGATGAGCGAGGCCGCCAGCGCCGCCTCGATCGCCGCGGTGGCGCCGGCGCCGGGCGCGGGCAGCCGGGCCGCCAACTGCCCCAGGAAGTCGCCCAGCGGCTGGACGTCGACCTCGGGGACCTCTGCCGACCTCGTCATCGCGCCAGCGCCCGGGGAGATGTGTGTGCCCGGGGAGCTCCGTTGCGCGTCATGCCGGCCACTCTGCCAGCGGCCGGCCCCACCGGCGACTCACCGCGGTGATCGGCGGGATCTCAGGCGCTGGGTGCCTTCTTCGCGCGGCTGGGCTGCACCCGCATCGGCTCGCCGGGCATCTTCGGGTAGTCCGGCGGATAGGGCATCTCGCCCAGCCCGAGGTCGCGCTCCTGCCGGTCGGCGAGCTCGATCAGCGGGGTGAGGTCGAAGGCGTGGTCGGCCAGCCCGGCGTGCCTGTCGCCGACCGCCGCGAACCGCTTCGGCATGGTCAGGACGTCGAAGTCGAAGGGCGAGACGTCGGGCAGCTCGTCCCAGTCGACCGGGGCGCTCACCGGGGCGTGCGGCTTCGGCCGGATGGAGTAGGCGGAGGCGATCGTGCGGTCCCGGGCCATCTGGTTGTAGTCGATGAAGATCTTCTCGCCGCGCTCCTCCTTCCACCAGTTCATCGTGACCCGGTCGGGGATGCGCCGTTCCAGCTCCCGGCCGAACGCGATCACCGCCCGGCGCACCTCGGGGAAGGTCCAGCGCGGCTGGATCGGCACGTAGACGTGCACGCCCCGGCCGCCGGACGTCTTCGGCCACCCCTCCATGCCGAACTCGTGCAGCAGCTCGCGCACGTGCGGGGCCACCCAGACGGCGTCGGAGAAGTCGGTGCCCGGCTGGGGGTCCAGGTCGATCCGGATCTGGTCGGGGGACTCGACGTCGCTCTTGGACACCGGCCACGGGTGGAAGGTGAGCGTGCCGAGGTTGGCGCACCAGGCGACGACGGCGACCGAGTCCGGCGCGATCTCGTCGGCGGTCCGCCCGCTGGGGAAGGTGATGTGGGCCGTCGGCACCCAGTCGGGGGCGTTCTTCGGCACCCGCTTCTGGTAGAACGCGTCGCCGGTGTTGTCGACCCGGGTGGAGAGCCGGGCGCCCTCGAAGACGCCGCCGGGCCAGCGTTCCAGCGTCGTCGGCCGGTCGCGCAGCGCGAAGAGGATGCCCTCGCCGACGGAGACGAAGTACTGGACGACGTCGATCTTGCGGATGCCCTTGTCGGCGAAGTACGGCTTCTCCGGGTTGCTCACCCGGACCTCGTGCCCGTCGACCTCCAGGACCACGGCGTCCTTGCTGCTGGCCATCGGGCTCCGTCCGCTCACGTGCGCTGGCTGGTCCTCCGGCTGGTCAGCTTCCGGCCCGCCGGCCGCCCGCGCAAGATCAGGCCACCGCATCAGGCCGGGCAGGTGATCCCCTCGGGCGGCGCCACCAGGTCGATCAGGTAGGCGTTGACCGCCTGGGTCACGCACTCGGTCTTGGGGTAGGCGGTGTGCCCGCTGCCCTCCCAGGTCAGCAGCACGCTGTTGGCCAGTTCCGCGGCCATGTCCACGGCGCCCTGCCCCGGGGTCACCGGGTCGGCCTGGGTGCCGACGACCATGATCGGTGCGCTGCCGGCGGCGTCCCGCTCCGGCAGCGGCGTGGTCGGTGCCTCCCAGGCAGAGCAGGTGTAGAGCCCCAGCGCGGCGTCCGCGCCGAACAGCGGGTACCGGGCGTTCCAGTCGGCGGCCAGCGCCGCGACCTCCTCGGTGGTGAACTGCTCCTGGCCGTCGGCGCAGCTGATCGCCAGGTTGGCGTCGACGACGTTGCTGTAGCTGCCGTCGTCGGTGCGGCCGGTGTAGGTGTCGGCGAGGGTCAGGATGCCGGCGGCGTCGCCGTCCCGGGCGGCGGCCAGCGACTGGGCCAGCTGCGGCCAGGCGCTGGGCTGGTAGAGCGCCGAGCGGACGCCGTTGACCACCAGGCCGGGGGTGGCCTGGCGGGTCTCACCCTCGCGCGAGCTGGGGATGGGGGCGGCGGCCGCCTGCTCCAGGAGGGCGTTGAGCGCCCCCCGCGGGTCGTCGCCCAGCGGGCACCCGCTGATCAGGCCGGTGCAGTTGGCGGCGAACGCGTCGAAGGTGGCCTCGAAGCCCACGGCCTGCGCCTCGGCCCGCTCCTGGTCGGTGGCGGTCGGGTCGACCGCGCCGTCCAGCGCCAGGGCGCGCACCCGGTCGGGGAACAGCTCGGCGTAGGTCGAGCCGAGCGTCGTCCCGTAGGAGTAGCCGAGGAAGGTCAGCTGCTCGTCGCCGAGGGACTCGCGCACGAGGTCCAGGTCCCGGGCGGTGTCGACGGTGTTGAAGGCGCCGAGCGCCTCGCCGTACTCCGCGCTGCAGGCGGCCGCGACCTCGTCGACCAGGTCGAAGGTGGCGGTCACGTTCGGCTCGTCCAGCGCGCGGGGGTTCGCCGCGAACAGCGCGTCCTTCTGCTCGTCGGTGACGCACTCCACCGGCGTGGAGAGCCCCACCCCGCGCGGGTCGACGCCGACGACGTCGAACCGGGCGAGCACCTCCGGCGGCAGGGTCAGCGCCGCCTGGATGGCTGCGTCGCTGGCCGAGACGCCCGGGCCACCGGGGTTGACCACCAGGGAGCCGATCCGGTCGGTCTGACCGGCGGCCGCGGCGCGCACCAGGAACAGCTGCAGGTCGCCGCCGTCGAGGTCGTCGTAGTCGGCCGGCACGGTGGTGGTGCCGCACTCGAAGAGCAGCTCGCGCTCCGAGCCGGGGCGGCCGGCGATGATCTGGTCGATGTCGGTGTCGCAGTCGGTCCACTCGATCGGCTGCGCCTCGGGCTCGGCGGGGGCGGTGGGGGAGCTGCTGGCCTGCTCGGCGTCGTCCCCGGAGGAGGTGCAGCCGGTCAGCGCCACGGCGGCGGCGAGGAGGGCCCCGCCCAGGGCGGCGATCGGTCGGCGGTGCGCGTACATGATCGCCAAGCGTAGGAGGCGATCGCGGAGGTGGCTGCCGCAACGACCGTGGCGTGCCCCTCAGCCGGTTCGGCCGGCTCAGCCGCCGAGGACCTCGCCCAGGTCGTAGCGCACCGGCACCTCGAGCTGGTCGTAGGTGCACGAGCGGGCGTCCCGGTCGGTGCGCCAGCGCACGAACTGGCCGGTGTGCCGCAGTCGGCTGCCCTCGAGCTGGTCGTACCTGATCTCCACCACGAGCTCCGGGCGCAGCGGCACCCAGGAGAGGTCCTTGCCGGCGTTCCAGCGGCTGGTGGCCCCGGGCATCCGGCGCTCGCCGTCCTCGCCCGTCCCCGTTGCCGACGTCGAGGCGTTGGCCCAGTCCTGCCACGGGTGGCCGTCGAGCGCCTGGGCGCGGTAGGGGGCGAGCTCCTCGACCAGTTCGGCGCGGCGCTTCATGGTGAAGGAGGCGGCGACGCCGATGTGCTGCAGGGTGCCGGCGTCGTCGTAGAGGCCGAGCAGCAGCGACCCGACGACGGGGCCGCTCTTGTGCCAGCGGAAGCCGGCGACCACGCAGTCGGCGGTGCGCACGTGCTTGACCTTGGTCATCAGCCGCTGGTCGGGGGAGTAGGGCTGGTCGCCGCGCTTGGCGATGACGCCGTCGAGCCCGGCGCCCTCGAACTCGTGGAACCAGCGCTGCCCGACCTCGGCGTCGCGGCTGATGGCGCTGACGTGGACCGGTGCCTCGGCGGTGGCCAGGGCCTCGCGGAGCCGGGCCTGGCGCTGCGCGAACGGGGTCCCCAGCAGTGACTCGTCGCCCAGGGCGAGCAGGTCGAAGGCGACGAACGACGCCGGGGTCTCGGCGGCCAGCCGGTTGACCCGGGAGGCGGCCGGGTGGATCCGCTGCAGCAGCGACTCGAAGTCCAGCCGGTCGCCACGCGGGACGACGATCTCGCCGTCGACCACGCACCGCTCGGGCAGCTGTGCCTTCGCCGCCTCGACGATCTCGGGGAAGTAGCGGGTGAGCGGGCGCTCGTTGCGGCTGCCCAGCTCGACCTCGTCGCCGTCCCGGAACACGATGCAGCGGAACCCGTCCCACTTGGGCTCGTAGAACCAGTCCTCGCCGGTGGGCAGCGCGGCCGCGGGCTTGGCGAGCATCGGCTTGACCGGGGGCAGCACGGGCAGGTCCATGGGCGTCAGTCAAGCAGCCCCGGGCGGTCGTCGAGCGCAACGATCACGGCCGGCCCGGCTGTCCCACGAGGTGGAGCCGGCCAACCGCCCGTCGAGCCGCGTCACGACGCGGCTGGAGGGACGGGAGCCCGGCTCGACCTCCGGCGGTCAGCGCACCGCGTAGCGGGTGAAGAGCACGCCGTCCTCGGTGAGCACCTGCAGCAGCTCGGCGCGGAGCGGGGCGGGCAGGGCCTCGGGGACGAGCCCCGGACCGCCGCCGACGAGCAGCGGGGAGACCGACAGGTCCAGCTCGTCGACCACGCCCGCGGTGAGGGCCGCCGTCAGCAGCGCCGGCCCGCCCTCGCAGACCAGCTGCCCCAGTCCGCGCTCGGCGAGCCCGGACAGGGCCGCGGGCAGGTCCACGTCGTCGTCGCCGCAGACCAGCACGTCGACCCCGGCCGCGGCCAGCGCCGCCCGGCGCGACGGCTCGGCCGCCGCGCAGGTGACCAGCACGGTGGGCGCGACGGCGTCGGTGACCAGCTGGTCGTCCGGCCGGAGCGACGCCCGCCGCGAGACCACCACCACCGGCATGACCGGCTCGCGGCCCAGTTCGGTGCGCAGCCGGCCGACGGCGGAGTCGGGCAGCACCGGGCGGTAGCCCTCGGCCGCCGCCGTCCCGGCGCCGACGAGCACGCCGTCGGACAGCGCCCGCAGGGTGCGGAACACCCGGCGGTCGCCGTCCGAGCCGAGCGCTCCGCTGCGGCCGTCGACGCTGATCGCGCCGTCCAGGGAGGCGATGAAGTCCACCCGCAGGTGCCGGCCCGGCGCGACGCGGTAGGCGTCGGCCAGGCCGGCGGGGTCGCGGGGGAGGTCGCGCACCGTCAGCGGGTGCTGACGACGGCCGCGGTCTCCGCCGGCAGCGTCACCGTCTCGCCGTCCAGCTGCGGGGCCTCGCCGGTGCTGAACAGCACCTCGCCGGCCGCGGCGTCCAGCTCGATCCGCCGCTGCTCACCGGAGAGGTTGGCCACCACCCGCAGCGACCCCCGTTCCACGACCACCCAGCGCTCCTCGTCGTCCCAGGTGACGCCGGTCGCGGACAGGTCGGGGTCGAGCAGCTCCGGCTGCTGCTTGCGCAGCGCCAGCAGCGTCTTGTGGGTGGCCAGGAGGCCGGCGTGCGGCTCCCGCGCCGGCTCCGACCAGTCGAGCTTGGAGCGGGTGAAGGTCTCCGGGTCCTGCGGGTCGGGGACGACGGCGGCGTCCCACCCGTGCGCGGCGAACTCGCCGATCCGGCCCTCGGCGGTGGCCTTGCCCAGCTCCGGCTCGGGGTGGCTGGTGAAGAACTGCCACGGCGTCGCGGCGCCCCACTCCTCGCCCATGAAGAGCATCGGGGTGAACGGGCTGGTCAGCACCAGGGTGGCGCCGACGGCGAGCAGGCCGGGGGAGAGGGTCGCGGAGATCCGGTCACCGACGGCGCGGTTGCCGATCTGGTCGTGGTCCTGCAGGTAGCCGAGGAACTTCCAGCCCGGCAGCTGGGTGGTGTCGACCGGCCGGCCGTGGTGCCGGCGGCGGAAGCTGGACCAGTCGCCGGCGTGGAAGTAGGCGCCGGTGAGCACCCGGGCCAGGCCCTCGAGGCCGGCGTCGGCGAAGTCGGCGTAGTAGCCCTGCGCCTCACGGGTCAGCTGGGTGTGCAGCGAGTGGTGGAAGTCGTCGCTCCACTGCGCGTCGATGCCCGTGCCGCCGGCCACCCGGGGGGTGACCATCCGCGGGTCGTTGAGGTCGCTCTCGGCGATCAGCGTGAGCGGGCGGCCGAGCGCCACCGACAGCTTCTCGGTCTCGATCGCCATCTCCTCGAGCACGTGCGTCGCGCGCTCGTCGACCAGCGCGTGCACGGCGTCCAGCCGCAGCCCGTCGACGTGCATGTCGCGCAGCCACATCTGCACGTTGTCGAGGATGTAGCGGCGCACCTCGTCGGAGTCGGGCCCGGACAGGTTGATCGAGTCGCCCCAGGTGTTCGCCCCGCCCTCGGAGAAGATCGGGAAGAACTCCGGCAGGTAGTTCCCCGACGGGCCGAGGTGGTTGTAGACGACGTCCTGGATCACGCCCAGGCCGCGCTGGTGGCAGGCGTCGACGAAGCGCTGGTAGGCGGCCGGGCCGCCGTAGGTCTCCTGCACGGCGTACCAGGCGACGCCGTCGTACCCCCAGTTGTGGGTGCCGTTGAAGGCGTTGACCGGCAGCAGCTCGACGAAGTCGACGCCGAGGTCGACCAGGTGGCCGAGCCGGTCGACGGCGGCGTCCAGCGTCCCCTCGGGGGTGAACGTGCCGATGTGCATCTCGTAGACGACGCCCCCGGCGAGCGGGCGGCCGGTCCACGCGGCGTCGCCCCAGGAGTACGTGGCGGGGTCGTAGCGGCGGGACAGCCCGTGCACCCCGTCCGGCTGGCGGCGCGAACGCGGGTCCGGGCGGGGGGTCTCGGTGTCGCCGAGCAGGAAGCCGTAGTCGCTCTCCGGCTCCGCGGGCACCGTGGCCCGCCACCAGCCCTCGTCGTCGCGCTTCATGTCGTGCACCTGGCCGTCGACCTGCAGGCGCACCCGCTCGGGGAGCGGGGCCCAGACGGAGAACTCGACGGGCTCGGACATGCGGGGGCCTCCTGGGGGCGGGGCAGGGCAACGTGGGGCAGGGCGGGACGGGTGGCTGCCCGATCATGCCCGCCCGGCGCGCGGTCAACCGTGCCGCGCGACACCCCGCCGGAGCCGGGTGGCCCGGGCGCTCGCCCCGGCCACCCGGCCGCCCGATCAGACGGACAGGACCTGGCCGACGTAGATCAGGTGCGGGTTGCTGACCACGTCGCGGTTCTGCTCGAACAGCTGCTGCCAGCTGGTCCCGTGCGCGGCCGCGATCGTCCCCAGCGAGTCGCCGGGCGCGACCGTGTACGTCGCCCCGGCCGGAGCGGCGGGGGCAGGCGCCGGCGCCGGGGCGGGTGCGGGGGCGGGGGCCGACGCCGCGACGGGCGTCGTCCCCTCGGTCAGGAACCGACCGCAGGCCGGCCACGCGCCGACGCCCTGGCCGACGAGCACCCGCTCGGCCACGGCGATCTGCTCCGCCGGCGTGGCCAGGTCGGCCCGCGGCGCGAACTCCAGGCCACCGTAGCCCTCCCAGGTGGGCTGGAAGAACTGCAGGCCGCCGTAGTAGCCGTTGCCGGTGTTGATGCTCCAGTTGCCGCTGGACTCGCACTGCGCGACGCCGCTCCAGTCGTGCTGCGGCGCGGCGGACGCCGGTGCGGCGAACGCGCCGACCGCGAGGGCGGCCGCGCCGGTGGTGAGGGCGCCGCGGCGGACCAGCCGGCGGGTACGGGTGGACTCGGTCATGGGGATCCTCCGATCGCCGCCTGCGGGGTGAGCTGTCGGGTTCGGGCGATCGGTGCCCGGCCGCGCGCCCGCTCCGACGGCCCGGCACGGAGCCGGGTGTCGGACGAGCGGTGCGGCTTCACCCCGAGACGCGCGCACGGATGTGCGGTCGCGCCGGAGATGGGTCCCCCGCCCCCGTCCTGGGGTTCGGTTGAGGTCACCGGCGGACGGGGTTGGGCGGTCCGGTGCCGCACCCGGCCGGGAGGGCCCGGGCGCCCGACCGACGCTAGGTGGCGCACGACGGGTCCCGCACGCGCAGCGGCGACAGGCCCGCCGTCGCTCACCGACCGTCGGCAGCCGTTCACGAACGGTCGAGATCCGAGACCCCAGAGTCCGAGGTTGCGCTCCGCACCTCCGGCTGGGCCGGCGGCCGGGTCCGTAGACCCGACCGCCGGCTGCTCAGTCCCGGACCAGCAGGGCGACCGGCAACTGGGCGAGCAGCTCCGCGGCCCGGACGCCGTGGGCGTCGGAGACCACGCGGGTGCCGGTGAACAGGTCGCGCCACGCGCCGGTGGGCAGCGCCAGCCCGGTGTCGCCCCAGCCGGTCGCGGCCAGGTGCACCGGCCGGCGGGTCGCCACCGTCGCCACGCCACCGCGGTCGAAGGCGACGACGTGGTCGGCGGCGGCCCCGGTGGCCTGCACCGGCGTGTACCCGGCGAACGCCTCCGGGTGCTCCCGCCGGTGCCGCAGCGTGCGGGAGACGACCAGCAGCTTCGCGGCGCCCTCGGCGTCGACCGACGGCACCCAGCCCTCGTCGAGCCGGGCGAGCAGCCGCCGTCGGAGGTCGTAGTCGACCGGACGGCGGTTGTCCGGGTCGACCAGCGAGAAGTCCCAGAGCTCGCTGCCCTGGTAGACGTCCGGGACGCCGGCGATGGTGAGCTGCAGCAGCTTCTGCGACAGCGAGTTCGACCAGCCGAACGGCGCGATGCGGGCCACGAACCGCTCGATCTCGGCGTGCGTCGTGGAGTCGTCGAACGCCGCGTCGACCAGGGCGTGCAGCTGGTCCTCGAACTCCTGCACCGGGTTGGTCCAGGTGGTCGAGGTGCCGGCCTCCCGGGCCGCCTTCTCCACGTAGGCGTGCGCCCGCTCCCGGGACAGCGGCCAGGCACCGACCAGGTTCTGCCACACCAGGTGCGCCAGCGACCGGTCGGCGAGCGGGTGCCGGCCCAGCCAGCCGCGCACCAGGCCGGCCCACTCGGTCGGCATCTCGGCCAGCACCGCCAGCCGGGCCCGGACGTCCTCGCTGCGCTTGGTGTCGTGCGTGGACAGCGTGGTCATCGACGCCGGCCGGTGCGCTGCGCGGTGCTGCTGCGCCTGGTGGAACTCCGCGACCGAGCTGCCGAACCGGGCCGGGTCACCGCCGACCTCGTTGAGCGCGACGAACCGCGCCCAGCGGTAGTAGGCGCTGTCCTCCACGCCCTTGGCCATCACCGGGCCGGAGGTCTGCTCGAAGCGGGTGGCCAGCTCGGTGCCGGCCGAGCCGAGCAACGGGTGCAGCGCGTCGACGGCGGTGGCCAGGTCGGGCCGCCGCAGCTTGACCGCCGCGACCGTCTCGTCCAGGTGCTCGCGGCCGTCGGGCAGGTAGCTGCGGTAGACCGGGAAGGACGCGAGCAGCTCGGCCAGCCCCTCGGTCACCTGGGCGGGCGCGACTGCACTGCCGCCCGCCCGCCCGAGGTCGCCGACGATCCGCTGCAGCCGGGCCACCTCCGAGCCGAGCATCCCGTCGGTGACCTCACGCTTGCAGCCGTGCACCAGCTGCGCGTAGTCGACCCGGCCGCCGGCCAGCTCGGTGTCCAGCGCGGTGAACGCGGGCTCCCCGGCCGGGTCGATGAGCACCCCGTCGACCTCGGCGAGCGCGTCGTAGCCCGTCGTCCCGGCCGTCTGCCAGCTCGCGGGCAGCTCCTCGCCGGGCTCGAGGATCTTCTCCACCACGGTCCACCGGTGGCCGGTCGCCGCGGCGAGCCGGTCCAGGTAGCCCTTCGGGTCGGCCAGCCCGTCCGGGTGGTCGATCCGCAGCGCGTCGACCGAGTCGTTCGCGACCAGCTCGACGACCAGCGCGTGGGTGGCCCGGAAGACCTCCGGGTCCTCCACCCGCAGCCCGGCGAGGGTGTTGATCGCGAAGAACCGTCGGTAGTTGAGCTGGTCGTCGGCGCGGCGCCAGTCGACCAGCTCGTAGTGCTGCCGGTCGTGCACCGCCCGCGGGTCGTCCCCCGGGGACGCCGTGCCCGGCGCCACGGGGAAGCGGTTGTCGTAGTAGTGCAGCTCCAGCTGACCGTCGACCTCGGTGAGCTCCAGCTGCGCGACGTCGTCCGCGCTGCCCAGCACGGGGATGCGGATCCGGCCGCCGCCGAAGTCCCAGT
This sequence comes from Modestobacter sp. SYSU DS0904, assembly GCF_054051115.1. Taxonomy (NCBI): domain Bacteria; kingdom Bacillati; phylum Actinomycetota; class Actinomycetes; order Geodermatophilales; family Geodermatophilaceae; genus Modestobacter; species Modestobacter sp. SYSU DS0904. Next base: position 27,911 of record NZ_JBJHAQ010000024.1, on the reverse strand, counting down.
CGACGTCGAAGGCGTCGGCGTGCGCGGACTCCCGCCCGTGCTGCAGCAGGTCCCACCACCAGCCGGACTCGGCGGGGTCGGAGACGCCCATGTGGTTGGGCACCAGGTCGAGCACCAGGCCCAGGCCGTGCTCGTGCAGCTGCGCCACGAAGCGGTCCAGGCCCGGCCGCCCCCCGCGCGGCTCGTCGATGTGCGCGTGGTCGGTGGTGTCGTAACCGTGCGTGCTGCCCGCCGCCGACCGCAGCAGCGGCGAGGAGTAGGCGTGGCTGACCCCGAGATCGGCCAGGTAGCCGGCCACCGAGGCCGCGTCGTCCAGGGTGAAGTCGGCGGTCACCTGCAGCCGGTAGGTGCCCGAGGGCACCTCCCGGCCGCGGCCGCCGGTCGACGGCGTCGTCACGGCGCGGCTGCCTGCAGGACGACGGTCGACCGCGCCTTCAGGGTGATCTTCGCCCCGGGCTTCAGCTCGACCTGCTCGAGCTCGCCCAGTTCCGCGGTGTCGACGACGAGCGTCCAGCTCTCCGCGTAGTCCTCGCTGGGCAGGGTGAACTTGATCGCCTCGTGCGAGGCGTTGAACGCCAGGTAGAAGTGGTCGTCGCTGACGTACTCGCCGCGGTCGTCCATCTCCCGGATGCCGTGGCCGTTGAGGTACATCGCCAGCGACTTGGCGGAGCCGTCGGACCAGTCCGCGTCGTCCATCGGCTCGCCGTCGGCGCCCAGCCAGGCGATGTCCTGCTGGGGGTCGGTCTCCTCCCACGGGACGGGGCGCCCGTGGAAGAACCGCCGGCGGCGGAATGTGGGGTGGTCGGTGCGCAGCCGGGTGACCAGCTTGGTGAACTCCAGCAGCCCCTCGTCGACGTCCTCCCAGTCGATCCAGGTCAGCTCGGAGTCCTGGCAGTAGCCGTTGTTGTTGCCGCCCTGGCTGCGGCCCAGCTCGTCACCGTGCAGCAGCATCGGCACGCCCTGGCTGAGCATCAGCGTGGCGATGAAGTTGCGGCGCTGCCGCGCCCTCAGCTCGAGCACCTGGCGGTCCTTCGTCGGGCCCTCGACGCCGCAGTTCCAGCTGCGGTTGTGGCTCTCGCCGTCGTTGTTGCCCTCGCCGTTGGCCTCGTTGTGCTTGTCGTTGTACGAGACCAGGTCGTTGAGGGTGAACCCGTCGTGTGCGGTGACGAAGTTGATGCTCGCCACCGGCCGGCGACCGGCGTGCTGGTAGAGGTCGGCGGAGCCGGAGATGCGGCTGGCGAACTCGCCGAGGGTGCCGTCGTCGCCGCGCCAGTAGTCGCGCACGCTGTCCCGGTACTTGCCGTTCCACTCCGTCCACAGGGCCGGGAAGTTGCCGACCTGGTAGCCGCCGTCGCCGACGTCCCAGGGCTCGGCGATCAGCTTCACCTGGCTGACGATCGGGTCCTGGTGCACCAGGTCGAAGAACGCCGACAGCCGGTCGACCTCGTGGAACTGGCGGGCCAGGGTGGAGGCCAGGTCGAAGCGGAAGCCGTCGACGTGCATCTCGGTCACCCAGTAGCGCAGCGAGTCCATGATCAGCTGCAGCGACTGCGGGTCGCGGACGTTGAGCGAGTTCCCGGTGCCGGTGGTGTCCATGTAGTACTTCTCGTCGCCCTCGACCAGCCGGTAGTAGGCCCGGTTGTCGATGCCCTTGAAGGACAGGGTGGGGCCCAGGTGGTTGCCCTCGGCGGTGTGGTTGTAGACGACGTCGAGGATCACCTCGATGCCCGCCTCGTGCAGGGCGCGGACCATGCCCTTGAACTCCTGCACCTGCTGGCCGTCGGTCGACTGGGCGTACTCGTTGTGCGGGGCGAAGAAGCCGATCGTGTTGTAGCCCCAGTAGTTGCGCAGCCCCTTCTGCAGCAGGGTGTGGTCCTGCACGAACTGGTGCACCGGCATGAGCTCGATCGCGGTGACGCCGAGGTCGGTGAGGTGCTCGATGACCGCGGGGTGGGCGATGCCGGCGTAGGTGCCGCGCAGGTCCTCGGGCACCCGCGGGTGCGTCATCGTCAGCCCCTTGACGTGGGCCTCGTAGATGACCGTCTTCTGGTACGGCGTCTTCGGCGGCCGGTCGGTGCCCCAGTCGAAGAACGGGCTGACGACGACGGACTTCGGCATGTGCACGGCGGAGTCGTCGTCGTTGCGCTCACCGGTCTCGAAGTGGTAACCGAAGACCGCCTCGTCCCAGTCGATCTGCCCGTCGATCGCCTTGGCGTACGGGTCGAGCAGCAGCTTGTTCGGGTTGCAGCGCTGGCCCTGGTCCGGGTCGTAGGGCCCGTAGACCCGGTAGCCGTACCGCTGGCCGGGCTGGATCCCCGGGAGGAAGGCGTGCCAGACGAACGCGTCGCGCTCGGGGAGCCGGACGCGCTCCTCGTTGCCCTGGTCGTCGAACAGGCAGAGCTCGACCTTCTCGGCGACCTCGCTGTAGATGGCGAAGTTCGTGCCCGTGCCGTCGTAGGTCGCACCGAGCGGGTAGTCGGAACCGGGCCACACCTGGGTGGTCATGGGAGAGGTCGTCCTCCTGGCTGAGGCCCCCGGTCTGGGGGCTGGCGTCACACCCCTGGTCCGTGACCGGACCGGGGGTTCGCCGTCGGATGCCCGCAACGGGCCCCGATCACACCTGTCGCCTCCACCACAGCCGTGCGGTGGGTGGGACACGTCGTCGAGGTGTTCCAGGCAGGTCACCCCGCAGTCTGCCCCTCGGCGGTGCGCGGCGATCATGGCGTCCACCGGCCCGGGCGGCCGTGCGGACCGTTCTGTCACACCGCCGTCGTACCGTCGTCCCGTGCGCACGAACACCGATCTCCGCCCGACCCGGGGGCAGTTCCGCGTCGTCAGCGAGTACCAGCCCGCGGGCGACCAGCCGGCGGCGATCAAGGCCCTCGCCGAGCGGGTGAACGCGGGGGAGACCGACACCGTCCTGCTCGGCGCCACCGGCACCGGCAAGTCGGCCACGACCGCCTGGCTGGTCGAGCAGGTCCAGCGCCCCACCCTGGTGATGGCGCCGAACAAGACCCTCGCGGCCCAGCTGGCCAACGAGTTCCGCGAGCTGCTGCCCGACGCGGCGGTCGAGTACTTCGTCTCGTACTACGACTACTACCAGCCCGAGGCGTACGTCCCGCAGACGGACACGTACATCGAGAAGGACTCCTCGATCAACGAGGAGGTGGAGCGGCTGCGCCACTCGGCGACGAACAGCCTGCTCACCCGGCGCGACGTCATCGTCGTGTCGACCGTGTCCTGCATCTACGGCCTGGGCACGCCGCAGGAGTACGTCGAGCGGGCGCTCAAGGTGAAGGTGGGCGACCAGCGCTCCCAGGAGGAGCTGCTGCGCACCCTGGTCACCGAGCAGTACACCCGCAACGACCTCGCCTTCAGCCGGGGCACCTTCCGGGTGCGCGGCGACACGATCGAGATCTTCCCGGTCTACGAGGAGCTCGCCTGCCGGATCGAGATGTTCGGTGACGAGATCGAGCGGCTGTACTACCTGCACCCGCTCACCGGCGAGGTGGTCCGCGAGGTCGACGAGCTGTTCGTCTTCCCGGCCACGCACTACGTCGCCGGCCCGGAGCGCATGGAGCGGGCGATCGGCACCATCGAGGCCGAGCTGGAGCAGCGGCTGGCCGAGCTCGACCGGCAGGGGAAGCTGCTGGAGTCCCAGCGGCTGCGCATGCGCACCACCTACGACATCGAGATGATGCGGCAGGTCGGGTTCTGCTCCGGCATCGAGAACTACTCCCGGCACATCGACGGGCGCGCCCCCGGCAGCGCCGGCGCCTGCCTCATCGACTACTTCCCGGACGACTTCCTCCTGGTCATCGACGAGTCGCACGTCACCGTGCCGCAGATCGGCGGCATGTACGAGGGCGACATGAGCCGCAAGCGCACCCTGGTCGAGCACGGCTTCCGGCTGCCCTCGGCGATGGACAACCGACCGCTGAAGTGGGAGGAGTTCACCGACCGCATCAAGCAGAGCGTCTACCTGTCCGCGACGCCGGGGAAGTACGAGCTGGGCCGGGTCCAGGGTGACGTCGTCGAGCAGGTCATCCGCCCCACCGGCCTGATCGACCCCGAGGTCGTGGTGAAGCCCACCAAGGGCCAGATCGACGACCTGGTGCACGAGATCCGGCTGCGCACCGAGAAGGACGAGCGGGTCCTGGTCACCACGCTGACCAAGAAGATGTCCGAGGACCTCACCGACTACCTGCTCGAGCTGGGCATCAAGGTCCGGTACCTGCACTCCGAGGTCGACACCCTGCGCCGGGTCGAGCTGCTGCGCGAGCTGCGGCAGGGCGAGTACGACGTGCTGGTCGGCATCAACCTGCTGCGCGAGGGCCTCGACCTGCCCGAGGTGTCGCTGGTGGCGATCCTCGACGCCGACAAGGAGGGCTTCCTCCGGTCGGGCACCTCGCTGATCCAGACGATCGGCCGGGCGGCGCGCAACGTCTCCGGTCAGGTGCACATGTACGCCGACAAGATCACCCCGTCGATGGCGCAGGCCATCGACGAGACCAACCGGCGCCGCGAGAAGCAGATCGCCTACAACACCGAGCGCGGCATCGACCCGCAGCCGCTGCGCAAGAAGATCGTCGACATCCTCGACGGCATCTACCGGGCGGCGGAGGACACCGAGGGTCTGACGGGCGGGGCCGCCACCGAGCTGCTCGGCGGGTCGGGCCGGCAGCAGTCGCGTGGCAAGGCGCCGGTGCCCGGGCTGTCGTCGAAGAGCAAGGCCGGATCGACCAAGGGCAAGGCCGGGTCGATCGACGTGCAGGGCCTGCCGCGCAACGAGCTCGCGGACATGATCACGCAGATGAACGACCAGATGCTCGCCGCCGCCCGGGAGCTCCAGTTCGAGGTCGCCGCGCGGCTGCGCGACGAGCTGACCGAGCTCAAGAAGGAGCTGCGCCAGCTCGACGCCGCGCACGCCTAGCTCTACCGACACCCAGCGGGCCCGGGCACCTGGTGGGTCCGCACCGGCCGCCGCAGAATTCGGCGCCGGCGCCGGGAACTCCGCGGGCGGGCTGTACGTTGGGGCCACGGACTCGCACTGCGGGCGATCGAGGTGGCAGTGCAGCCACTGTCGGCGGTGATCGGGTCCGACGTGGAGGGGAGTATCCCTGCGCGACAGTGGTCGTCAACACGGGTCACCCGACCCCGGCGCTGTCGGTCGGCCCGGTTCCCGGGGCGGCGGGAGAGACCTCCGGTACTGACTGCTGCCAGTGAACCGGAGGAATCCGTTGGACGTCCCACTCTGGGTCTGGGCGATCACCGTCGCCGCCATCATCGGGATGCTGGTGTTCGACTTCGTCGGACACGTCCGCACCCCGCACGCCCCCACGCTCAAGGAGTCGGCCACCTGGTCGGCGGTCTACGTGGGCATCGCGCTCGTCTTCGGCCTGCTGGTCCTGTGGTTCGCCGGCGGCACCTACGGCGGTGAGTACTTCGCCGGGTGGGTCACCGAGAAGAGCCTCTCGGTCGACAACCTCTTCGTCTTCGTGCTGATCATGGCCAGCTTCGCCGTGCCCCGGGAGCTGCAGCAGAAGGTGCTGCTGTTCGGCATCGCCTTCGCCCTGGTGCTGCGGACGCTGTTCATCTTCGTCGGCGCCGCGGCGATCGAGAACTTCAGCTTCGTCTTCTACATCTTCGGCGGTTTCCTCATCTGGACCGCGATCGCGCAGGCCCGCAGCGGTGGGCACGACGAGGACGAGGAGTTCAAGGAGAACGCCGTCCTGCGGCTGACCCGCAAGGTGCTGCCGACGACGCAGGAGTACCACTCCGACCGGCTCACCGCGAAGATCGACGGCAAGCGCTTCATCACCCCGCTGGCCATCGCGCTGATCGCCATCGGCAGCGCCGACATCCTCTTCGCCGTCGACTCCATCCCGGCGATCTTCGGGCTCACGCAGGAGACCTACCTGGTCTTCACCGCCAACGCCTTCGCCCTGCTGGGGCTGCGGCAGCTGTTCTTCCTGCTCGACGGCCTGCTCGACAAGCTGGTGTACCTCGCCTACGGCCTCGCGGTGATCCTGGGCTTCATCGGCATCAAGCTGGTCATCCACGCGCTGCACGAGAACGAGCTGCCGTTCATCAACGGCGGCGAGCACGTCACCGCCATCCCGGAGATCCCGACCTGGCTGTCGCTGGTGGTCATCCTGGTCACCCTGGTGGTCACCACGGTGGCCAGCCTGCGCAAGAACAAGCAGGACGAGGCCCGCCGGGCCGCGCGCACCGGCCCGGGCGACCCGGGTGCCGACCGGACCGGCCGGAACATCGGCGCACCGGGCGACCCCGAGCGGGCCTCCGCGGACGGCCTGCCGGAGCCCCGGCAGGCGGCGGTCACCAAGCGCGACGGGTCCGACGAGGGCTGAGATGCTCCCTGCCCGCCGGCGGCCTCTGGCCGGCCGGCGGGCAGGTCGGCGGGACACCGGCTCCTGACCGAGGCACGCCGGGTGGTTGGTGCAACCTACTTGTAGAGTTCCGGTACGTGGAGCTCCCCGTCTGGTTCGAGATCTCGACGTTCGTGGGGCTCACCGTCCTGCTGCTCGCCGACCTCGCGATCGTCGCCCGTCGTCCGCACGAGCCCTCCGTGAAGGAGGCGACCGCCTGGGTCAGCTTCTACGTGGGGCTGGCGCTGCTGTTCGGTCTGCTGCTGCTCGCCGTCACCGACGGGGCGTTCGCCACCGAGTTCTACGCGGGCTGGCTGACCGAGTACTCGCTGTCGGTCGACAACCTCTTCGTCTTCGTGATCATCATGGCCCGCTTCCAGGTGCCCCGGAAGCTGCAGCAAGAGGTCCTGATGGTCGGGATCATCATCGCGCTGGTGCTGCGCGGGATCTTCATCCTGGCCGGCGCCGCCCTGATCGAGCAGTTCATCTGGGTCTTCTACCTGTTCGGCGCCTTCCTGGTCTGGACCGCGATCAACCTGGTCCGGCACCGCGACGAGGACGAGGACTACGAGGAGAACGCCCTCATCCGCCGGATGCGGAAGGTCCTCCCGATGACCGCGGAGTACCACGGCAGCAAGATCCGGGTCGAGCACGGCGGCAAGAAGCTGTGGACGCCGATGATCGTGGTCTTCCTCGCGCTGGGCACCACCGACCTGCTGTTCGCGCTGGACAGCATCCCGGCGATCTTCGGCCTCACCCGCGAGGCGTTCATCGTCTTCACCGCGAACGTCTTCGCGCTGATGGGGCTGCGCCAGCTGTACTTCCTGCTCGGCGGCCTGCTCAAGCGCCTGGTCTACCTGTCCCTCGGGCTGGCCGTCATCCTCGCGTTCATCGGGGTGAAGCTGATCCTCGAGGCGCTGCACGAGAACCAGTACCCGTTCGTCGGGGAGCGCGCGCCGTTGGACGCGGTGCCCACCGTGCCCACCTGGCTGTCACTGGTGGTGATCCTCGTGGTCCTGCTGGTGGCCACCGTCGCCAGCCTGCTGAGGACCCGCGGTCAGGCACCCGACGCCGAGGGCACCGCGATCGACCCGGCGAGCACCGACACCGGCGAACCGGGCCGTCCCGGCGCGCTGACCGAGGACGAGCAGCGTGCCCAGGCGATCGCCGGAGAGGAACCCCGGCCGTCCTGATCGGGGTGCGGTCCGGTGCACCCGGGCCGCCGGAGAGGCGCCGCCGGGACGGATGAGGACGGTGCGCCGGCGCTGCAACCACCGGCAGCCCGCGCTCCGTCCACCGTGCATGCACACACCGCACCCCCACGGCCGCACCCGTCACCGGATGCGTGGAGGCCGCCGGACCACGGCGGTCACCCCAGCCCGGCGCCACGGGCCAGAATCCTCGAGCCGGGCGCGCGACCGGATCGGCGCGCTCCTCGCGGGTGCTCTGCTGGGCGCCGGCACGGTGGCGGCGGTGGGGCTGGTGGGGCCGCCACCGGAGGGGGCCGGCGGATCCGGCTCCCCGGGTGCACCGACCCAGGGGGCGGCGCACCCGGAAGTCGAGTCCGCACCCGGGCCGCCGCCGACCCCACCGGTCGCACCGGTGCCGCCCCCCTCGCCCTCTCCACCGCCCGTCCGGTCCCCGCCCGGCAGCAGCCCGCCCGCAGCGGCCCCGGCCCCCGGCTTCGACGTGGCCGCGCACTCCACGACCGATCCGGCGAGCCCCTGGGTGGTGGTGAACAAGCAGCACCCGCTGCGGCCGATGGACCACCGGCCGGCCTCCCTGGCCACCGTGGCCGGCAAGCAGGTCGACGCCCGGATCGCCGGTGACCTCCAGGCGCTGCTGGCGGCGGCCGACGTCGACGGTGTCCCGCTCACCCTGGTCAGTGGTTACCGCTCGTACGGCTACCAGGCGGAGGTGCACCAACGGGTCATCGACGCCCAGGGCGTCACCCACGCCGAGAACGTGTCGGCGCGGGCCGGGCACAGCGAGCACCAGACCGGGCTGGCCGTCGACTTCGGTGGTCGCACCAACCCGGCCTGCGACCTGGCGGACTGCTTCGGCGGCACGCCGGAGGGGCGGTGGCTGGCCGAGCACGCCGCCGGGCACGGCTTCCTGCTGCGCTACACGGCCGCGAACAGCCACCTCACCGGCTACTCCGGCGAGGCCTGGCACTTCCGGTGGGTGGGCGTCGACCTGGTGACCGAGATGGCCACCCGGCAGGTCGGCACGCTGGAGGAGTTCTTCGGCATCAGCGGTGGGCCGGTGTACGCCCCGACGACCGCACGGTGAAGCCCGCCGGCCGCGACCAGCTCGCCGTCCCGCCGGCCGAGATCCCCCGTCGTGTCCTGCCGGCGCCCTGGGACCTCACCCGTTAGCGGGGCTCACCATCTGGCCGGCGAGGAGCCTCGGCTAGCGTCGCGACCATGCGGCCGACCGACCTCTCCCTGCTGCGCGTCCCGGGTGTGCCCGCGGTCTCCCCGGACGGGCGGACCGCGGTCGTCGCCGTGACCCGGCTGGACCTGGACGCCGACGAGTACCGCAGCCAGCTCTGGACCGTGCCCACCGACGGCTCGGCCCCGGCCCGCCCGCTCACCGCCGGTCACCGCGACAACGCTCCCGCATTCTCCCCGGACGGCCGCTGGCTGGCCTACCTGGCCGCCGAGCCGAAGGGCGCGCCGCAGCTGCACCTGCTGCCGACCGCAGGGGGCGCGTCCCGGAGGCTGACCGACCACCACCTCGGCGCCGGGGTCCCGGTCTGGTCACCGGACTCCCGGCGGCTGGCCTACACCGCGCGGGTGCCCCAGGCCGGGCGGTACGGGACCGACGAGGACGTCGTCCCGGCGGCCGAGGCGCCCCGGCTGATCACCACGCTGAAGTACCGCAGCGACGACGTCGGCTTCACCACCGACCGGCGGCGCCACGTGTTCGTCGTCGACCTCCCCGGCGACGCCGACGACACCGCCGCTCCGCTGCCGGAGCCGGTCCAGGTGACCGGCGGCGACCACGACGACGCCGACGTCGCCTGGAGCCCGGACGGCACGCTGCTCGCCTTCGTCTCCGCCCGCCACGAGCGGGCCGATGCCGACCTGGTCAGCGACGTCTTCGTGGTGCGCCCCGACGGATCCGGGCTGCGTCGGGTCACGCAGGGCCGCTCGGCCTGTGCCCACCCGGCCTGGGACCCGTCGGGGGAGACGATCTGGCTCACCGCGCAGCCCGACCTGGGCGACACCGGCCGGGACTTCGTCGGCCGCAACACGACGCTGTGCCGGGTGCCCGCCGGCGGTGGCCCGGTCACCCCGGTGCTGGACCCGGAGACCACCGACCGGGGCGACGAGACCCCGGCGACGGTCGTCACCGCCGAGGGAGTGCTCGTCGGGGTGCAGCGCCGCGGCGCGGTCGAGCTGCTGCGGGTGCCGCTGACCGGTGGGGAGCCCGAGGCGCTGATCGACGGGCCGTACGCGGTGCAGGGGATCGGGGCCGGCGGGGGAGTCGTCGTCGCCACCGTCGCGCACGACCGGTCCGCCGGTGAGCTGATCGCGCTCACCCCCGGACGGCGCCGGCTGCTGACCTCCTTCGGTGCGCAGCTGCAGGCGACCGGCCGGCTGCACCGGATGCGCGAACGGACCGCCACCGCGCCCGACGGGTACCCGGTGCACGGCTGGCTGACCACCCCACCCGGTCCCGGGCCGCACCCGGTGCTGCTCACCGTGCACGGCGGGCCGTTCAGCCAGTACGGCTGGACGCTGTTCGACGAGACCCAGGCCTACGTCGAGGCGGGCTACGCGGTGCTCATGTGCAACCCGCGCGGGTCGTCCGGCTACGGCCAGGAGCACGGCCGGGTGGTCAAGGAGCAGTTGGGCGGGCTGGACGCCGACGACGTGCTGGCCTTCCTCGACGACGCGCTGACCGACCCGCAGCTGGACGCCTCCCGCGTCGGTCTGATGGGCGGCTCCTACGGCGGGTTCATGACCACCCTGCTGCTGGGCCGCACCGACCGGTTCGTGGCCGGGATCAGCGAGCGGGCGTTCAACGACCCGGTCAGCTTCGTCGGCTCCTCCGACATCGGGTTCTTCTTCGCCGACGAGTACGTCGGCACCGACCCGGCCCGCGTCGCCGCCCAGTCGCCGCTGGCCTCCGCGCACCGGATCACCACGCCGACGCTGGTGATCCACTCCGAGGAGGACTGGCGCTGCCCGCTGGAGCAGGGCACCCGGCTCTACGTCGAGCTCAAGCGCCGCGGCGTGCCCACCGAGCTGCTGCTGTTCCCGGGCGAGGGTCACGAGCTGTCCCGCTCCGGCCGGCCGAGGCACCGGCTGGCCCGGCTCGAGCACGTGCTGCGCTGGTGGGCCCGCTGGCTGCCGACGCCCGGCAACCGGGCGGGCGCCGCCGAGCTGCCGGCCGGTGCGGACCGGTCCGCGGGGCCGGTCGAGGGGCCCGTCGAGGGCGCGGTCGAGGACGCGGCCGTCGACGGCGAGGCAGGGGGCCGGCGGGACGACACCCTCTCGGTGCCGGCCACCCGCCTCTGACCGGTCCGGTCGGCAGCGGTCCCGTCACCAGCCGCGGTCGCGCCACTCCGCGAGGTGGGGGCGTTCGGCGCCCAGTGTCGTGTCGGCGCCGTGCCCGGGGTACACCCAGGTCTCGTCGGGCAGCACGCCGAACAGCCGGGCCTCGACGTCGTCGAGCAGGCTGGTGAACCGGACGGGGTCCTGCTGGGTGTTGCCCACCCCGCCGGGGAAGAGGCTGTCGCCGGTGAAGACGTGGGTGCCGGCGCCGTCGGCGCCCCGCCAGACCAGCGCGATGCTGCCGGGCGTGTGCCCGCGCAGGTGCACGACCTCGAGCACCTGGTCGCCGACGGCGACGGTGTCGCCGTGCTCGACCGGCCGGGTGACCGGCACCGGCAGGTCGGCGGCGTCGGCCGGGTGTGCGACCGTCTCGGCGCCGGTGGCCCGGACGACCTGGGGGAGCGCGCGGTGGTGGTCCCAGTGGCCGTGGGTGGTGACCACCGTGCGGAGGTCGGCGGCGTCGATCAGGTCCAGCAGCGCGCCGGGCTCGGCCGCGGCGTCGATCAGCAGCGCCTGGCCGGTGCCCGGCCCGGTGCCGCTGTCGGTGATCAGGTAGGCGTTGTTCGCCATCTCGCTGACCGCGAGCTTGCGGATGGTCAGACCGGGCAGCTCGCGGACGTCGGCCGGTCCGCCGACCCGCACCTCGCCGGTGTAGCTGTCGTTCATCCCGCTCCGATCTGAGAACTGTCGGTGGCCCCGGTTAGGTTCGACCGCATGGACGCTAGTGCTGCAGGTGCCGCGCCCGCAGGTCCGGCACCGGGATCCGGGGCATTTGATGCCGGCGCATCCGGAGCCGGGGGAGCGGGCCCGGTCGTCGGGCTGTCCGCCACCGAGCTGGCCGCCCGCGTCCGGTCCGGTGAGCTGACCGCCGTCGAGGTGGTCCGGGCCCACCTGGCCCACCTGGCCGCGGTGGAGGCGCGGATCGGCGCCTTCCGGCTGGTCCGGGCCGAGGCGGTGCTGGCCGAGGCCGCCGCGGTCGACGCCTCGCCCGACCGTGCCCGGCTGCCGCTGGCCGGCGTCCCGGTCGCGGTGAAGGACAACGTGGCCGTGGCGGGGGAGGTGGCCACCGACGGGTCCGCCGCGCACACCCCGTCCCCGGCCGCCACCGACGACCCGGTCGTCGCGCGGCTGCGCGCCGCCGGCGCGGTGGTCGTCGGGATCACCCGGGCGCCCGAGCTCTGCGTCTACTCGGCCACCGACGGCCCGGGCACCGTCACCCGCAACCCCTGGGACACCGCGTGGTCCGCCGCCGGGTCCTCGGGTGGCAGCGCCGCGGCCGTCGCGGCGGGCGTGGTGCCGTTGGCCCACGGCAACGACGGGATGGGGTCCCTGCGGCTGCCGGCGGCCGCCTGCGGGCTGGTCACGCTGAAACCCGGCACGGGCGTCGTGCCCGGTCCGGTCGGGGCGAACAGCTGGTACGGCATGGCCGAGCACGGCGTGCTGGCCACCACGGTCGCCGACCTCGCCGCCGGCACCGCCGTCCTCGCCGGCACGCCGCTGGCCGAGCCACCGGCGCCCGCCGCGCCGCTGCGGATCGCGGTCTCCACCCGGTCCCCGGTCCCCGGGGTGCGGCTCGACGCCGCGGGCCGGGCGGCGCTGGACGGCGTCGTCGCCGAGCTGCGGGCCGCCGGGCACACCGTCGTCCACCGCGATCCACCGATCACCCCGACGGCGGCGGCCGGGGTCGTCGCCCGCTGGCTGGCCGGTCCGGTCACCGACGCCGACGCCCTCGGGATCGACCAGCGCGCGCTCGAGCCCCGGCACCGGGTGCACACCCGGCTGGGCCGGCTGGTGCAGCGCGCCCACCTGCTCCGCCCCGGGGCGCTGGCCGCCTTCCGGGCCCGGATGGCCGACTTCTTCACCGACGTCGACGTGCTGCTCACCCCGGTGGTCAGCGGCCCGCCGCTGCCCGCCCGCCCCTGGCACGAACGCGGCTTCCTGGCCAACGCGACCGCCAACGCGCGGTGGGCGCCGTGGACCTCCGCCTGGAACGGCGCCGGTCTGCCGGCGCTGGTGCTGCCCGCCGGCCCCGGGCGGTCCGGGCTGCCCACCTCGGTCCAGCTGGTCGGACCGGCCGGGAGCGAGACGCGACTACTCTGGCTGGCCGGAGAGCTCGAGCGCCGGCTGCCCTGGCGCCGGCACGCGCCCGTGTTCGACCCCCACCCCCGGTCCGGCGTCCCCGCCGGCTGACCGGCCTGCTCGGGAGACCCAGCCGACACCGCGGCGGGGAAGCCCGCCCGCCGGCACCGGCGTTCCACCCGGCACGAACCACTGCGACCGACAGGGATCACATGGACCGGCTCGTCGTCCGCGGCGCCCGCGAGCACAACCTCAAGAACGTCGACCTCGACCTGCCCCGCGACGCGATGATCGTGTTCACGGGGCTCTCCGGCTCGGGCAAGTCCAGCCTGGCCTTCGACACCATCTTCGCCGAGGGCCAGCGCCGCTACGTCGAGTCGCTGTCGGCGTACGCCCGCCAGTTCCTCGGCCAGATGGACAAGCCGGACGTCGACTTCATCGAGGGGTTGTCCCCGGCGGTGTCGATCGACCAGAAGTCGACCAACCGCAACCCCCGGTCGACCGTCGGCACGATCACCGAGGTCTACGACTACCTGCGCCTGCTCTACGCCCGCGCCGGCCAGCCGCACTGCCCCAACTGCGGCAAGCCGATCAGCCGGCAGACCCCGCAGCAGATCGTCGACCAGGTGCTGGCGATGGAGGAGGGCACCCGGTTCCAGGTGCTCGCCCCGGTGGTGCGCGCCCGTAAGGGTGAGTACGTCGACCTGTTCAGCTCGCTGCAGACCCAGGGCTTCTCCCGGGTCCGGGTCGACGGCACCGTGCACCAGCTGACCGAGCCGCCCACGCTCAAGAAGCAGGAGAAGCACACCATCGAGGTGATCGTCGACCGGCTCACCGTCAAGGAGAGCGCCAAGCGGCGGCTCACCGACTCGGTGGAGACCGCGCTCGGGCTGGCCGGCGGCCTCGTCCTGCTCGACTTCGTCGACCTGCCCGAGGGCGACCCGGCCCGCGAGCGCACCTTCTCCGAGCACCTGGCCTGCATCGACGACGGCCTGTCCTTCGAGGCGCTCGAGCCCCGGTCGTTCTCCTTCAACTCGCCGTTCGGCGCCTGCCCGGAGTGCACCGGCATCGGCACCCGCAAGGAGGTCGACCCCGACCTCGTGGTGCCCGACGCGACCAAGAGCCTCGAGGAGGGGGCGATCGCGCCGTGGGCCGGCTCGATGAGCAAGGAGTACTTCCAGCGGCTGCTGTCCGGGCTGGCCGACATGCTCGGCTTCTCCATGACGACGCCGTGGGAGCGGCTGCCCGCCAAGGTGCAGAAGGCGGTGCTGCACGGGTCCCCGGACCAGGTGCACGTCCGCTACCAGAACCGCTACGGCCGTGAGCGCAGCTACTACGCCGCCTTCGAGGGCGTGCTGCCCTTCCTCGAGCGCCGGCACGAGGACACCGACAGCGAGTTCATGAAGGACAAGTACGAGGGCTACATGCGGGACGTGCCGTGTCCCATCTGCCACGGCACCCGGCTCAAGCCGGAGATCCTCGCGGTCAAGCTCAACGACCGGTCGATCGCCGAGGTGACCGGACTGTCCATCGGTGACGCATCGGAGTGGCTCGGTGCCCTGGAGCTCGGCGAGCGGGAGAAGGTCATCGCCGACCGGGTGCTCCGCGAGATCCAGGCCCGGCTGTCCTTCCTCGTCGACGTCGGCCTCGACTACCTCTCCCTCGACCGGCCGGCCGCCACCCTGGCCGGTGGTGAGGCGCAGCGGATCCGGCTGGCCACCCAGATCGGCTCCGGGCTGGTCGGCGTCCTCTACGTGCTGGACGAGCCCTCCATCGGGCTGCACCAGCGCGACAACGTCCGGCTGATCGAGACCCTGGTCCGGCTGCGCGACATGGGCAACACGCTGATCGTCGTCGAGCACGACGAGGACACGATCAAGCAGGCCGACTGGATCGTCGACATCGGCCCGGGCGCCGGCGAGCACGGTGGCGAGGTCGTGGTCAGCGGCACCCTCGACGACCTGCTCACCAGCGAGCGGTCGATCACCGGGCAGTACCTGTCCGGCCGCCGGGAGATCACCATCCCGAAGGACCGGCGGGTGCCCACCCCGGGCCGCGAGCTGGTCGTCAAGGGCGCGCGGGAGAACACCCTGCGCGGGATCGACGTCGCCTTCCCGCTGGGCTGCCTGGTCGCCGTCACCGGCGTCTCCGGCTCGGGCAAGTCCAGCCTGGTCAACGACATCCTCTACACCACGTTGGCCAACGAGCTGAACCGCGCGCGGCTGGTCCCCGGCCGGCATCGCACCATCACCGGCCTGGACCAGCTGGACAAGGTCGTCGGTGTCGACCAGTCGCCGATCGGCCGCACCCCGCGGTCGAACCCGGCCACCTACACCGGCGTCTGGGACCACATCCGCAAGCTGTTCGCCAGCACGTCGGAGGCGAAGGTCCGCGGCTACCAGCCCGGCCGGTTCTCCTTCAACGTCAAGGGCGGCCGCTGCGAGGCCTGCTCCGGCGACGGCACGCTGAAGATCGAGATGAACTTCCTGCCCGACGTCTACGTGCCCTGCGAGGTCTGCAAGGGAGCCCGGTTCAACCGGGAGACCCTCGAGGTGCACTACAAGGGCAAGACGGTCGCCGAGGTCCTGGACATGCCGATCTCGGAGGCCGCCGAGTTCTTCGAGGCGATCCCCGCGATCGCCCGCTACATGCGCACCCTCACCGACGTCGGCCTGGGCTACATCCGGCTCGGCCAGCCGGCCACCACCCTCTCCGGTGGTGAGGCGCAGCGGGTCAAGCTCGCCAGCGAGCTGCAGAAGCGGTCCAACGGCCGCACCATCTACGTCCTCGACGAGCCGACCACCGGCCTGCACTTCGAGGACATCCGCAAGCTCCTGCTGGTGCTGCAGGGCCTGGTCGACAAGGGCAACTCGGTCATCGTCATCGAGCACAACCTCGACGTGATCAAGAGCGCCGACTGGCTCATCGACATGGGTCCGGAGGGCGGCTTCCGGGGCGGGTCCATCGTCGCCGAGGGCTCGCCGGAGGTCGTCGCCACGGTGCCGGAGAGCCACACCGGCCGGTTCCTCGCCGAGATCCTCGACCCCGCGGCCGTCGCCGCGGCCGCCGCGCCGAAGCAGGCCGCCGCGCCGAAGAAGCGGGTGCGTACGAAGGCCGGCTGACCGCCCGGGCGTCCGGCCGTCCCGAGGGGGCGGCCGGACGCCGCGGCTCAGCCGGCGGGGCGCACGTCGTGCACCACGAACCCGTCCCGCGGCAGTGCCGGCAGCTGGGAGAGGCTGACGCTCAGGTCCTGGACCCCGACCCGGTAGGTCATCGACCGGGTCAGCAGCCGCACCGCCTCGGCCATCAGCAGCCGGGTCATCGGTTCACCCGGGCAGCGGTGGTCGTCCCGGTGGTCCCCGCCGCCCTGCGGGACCAGGGTGTACGGGTCGCCCGCCCAGCCACGGAACCGCTCGGGCCGGAAGCTCTCCGGGGCCGGCCACAGCCGTTCGTCGTGGTTCGTGCCGTACAGGTCCAGCAGCACCCGGAGCCCCACCGGGAAGTGCTCGCCGGACCAGTCGAACGGCCGGTGGACCCGGCCGGCGATCACCGGGAAGAACGGGTGGAACCGGCGCACCTCGTCGACGAAGCCGAGCAGGTCGTCCTCCTCGCCGGCGGCGAACCGCTCCCGCCACCCCGGGTGGTGCAGCAGCGAGAGCGCCGAGAACACCACGTACCGGCTCACCGCCACGATCGGCCGCAGGACGTTGAGCAGCTCGACCCCCGCGACGGGCAGCGGCAGCAGCTCACCGGCGGGGTCCCGGTGCCCCGCGATCACCGCCAGCGCGCTGCCCTCGGGTGGCTGCAGCGACCCGGACCGCACCCGTGCGACCAGCCCCCGGGCCCACAGCTCGCTGCGGTTCCGCAGGGTGCGCGCCCACCAGTTGCGCGGGCCGATCGCCCCGGCCTGGTCGACCATCGCCGCCAGCTCCCGGGTGCGCAGCCGGACGTCGCGCCCGCTCATCGGGATCCCGGCCCAGCCGGTCGCCGTCCGGGTGAGGACCTCGTTCACCGCCGGGTGCAGCACCACCCGGCCGGCCCGCTGCCAGCGCGGCACCGCGCGCCGCCACTCCTCGGCGAACCGCTCGGTGACCGCCTCCGTGCCCGTGCCCTGCAGCACCCGGAGGAACATGTCCTTGCGGTGCCGGTGCGCGTCTCCTTCCAGTGACTGCACGCTGCCCTCGTCCTGCAGCAGGTGCAGGATCGACGCCGGGAACGCCCCGGCGCGGTCGAACCGCCCACCGCTGTAGAAGAGCCGGGCCGCCTCCGCGCCCCGCAGGCACACCGCCGGCTGCAGCAGCAACCGGGTGCGGAAGGCATCGGTGCCCAGCCGGTCGCAGCGCCGTGAGACGAACGCGTAGCCCTCGCGGAGCAGCGCCAGGGTGCTGTCAGGGGTCATCAGGGTGGGGATCACCGGGTGGTCTCCTCCGGGCGGGTCACGAACCGCCGCCCGTCGGCTCCGGGCCTCCCCATCCTCACCGCTGGGGCGTGGCCGCGGCCACCGGTCCGGCCCACGAGGCTGTCGGGGCGCCGACATAACCTGGGGGCATGCCCGACCCGTCCACGTACCGACCGGCGGTCGGCTCCATCCCGGAGGACCCGGGCGTCTACAAGTTCCGCGACCCGGCCGGCCGGGTCATCTACGTCGGCAAGGCCAAGAGCCTCCGACAGCGGCTGAACAGCTACTTCGCCGACGTCTGGGGCCTGCACCCGCGCACCCGGCAGATGGTCACCACCGCCGCCAGCGTGGAGTGGACCGTCGTCGGCACCGAGGTCGAGGCGCTCCAGCTCGAGTACAACTGGATCAAGGAGTTCGACCCGCGGTTCAACGTCCGGTACCGCGACGACAAGAGCTACCCCAGCCTCGCCGTCACGCTGAACGAGGAGTACCCGCGACTGCAGGTGATGCGCGGGCCCAAGCGCAAGGGCGTCCGCTACTTCGGGCCCTACGCGCACGCCTGGGCCATCCGCGAGACGCTCGACACGCTGACCCGGGTCTTCCCGGCCCGCACCTGCTCCAACGGCGTCTTCAAGCGGGCGAGCCAGATCGGCCGGCCCTGCCTGCTGGGTTACATCGGCAAGTGCGCCGCGCCGTGCGTCGGTCGGGTCAGCCCGGAGGAGCACCGGGAGATCGTCGACGACTTCTGCGACTTCATGGGCGGCCGCACCGACCAGATCACCCGCCGGTTCGAGCGGGAGATGGCCGAGGCGGCCGAGGCGATGGAGTACGAGAAGGCCGCCCGGCTGCGCGACGACCTGGGGGCGCTGCGGCGGGCGCTGGAGAAGCAGGCCGTCGTCCTCGGTGACGGCACCGACGCCGACGTCGTCGCCTTCGCCCAGGACGAGCTGGAGGCCGCCGTCCAGGTCTTCCACGTCCGCGGCGGCCGGGTCCGCGGCCAGCGCGGCTGGATCGTCGACAAGGTCGAGGACGTCAGCACCGGGCAGCTCGTCGAGCAGTTCCTGCTCCAGGTCTACGGCGGCGTCGACGAGCAGACCGGCGTCGGCGAGGTCGGCGAGGCGGTGCCCCGGGAGGTCCTGGTCCCCGAGCTGCCCGACGACGCCGAGGTCTACGCCGAGCTGCTCAGCGAGCTGCGCGGCTCCCGGGTCTCCCTGCGGGTGCCCCAGCGCGGTGACAAGCGCAGCCTGATGGAGACCGTCGAGCGCAACGCCAAGGAGTCCTTCGCCCGGCACCGGGTCAAGCGGGCCAGCGACCTCACCGCGCGTTCCCTGGCGCTCTCGGAGATCCAGGAGGCGCTCGACCTCCCCGACGCCCCGCTGCGGATCGAGTGCATCGACATCTCGCACGTCCAGGGCACCAACGTGGTGGCCAGCATGGTCGTGTTCGAGGACGGGTTGGCGAAGAAGGCCGACTACCGGCGCTTCTCCGTGGCGCAGGGCACCGACGACACCGCAGCGATGGCCGAGGTCGTGCGGCGGCGGTTCGCCAGGCACCTGAAGGACGAGGCCGACCGCCGGGACGAGCAGGGCGTCGCCGCGGAGGAGGGCCGTCCCCGGCGGTTCGCCTACCCGCCGAACCTGCTGGTCGTCGACGGTGGCGCCCCGCAGGTGGCCGCGGCCAGCCGGTCCCTGGCCGAGCTGGGCATCGTCGACGTCGCGGTGTGCGGACTGGCCAAGCGGATGGAGGAGGTCTGGCTGCCCGACGACCCCGACCCGGTCATCCTCCCGCGCACCTCCGAGGCGCTCTACCTGCTCCAACGGGTGCGCGACGAGGCCCACCGGTTCGCGATCACCTACCACCGGCAGCGACGATCCACGACGATGCTGGTCTCCCTCCTCGACGACGTGCCGGGGCTGGGCGACACCCGGCGAAAGGCACTGATGAAGCAGTTCGGGTCCCTCAAGCGGCTGCGGGCCGCCACCGTCGAGGAGCTGACGGCGGTGCCCGGCATCGGCCGGCGCACCGCCGAGGCGGTCCTCGCCGCGGTCACCGAGCCGACGGCGGCGGGCGCCGCCGCGGCGGCGGACCCCGAGCCGGAGGTGGAGTCGGGGCCGGCGCCGGAGCCGGTCGCCGGCGCGGATGCCGGCGGGACGGCGGAGGTGGGCCGGGTGCGGCCGGCCGCCGGAGCAGGGGTCGAGACCGGGACGGAGGCATGAGCACCGCCGACCGGAGCGCCCCCGCGGGCCCGCAGAGCGACGTCCCGCCCTCGGCCGACGGGGCCAGCACCGAGGTCGCACCGCTGGACGTCGTCGTGGTCACCGGGCTGTCCGGGGCGGGGAAGAACAGCGCCGGGCGGGTGCTGGAGGACCTGGGCTTTTTCGTCGTCGACAACCTGCCGCCGGCCCTGCTCAAGCCGATGGTGGAGCTCGGTGCCCGCGGTGACCTGCGCCGGTTCGCGGCCGTCGTCGACGTGCGCAGCCGGGCGTTCTCCAGCGACCTGCAGGAGGCGATCCGGCTGCTGGCCGACGCCGGCCACCGCCCCCGGGTCGTCTACGTGCACGCCCGCGACGAGGTGCTGATCCGGCGCTACGAGTCGGTGCGCCGCGAGCACCCGCTGCAGGGCAGCGGCCGGCTCATCGACGGCATCGAGGCCGAGCGCGAGCTGCTCACCGGCATCGCCGGCGAGGCCGACCTCTGGGTCGACACGAGCGACCTGAACGTGCACCAGCTGCGCGACACCCTGGAGGCCTCGTTCGTCGAGGGCGGCGCCCCGCCGGAGGTGGTGGCCACCGTGCTCAGCTTCGGCTTCAAGTACGGCCTGCCGCTGGACGCCGACCTCGTCGTCGACGCCCGGTTCCTGCCCAACCCGCACTGGGTGCCCGAGCTGCGGCCCCGGACGGGGCAGGACCCCCAGGTGCGCGACTACGTGCTCGCCCAGGACCACGCGGGGGAGTTCATCGACGGCTACATGCGGGTGCTGGACCTGCTGCTGCCCGGGTACCGGCGCGAGGGCAAGCGCTACCTGACCCTCGCGGTCGGCTGCACCGGTGGCAAGCACCGCAGCGTCGCGATCGCCGAGGAGTTCGCCCGCCGGCTCACCGCCCTCGGTGTGACCGCCAGCGCCCGGCACCGCGACCTGGGGCGCGAGTAGTGGTCGCACCCGGCGGAGCGCCGCTCCGCGTCGTCGCGCTCGGCGGCGGGCACGGTCTCGCCGCGTCGCTGGCCGCCTGGCGGCGGCTGACCGCCGACCTCACCGCGGTGGTCACCGTCGCCGACGACGGGGGCTCCTCGGGCCGGATCCGCCGGGAGATGCCGGTGCTGCCCCCCGGCGACCTGCGGATGGCGCTCGCGGCGCTCGCCGGGCACGACGGGCGCGGCCAGCAGGTGGCCGAGCTGCTGCAGCACCGCCTCGGCGGCAACGGGGTGCTCGCCGGCCACCCGGTGGGCAACCTCATGCTCACCGGGCTCACCGAGATGCACGGCGGTGACACCGTGCGCGCCCTGGGCGTGCTGGAGCAGTTGCTGGGCGTGCAGGGCCGGGTGCTCCCGATGGCCGCGGTCCCGCTGGACCTGGTGGCCACCGTGGCGAGTACCGACCCCGACGACCCGCAGGAGACCCGCCGCATCCGCGGCCAGGTCGCCATCGCCTCCACCCCGGGGCGGGTGCAGGACATCCGGGTCTCACCGGCCGACCCGCCGGTGCCCGAGGAGACGCTGGCGGCGATCGCGCACGCCGACGTGGTGTGCCTGGGACCCGGTTCCTGGTACACCTCCGTGCTGCCGCACCTGCTCGTGCCCCGGTTGCGGGCGGCGCTGGCGGCCAGCCCCGCGCGGGTGGTCGTCGTGCTGAACCTGGAGCCGCAACCGGGTGAGACGGACGGGTTCTCACCGCAGGAGCACCTCGCCGTGCTCCAGGCACATTTGGGAGGCGTGTCGTTGCACACGGTGATCGCAGATGCGGCTGCAGTTGTTGACCGGCGTGGTCTGCTGTCTGCTGTGCAGGGATGCGGTGCAGAACTGGTGCTGGCACCGGTGGCCGCGTCCGACGGAACACCACAGCACGACCCCGCGCGGCTCGCCGCGGCACTGGCCTCCGTGGTCGGCGCCCGGTGAGCGGTCAGCGGGGAGTCGGGCGCCGGGGCACCGGTGGCCGACCAGCAGACCTGGGGGAGAGGGAACACCGCTGATGGCGATGACGGGATGCTCGAGGACCGGTCGCTCCGTGCGGGCACGGGGGTGGACGACGTGGCGATGACGGCGATGGTGAAGGACGAGCTCTCCCGCGTGGAGTGCACCAGGACGTCCGAGCGCAAGGCCGAGGTGACCGCGCTGCTGCGCTTCTCCGGCGGCCTGCACATCGTGGGCGGCCGGGTGGTGATCGAGGCGGAGCTGGACACCGGCTCGGTCGCCCGCCGCCTGCGGCGCGACATCAGCGAGGTCTACGGCTACACGAGCGGGGTGAGCGTGCTCGCCGGCGGCAACATCCGCCGCGGCGTGCGCTACCTCGTGCGGATCGCCAAGCACGGTGAGGGCCTGGCGCGGCAGACCGGCCTGGTCGACCAGCGGGGCCGGCCGGTCCGGGGGCTGCCGCCCTCGGTCGTCTCCGGTGGCATCGGTGACGCCGAGGCCGCCTGGCGCGGTGCCTTCCTGGCGCACGGCTCGCTGACCGAGCCGGGGCGGTCCTCCTCGCTGGAGGTCACCTGCCCGGGTCCGGAGGCCGCCATGGCGCTGGTCGGCGCGGCCCGCCGGCTCGGCATCGCGGCCAAGGCCCGCGAGGTCCGCGGCACCGACCGGGTGGTGGTCCGCGACGGCGACGCCATCGGGGCGCTGCTCACCCGGATGGGCGCCCACGACGCGGTGCTGGCCTGGGAGGAGCGGCGGATGCGCCGCGAGGTCCGGGCCACCGCCAACCGGCTGGCCAACTTCGACGACGCAAACCTGCGCCGTTCCGCCCGCGCCGCGGTCGCCGCCAGCGCCCGGGTCGAGCGGGCGCTGGAGATCCTCGGCGACGATGCGCCCGAGCACCTGCTGGTCGCCGGACGGCTGCGCCTGGAGTTCGGTCAGGCCTCGCTGGAGGAGCTCGGCCAGCGCGCCGACCCGCCGATGACCAAGGACGCCGTTGCCGGGCGCATACGGCGTCTGCTGGCGATGGCCGACAAGCGCGCCAAGGACCTCGGCATCCCGGACACGGAATCCGTCGTCACCGACGACATGCTGGCCCAGTAGTTGAAGGACCCCCCTGCCCCCGAGCTCGCAGCGGGGCCCTGCAGGGGGGCCGTTCCAGAACGCTGTGAGACGTCAGCGACGTCTTCCTGACCTGGTCGGGAAGACGTCGCTGACGTGTTGCGGGGTGCACCGCCCGGTCCCACCGGGGCGTCGGGCGCGCCGTGGCAGGCCGATAGGGTGTGCGCGGAATGTGGCCGCGCGCACGCGCGGCCGACGGTGCCGCTGGGCCGACCGGTCCGGCTGGGCAACACGGTCTGGGAGGTCCGCAGTGACGGTACGGGTCGGGATCAACGGGTTCGGCCGAATCGGTCGCAACTTCTATCGGGCAGCTGCCGCCAGCGGTCAGGACATCGAGATCGTCGCGGTCAACGACCTGACCACGAACGAGGCGCTGGCCCACCTGCTGAAGTACGACAGCATCCTGGGCAAGCTCGCCGAGGACGTCACGGTCGTCGACGGGGGCATCAAGGTCGGCGAGAAGACCATCAAGGTGCTGGCCGAGCGCGACCCGGCGAACCTGCCCTGGGGCGAGCTGGGCGTCGACGTGGTCGTCGAGTCCACCGGCTTCTTCACCAAGGCCGACGACGCGCGCAAGCACGTCGACGCCGGTGGGGCCAAGAAGGTCGTCATCTCGGCGCCGGCCACCGGCGACGACCTGACCATCGTGATGGGCGTCAACCACGAGCAGTACGACGGCTCGCAGACGATCATCAGCAACGCGTCCTGCACGACGAACTGCCTGGCCCCGCTGGCCAAGGTGCTCAACGACGCCTTCGGCATCGAGCGTGGCCTGATGACCACGATCCACGCCTACACCGCCGACCAGAACCTGCAGGACGGGCCGCACAAGGACCTCCGTCGTGCCCGCGCCGCGGCGCTGAACATCGTCCCGACCTCCACCGGCGCGGCCAAGGCCATCGGCCTGGTGCTCCCGGAGCTCAAGGGCAAGCTCGACGGCTACGCGCTGCGCGTGCCGGTGCCGACCGGCTCGGCGACCGACCTAACCGTCACGCTGTCCCGCGAGGTCACCGTCGAGGAGGTCGACGAGGCCTACAAGGCGGCCGCCGCCGGCCCGCTGGCGCCGTACCTGGTCTACACCGACGCGCCGATCGTCTCCTCCGACATCGTCACCGACCCGGCGTCGTGCATCTACGACTCGGGGCTGACCAAGGTCTTCGGCAACCAGGTCAAGGTCGTCGGCTGGTACGACAACGAGTGGGGCTACTCCAACCGGCTGGTCGACTCCGTCGTCCTGGTCGGCAGCAAGCTCTCCTGACGATGCGTTCCGTCGACGAACTCATCGCCGGCGGGGTGTCGGGTCGGCGCGTGCTGCTGCGCGCCGACCTGAACGTCCCGTTGGACAAGAACACCCGCGCCATCACCGACGACGGCCGGATCCGGGCCAGCCTGCCGACGATCACCGCGCTCCGCGAGGCCGGTGCCCGGGTCGTCGTCGCGGCGCACCTGGGCCGCCCCAAGGGTGCGCCGGATCCGCAGTACTCCCTCGCCCCGGTGGCCGCGCGGCTCGGCGAGCTGCTCGGCACCCCGGTGCCGCTGGCGGCCGACGTGGCCGGCCCGGACGCCACGGCCAAGGCCGAGGCGCTCGCCGACGGCGACGTCCTCATGCTGGAGAACGTCCGCTTCGAGGCGGCCGAGACCAGCAAGGACGACGCCGTCCGCGGCGAGCTCGCCGACCGGCTGGCCGGGCTGGCCGAGCTGTACGTCGACGACGCGTTCGGCGCGGTGCACCGCAAGCACGCCTCGGTGTTCGACGTCGCCGAGCGGCTGCCGCACGCGGCCGGGCGGCTCGTCGCCCGCGAGCTCGAGGTGCTCACCCGGCTCACCGAGAACCCCGAGCGGCCCTACGTGGTCGTCCTCGGCGGCTCGAAGGTCAGCGACAAGCTGGGCGTGATCGAGGCGCTGCTGCCGAAGGTCGACCGGCTGCTCATCGGCGGGGGGATGACCTACACGTTCCTCGCCGCCCAGGGGCACGAGGTCGGCACGTCGCTGCTGGAGGCCGACCAGGTCGACAGCTGCCGGCGGCTGCTGGCCGAGGCGGGCGACCGCATCGTGCTGCCGGTCGACGTCGTCTGCACCCCGGAGTTCAACGCCGAGGCGCCGACCACCGTGGTGCCGGCCACCGGGATCCCGGCCGACCAGATGAGCCTGGACATCGGCCCGGAGAGCGTGCAGCTCTTCGCCGAGGCCCTGGCCGGCGCGCACACCGTGTTCTGGAACGGGCCGATGGGCGTCTTCGAGCTCGCGCCCTTCCAGGGCGGCACCCGGGGCGTGGCCCAGGCGGTCGGCGCGATCGACGGGCTCTCCGTCGTCGGTGGCGGCGACTCCGCCGCCTCGGTCCGTCAGCTGGGTCTCGACGAGGCGGCCTACGGGCACATCAGCACCGGCGGCGGCGCGTCGCTGGAGTACCTCGAGGGCCGGGAGCTTCCCGGCCTCGCGGTGCTGGCGGACTGAGGCCGCGGGATGGCACGCACGAAGAGCACGCCGGCGCCCCGGGAGGGGCGCCGCCCGCTCATCGCCGGCAACTGGAAGATGCACCTGACGCACCTGGAGGCCATCGGCCTGGTGCAGAAGCTGGCCTTCTCGCTGAAGGAGAAGCAGCTCGAGGCGGCCGAGGTGGTGGTGGTCCCGCCCTTCACCGCGCTGCGCAGCGTCCAGACGCTGGTGGCCGGCGACAAGCTGGAGATCGGCTACGGCGCGCAGGACCTCTCGGCGCACGACTCGGGGGCCTACACCGGTGAGGTGAGCGGGGCGATGCTCGCCGCGCTGGCCTGCCGGTACGTGCTGGTCGGCCACTCCGAGCGGCGCACGCTGCACGGGGAGGACGACGCGGTGGCCGCGGCCAAGGTCCAGGCCGCGCTGCGGCACGGGCTGGCGCCGATCCTGTGCGTGGGGGAGGGCCTCGACGTCCGCCGGGCCGGCACCCACGTGGCGCACTGCACCGCCCAGCTCGACGCGGCCCTGGCCGGTCTCTCCGCCGAGCAGGTCGTCGGCGCCGAGGGGCCGGGCATCGTGATCGCCTACGAGCCGGTGTGGGCCATCGGCACCGGCGAGGTCGCCACCCCGGATGACGCGCAGGAGGTGTGTGCGGCGTTGCGGGCGCGGCTCGCCGAGCGATTCGGCGCGGAGACGGGCGCTGCCGTCCGTATCCTCTACGGCGGATCGGTGAAGGCCGGCAACACGGCCGGCATCCTCGCCGGGCCGGACGTCGACGGAGCGCTCGTCGGCGGTGCCAGCCTGGACGCTGACGAGTTCGCATCGATCTGCCGACACGCCGCCGACGGGAGCTGACCGCCGCCGGCACCGACCCGGGCGGAGCAGCACCACGGTGATGCACAGCAATGATCGACGGCCGGTCCGTCGTCGCACCCGCGAGGGCGCGGCGCGGCCGGCCGTCGTGCTGGCGGCCCTGCTCGTCCTCGCGGTCCTCAGCGGCTGCGGCACGGGCAACACCGGCGTGGCCGCGGTGCCCACCCAGACCGGTGAGGCGAACAGCGGCGTCGCCGGGGTGCGGAGCCCCTCGGACGAGCCCGGCGGCACGCTGCGCGTGGTGGCCGGGGAGATCGACAGCCTGGACCCGCAGCGGTCCTACGTGCCCGGTGTGTGGAACCTGATGCGGCTCTACACCCGCACCCTGGTCACCTACTCCACCGAGCCCGGCAGCACCGACGAGCTGGTGCCCGACCTCGCGACCGATCTCGGCACCACCCCGGACGGCGGCCACACCTGGACGTTCACCCTGCGGGAGGGCGTGCGGTTCGAGACCGGCCGGCCGATCACCGCGCGTGACGTCGAGTACGGCATCGAGCGGTCCTTCGCCTCCGACGTCGTGGTCGGTGGACCGACCTACGTCGTCGACCTGCTCGACGACCGGTCCAACCCCTACGCGGGGCCCTACCAGGACGAGACCCCCGAGCGGCTGGGGCTGCCGTCGGTCACCACGCCGGACGACCGGACGATCGTCTTCACCCTCAGCACCCCCGCGCCGGACTTCCCGTTCGTGCTGGCCCTGCCCTCCAGCAGCCCGGTGCCGGTGGAGAACGACACGGCCGGCAGCTACGGCACGGACCCCATCTCGTCGGGTCCGTACGCGGTGGCCTCCGTCGATGCCCAGACCGGCGTGGTGCTCGAGCGGAACCCGCAGTGGGACCCGGCCACCGACGACGTGCGCACCGCGCTCCCGGACCGCGTGGTGGTGCGCAGCGGGCTGTCCAGCCTCGCCCGCGACCAGGCGCTGCTCGCCGGGTCGGCGGACCTGGACCTGTCGGGCGCGGGTGTGCAGCAGGCCACCGCCACCCGGCTCGAGGACCTCGGCCAGGGCGGCCGGATCGACGACGTCACCACCGGTGCGCTGCGGCTGCTCGCGCTGCCCACCACCGTGGCGCCGATGGACAACGTCGAGTGCCGGGCCGCGGTCGCGGCCGTCGTCGACAGGCACGCCGTGCAGAAGGCACTGGGCGGGGCGGGCAACGTGGTGCGCACCTCGACGCTGTGGCCGCGCGCGCTGGACGGCGGCCCGGACGACCAGGATGCGGAACCGGATCCGTCCCTGGCGCGGGAGAAGCTCGCCTCCTGCGGTCACCCGGACGGCTTCAGCACGGTCTTCGCGGTACCGGACGTGCCGACCATCGTGGAGATGGCCGGCGTGGTCGCCGAGCAGCTCGCCGAGGTGGGCATCCGGGCGGAGGTCCGTCCGCTCGACCCGGCCACCTACTACGCCACCGACGTCGGCAACCGGGACGCGGTCACCGCCGGGGGCTACGGCATGGTGCTGGCCACCTGGACCGCGGACTTCCCCACGCCGACGTCCTTCCTCGTGCCGCTGGTCGACGGGCGGTCGCTGCGGCCGGTGGGCAACACGAACTACGCGCGCCTCGACGACCCGCAGGTCAACGGGCTGGTCGACGCGGCGCGGGCGGCGGCGGAGCCGGCGGTCGCGGCCGACGCGTGGCGGCAGGTGGTGCGCGCGGTCGGCGAGACCTACACGTACGTGCCGCTGGCGGAGAACCGCGTGCAGTTGCTGGCCGGGCAGCGGCTGCGCAACGGCCTGGTCATGCAGCCCTACGGTGGTTACGACGTCGCCACCGCCGGCGTGCGCTGACCCCGGCGGGGGGGGGGGGGGGGGGGGGGGGGGGGGGGGGGGGGGGGGGGGGGGGGGGGGGGGGGGGGGGGGGGGGGGGGGGGGGGGGGGGGGGGGGGGGGGGGGGGGGGCGGGGGGGGGGGGGGGGGGGGGGG
>NZ_JBJHAQ010000023.1:0-65495 GCF_054051115.1 Modestobacter sp. SYSU DS0904 | reverse complement strand
CCCCCCCCCCCCCCCCCCCCCCCCCCCCCCCCCCCCCCCCCCCCCCCCCCCCCCCCCCCCCCCCCCCCCCCGCCGCCGCCCCCCCCCCCCCCCCCCCCCCCCCCCACGGTTGTGTCACAGCGGCGGTGGTGTCACAGCGGCTGGACGGTGTCCGCCTGCAGGCCGCGATCACCCGGGCTCGCGGAGAACTCCACGCGCTGGCCCTCGTCCAGGCTGCGGTACCCGCTGTCGGCGATCGCCGAGAAGTGCACGAACACGTCCTGCCCGCCGTCGTCGGGCTCGATGAACCCGAAGCCCTTCTCCGCGTTGAACCACTTCACCGTGCCCTGGCTGCCGCCACCGCCGCCGCGACGGGCCGGGCGCACCTCACGCGGGCGTTCGTCGCGGTACCGGTCGTCCCGGCCACGGGAGTCGCCACCGTAGGAGTCGCGACCGTAGGACTCCCGGCCGCCGCGCTGCGGACGGCCGCCGCCGAGCGGCTCCACCGAGTCGGCCTGCAGGCCGCGGTCACCGGGGCTGGCGGTGAACGCCACCCGCTGCCCCTCGTCCAGGCTGCGGTAGCCACCCTCGTCGGCGATCACCGAGAAGTGCACGAAGACGTCCTCGCCGCCGTCGTCGGGCTCGATGAACCCGAAGCCCTTCTCCGCGTTGAACCACTTCACCGTGCCCTCGGCGCCGGCGCCGCCCCGGCCGCGCGCGGGACGCTCGTCCCGCCGCCGGTCGTCCCGCCGGTCGTCCCGCCGGTCGTACTGCTCCCGGGCCGGCCCGCGGCCCAGCGCCTCGACCGAGTCGGCCTGCATGCCGCGCTGGCCGGGGCTGGCGGTGAAGGACACGCGCTGCCCCTCGTCCAGGCTCCGGTACCCGCCGTGGTCGGCGATCGCCGAGAAGTGCACGAAGACGTCCTCGCCGCCGTCGTCGGGCTCGATGAACCCGAAGCCCTTCTCCGCGTTGAACCAGCGGACGGTGCCCTCGCTGCCGCCACCGCCGCCGCGGCGCGGCTCGCGCTCCGGCCGCGGGCCGTACTCCTCGCGGGGCTGCTCCCGACCGGACTGCTCACGCCCGCGCCGGGGTGCGCCGCCGAGCGGCTGCACCGCGTCGGCCTGCAGACCGCGCTGGCCCGGGCTGGCGGAGAACTCGACCCGCTGGCCCTCGTCCAGGCTGCGGTAGCCACCCTCGTCCGCGATGGCGGAGAAGTGCACGAAGACGTCCTCGCCGCCCTCGTCGGATTCGATGAACCCGAAGCCCTTCTCCGCGTTGAACCACTTCACCGTGCCCTGGGGCATCCGTCTCTTCCCTGCTCTCGACATCCCCGGCCCCGTCTCCGGGCCGGTCCATCCACCGGTGCACCTCGCCCGCTCAGGTCGAGCGGGCGGCACCGGTCCCCCTCCACTGTGACAGGTGGGGCCATGGATGGCGCACGGACCGAAACCCGGCGACCGGTACGCGCACCTGCCCGGGCCTGACGACTGCTCTAGCGTTCCGCGGGTGACCTCGCCGTTCATCGTCCCGCCCGAGCTGCCCGCCGACGCCGACCCGCGGGAGGCCACCGGCCGTCCCGTGCGGTGGGGCGTCATCGCGACCGGGCGGATCGCCGCCACCGTGACCGCCGACCTCGCCCTGCTGCCCGACGCCGTGCTGCAGGCGGTGAGCTCCCGGGAGGCCGGTCGCGCGCGGGCGTTCGCCGAGCGGCTCGGCTTCGCCTCCTGGTACGCCGACACCGACGGCGCCACGGGGCTGGACCAGCTGCTGGCCGACCCGGCGGTGGAGGCGGTCTACGTGGCCACCCCGCACGCCCAGCACGCCGCGGTGGTGCGCGCCGCGCTGGACGCCGGCAAGTCCGTGCTGTGCGAGAAGCCGCTGACCATCAACGCCCGCGAGACGCGGGAGCTGGCCGAGCTGGCCCGCGAGCGCGGGCTGTTCCTGATGGAGGGGGTGTGGACCCGCTTCCTGCCCGCTCTCCAGCGGGCGCTGACCATCGCCGCATCGGGCGAGATCGGCACCGTGCAGTGGGTGGCCGCCGAGGTCGGCTTCCCGGCCCCGGCCGACCCCACCGCCCGCATCTGGGCCCGGGCCGACGGCGGTGGCTCGCTGCTCGACCTCGCCGTCTACCCGCTGCTGTGGGCCTGGGGCACGCTCGGCCGGCCCGAGGGGGTCACCGCCGTCGGCACGCTCAACGCCGAGGGCGTCGACGCGCAGGCCGCCGTCGTGCTGCAGTACCCCTCCGGGGCGCAGGCCCAGCTGACCACCTCGCTGCTGGCCCGCTCGCCGCACACCGCACTGGTCTGCGGCAGCGACGGCTGGATCCGCACCGACGGCGAGCACGCCGTGTACCGGCCCACCCGGCTGGACGTGCAGGCCGGCGAGGGCCCGCTGCGCACCGAGGAGTTCCCGCTGATCGGCTCGGGCTACGTGTGGGAGCTGCGCGAGGCGACGCGCTGCATCCAGGCCGGGCTCACCGAGAGCCCGACCATGCCGACCGCCGACACCCTGGCGATGATGGAGCTGCTCGACGACGTCCGCCGGCAGCTCGGGGTGGTCTACCCCAACGACGAGGTCTGATCCCGCGGCCGCCGGGACTCAGGCTCAGTGCAGCGCGGCGTCGGCCGGTCCGGTGGCCCACCGGCGGAACCGGACGACCAGGCCCGCGCGGGTCGGGGCGCAGCAGTAGGGCCCGGCGGTCACCGGCACGCCGGGTGGGAAGGCGGCGACCCGCACCAGCCGGAACGGCTCGTCGTCGACCCGGGCTCGCACGGTCACCGCGTCGCCGGACCGGCTGGCGCGCACGGTGACCCGCCGGCCGGCCCACTCCGGCACCGGGGCCACCGACCAGTCCGACCGGCCCAGGGTGACCACGGCACCCAGCTGCGGTGCGCCGTCGGAGAACTCCACGCCCGTCTTCAGCCAGGTCTCGGCGTCGGCGCGCAGCACCAGCCCGGCCTGGTCGAACTGCTGGTCGTAGTCGACGTCGACGGTCACCTCCACCGCGCCCGGGTCGTCCAGCGGGGCCAGCAGGGCGTGGGCGTCGTCGTGGACGAAGCCGTAGGCGGTGTGCCGCCACGCGTCGCTGCCCTCGACGGCGGTGACCAGCAGGTCCGGGCCGTCGGTGCGCACGGCTGCCGGTGCGGCGCTCCAGCTGCCGGCCGACCAGGGCACAGGGGCGGTCATCGGGTCAGTGGACCACGCCCGCCGGCACGTCGCCGACGGTGCCGGGGCGGCGGCACACCGGCGGGCCAGCGACCACCCGCGGCCGCGTCCGTGGGATGGTCGAGGACGGCCCTCCGTTCCCGGGGGGCGTGCACGGCACGAGCGCAGTCGAGTTGGACGGGGAGCATGCCCACGAGCGAGGTCTCAGCACACCGGCAGCAGCGCCGGCGCGGCCCACGGACCATGGTCCAGACCTGGCTGGGCCGCATGGTCGAGCGGCGGATCCGCACGAAGGGCTTCGACGTCGCCGAGCTGACGTTCCTCCCCGAGGCCGGCCGACTGCCCCTGCTGCGGCACGGCACCGACCCGGTGCCCGAGCTGGCCGAGCTGCGCGCCCGGTGCCCGGTGGAGCGGCTCGACCTGCCCTTCGGCTTCGCCGTCCACCTGGTGACCGGCTACGAGCAGGCCCGCACCGTCCTGGCCGACCGGGACTCCTACAGCAACGACATCCGCCACCTGTTCAGCGACACCGGCCCGGGCTCGACCGCCGACGTCGGCGGCCTCGGCTTCACCGACCCGCCGGTGCACACCCGGCTGCGCAAGCTCGTCGCCCCGGAGTTCACCCGGCAGCGGCTGGCCCGCCTGGAGCCGGACATCGAGGCGACCGTGGCCCGCCGGCTCGACGAGCTCGTGGCCGCCGGATCGCCGGCGGACCTGGCCGAGCTGGTCTCCTGGCGGGTGCCGATGGACGTGATCTGCGACCTGCTCGGGCTCGACGACACCGACCACGAGGCCTTCCTCCGGCTGGGCACCCAGCGGTTCGACGCGACCGGGGGCATGGGGGCGGCGCTCGGTGCGGTGTCCGAGCAGAAGAAGATCCTCCTCGACGTGGTGGCCCGGCAGCGCAGCGCGCCGGGGCCCGGGCTGATCGGGCGGATCCTGCAGGCCGAGGGCGACGCGATCTCCGACGACGAGCTCGCCGGCCTGGTCGACGGGATCGTGACCGGCGGCTACGAGACCACCGCCAGCTCCATCTCGCTGGGCACGCTGGTGCTGCTGCGGGACCCCGCGCACGCCGCCGTCGTCCGGGACGGGTCACCCGCCGAGGTCGACCGGCTGATCGAGGAGCTGCTGCGCCACCTGTCGGTGGTCCAGGTCGCGTTCCCGCGGTTCGCCAAGCGGGACCTGGAGATCTCCGGGTGCCCGGTCCGGCAGGGCGACGCCGTCGCCGTCTCGCTCAGCGGGGCCGACCGCGACCCGGCCTGGGCCGGTGCGGAGCCCGACCGGTTCGACCCCACCCGGTCGGTCACCGGCAGCCACCTGGCCTTCGGCCACGGGGTGCACCGGTGCGTCGGCGCCGAGCTCGCCCGGATGGAGCTGCGGATCGTGCTCCCGGAGCTGTTCCGCCGCTTCCCGGACCTGGCGCTCGCGGTTCCCGAGGAGCAGCTCCCGTGGCGCCGGCTGTCCTTCGTGCACGGCGTCGAGGAGCTCCCCGTCTCCTTCTGACGCCGCCCAGCCCCTCCGCCCGGGGCCGGGGACCGGCTGCCTCAGCTGCGCCGGTCGGCGAGGAAGGGGAACTGCTCGCGGGTGGCGGCCACCTCGGCGGCGTCGACGTCGGCCAGCACGATCGTCTCGACGCCGGCCGCGGTGGCCAGCAGCTCCCCGGACGGGCTGACGATCCGGCTGTCGCCGGCGTGCCCGACGCCGTCGCCGGCGGCACCCACCCGGTTGCAGCCGACGACGTAGGCCTGGTTCTCGATCGCCCGCGCCTGCAGCAGCGTCTGCCAGTGCTGCCGCCGGGCGGCGGGCCAGTTGGCCGGCACCAGGTACACGTCGGTCGCCGGCGCGGCCGCCCAGAAGACGTTCGCGAAGCGCAGGTCGTAGCAGATGAACGGGGTGACCCGCAGCCCGCCGACCTCGACGGTGACCGGCCCGGTGCCTGAGCGGAAGCGCTCGCGCTCGGTCGCGAACGGGTGCAGCTTGCGGTACCGGTGCGTGGTGCCGTCCGGGGCGGCGAGCACGAAGGTGTTGAACGGCAGGTCGCCGTCCCCGGCGACCTCCGGGCAGGTGCCGGCGACCCACACCCCGTGCTCGGCGGCCTGGGCGGCGAGGAACCCCGCCGAGGGCCCGCCCTCGGGCTCGCCGATGCCCGGGGTCATCGAGAAGCCGGTGGAGAAGGTCTCGGTGAGCAGCACCAGCTCCGCGCCGGCGCCGACCGCGCGGGCCACCTGCGGTGCGAGCCGGGCGAAGTTGGCCTCCCGGTCCTCCCAGACGATGTCGTGCTGCACCGCGGCGATCCTCATCGCAGCTCCCCCAACCGTGCGGCGGCCTCGGCCAGCACCTCGTCCCGCTTGCAGAAGGCGAACCGCACCAGGTGCCGGCCCAGGTGCGCGTGCGCCGGGTCGTAGAAGACCACACTCGGCACCGCGACCACCCCGGCACGCTCGGGCAGGGACCGGCAGAACGCCACGCCGTCGCCGTCGGGCTGCACCGGGCGGACGTCGACGGTGGCGAAGTAGGTGGCCTCCGGGCTGACCACCGGCAGCCCGGCCGCCGCCAGCCCGCCGACGAGCAGGTCGCGCTTGCGCTGCAGGTCGGCCGCGAGGGCCGTGAAGTACGCGTCGGGCAGCCGCAGCCCGGCGGC
The DNA here is from genome assembly GCF_054051115.1 of Modestobacter sp. SYSU DS0904. Taxonomy (NCBI): domain Bacteria; kingdom Bacillati; phylum Actinomycetota; class Actinomycetes; order Geodermatophilales; family Geodermatophilaceae; genus Modestobacter; species Modestobacter sp. SYSU DS0904. Next base: position 59,707 of record NZ_JBJHAQ010000023.1, on the reverse strand, counting down.
GATGGCCGGCTGGAAGGGCCCGGCGTTGACGAAGGTCAGGTACTGCTTGGCGGTGCGGACGGCGGCCACCAACTCGGCCGGCCCGCAGACCCAGCCGACCTTCCACCCGGTGGTGCGGAAGGTCTTGCCGCCGCTGCTCACCACCAGGGTGCGGTCGCGCATGCCCGGCAGGGTGGCCGGCGAGACGTGCTCGGCGCCGTCGAACACCAGGTGCTCGTACACCTCGTCGGTGAGCACCAGCAGGTCCGCCGCGGTGGCGACGTCGGCCAGCAGGGCGAGCTCGGCCCGGGTGAGCACCGAGCCCGTCGGGTTGTGCGGGGTGTTGAGCAGCAGCAGCCGGGCCCGCGGGGTGACCGCCGCGCGCAGCTCCGCCTCGTCGAAGCTCCAGTGCCCGGCCCCGCCGGGCGGCGGGCGCAGCGGCACCGGGCGCAGCACTCCCCCGGCCATCGCCACCGCGGCGGCGTAGCTGTCGAACATCGGCTCGAGGACGACGACCTCGTCGCCGGGCTCGACCAGCGCCAGCAGCGCGGCGGTGAGCGCCTCGGTGGCCCCGGCGGTCACCAGCACCTCGGTGACCGGGTCGTAGGTCAGCCCGTGGAACCGCTCCTGGTGCTCGGCGACCGCCTGCCGCAGCACCGGCAGGCCGGGGCCGGGCGGGTACTGGTCGAGGTCGGTGCCGATGGCGGCGCGGGCGACGTCGAGCACCTCCGGGGGCCCCGGCTCGTCGGGGAACCCCTGGCCGAGGTTGATCGCCCCGGTGGCCACCGCCAGGGCGCTCATCTCGGCGAAGACCGTCGTCCCGAACCCGCGCAGCCGGCCGGCCAGCTGTGGTGTGCGTTCCCCTGCCGCCATGCGGGCAGCCTCCCAGCCGGTGCCGCCGGCGCTCAGCCCGGGGCGGTGCGGGCGGCCTCGCGGAGCTCGCCGTAGAGCCGGGCCAGGTCGGGCAGCTGGTGGTGGGCGTTCAGCCCGCTGGGGTTGGGAGCCACCCAGGTGAGCACGCCGCCCACCCGCTCCGGCTGGGGTCCCAGCCCTGCCTTCGGCCGGTCGAAGGCCACCCGCCAGGCGGTCACGCCCAGCACCGCCAGCACCCGGGGCCGGTACCGGCCCACCAGCGCGGCGAGCGCCTCGGCCCCGGCGCGCAGCTCCTCGCGGGACAGCTCGGCGGCGGTGCGGGTCGGCCGGGCGACGACGTTGGTGACGCCCAGCCCGTACCGCAGCAGCTCGCGGTCCTCCGCCGGGGTCAGCAACCGCGGGGTGAGCCCCGCCCGGTGCAGCGCCGGCCAGAACCGGTTGCCCGGCCGGGCGAAGTGGTGCCCGACCTCCGCCGAGAGCAGCGACGGGTTGATGCCGCAGAACAGCACGTCGAGGTCCGGGCCCACCACGTCGCGCAGCGGCTTCTCCGGGCCGGTCACACGGTCAGTGCCGGACGGGGGCGGTGCCCGGCACGTGGGCCAGCGCGGAGCCGTCGCCGAGGGCCGACTCGGGCACGACGCTGACGGTGCCGTCGCTCTCCAGGACGACGGCCGCGATCGTCGACAGGTCACCCTGGCCGCTGGACCGCACGGCCTGGCGGATCTCCGCCTCGCTCATCCGCTGCTCGCGCAGCACGTCCGGCCGCAGCTCACCGCGGTAGAGCAGCAGCGCCGGGTGGGCGGTGACGGCGTCCCGCAGCTGCGGCCGCCGGCTGGTCACCCAGGCGACGACGAGCTGCAGCGCCGCGAGCAGCCCCAGCGCCACCGCACCCTCGGCCAGGGCGACGTCCGAGCTGAGCAGGATGGTGGCCAACGTGGAACCCAGCGCCACGGTGACCACCAGGTCGAAGGCGTTGAGCTTGGCCAGCGTCCGTTTGCCGGAGAGCCGGAGGACGAGGATGACGATCACATAGGCGGAGGACCCGACGGCGAGGACGCGCCCCAGGTCGGACCAGCTGTCGAACCACATGGACAGCCCGCTACCCGGGATCGGGCCGGTCGCACCTCCGGTTCCGCCCGGGGGCCGATCAGCTCAGCAGGACACCGACCACTCGTGCCCGCAGGCGCGGCAGACCAGGGCGGCGACGAACGCGCGGGGGTCGAAGTCGCCGGGCTGGTCGTCGACCTCCGGGGCGGCGCACGTCGGGCAGCAGGACATCCGTGCGAGTGCGCTCGAGTGGGCCCGGCGCTGGCTGGGCGCGGTGAGCACGAGTTCGGCCATGAGACACCCCCGTGGGCAGTGGGCAGGAGACCGGCTCCTGCCTCGTGATCAGGCAATCTGCCCCGCGGGACGCGGCGGGGCATCCGGACGCGGCCTCCGTCGTCTGATCGTCATGAGCTCTCAATCCGCCGGTCGCCGCGGTTCCCCGGTCACTCCGGGCCGGCGGCCCACGTTCGCGGCAGGTCGACCAGACCCCGGAGGCAGTGCTCGAGGAGCGGCTCGGGGAACCCCGCGGCCAGCCGGTAGTAGACGACCCGGCCCGCCCGCCGGGTGGCGACGAAGCCGGCGGTGCGCAGCAGGCGCAGCGCGTACCCCACCGCGTCCTCGGTCGCGTCCAGCGCCAGCGCGATGTCGCCGACGCAGAGCTCCTGCACCTCGTCGAGCGCGTACAGCACCCGGGCGCGGGTCGGGTCGGCGAGCAGGCCGAGCACGGCGGTCAGCGCGGCGGCCTCCGCGCGCGAGGGCACGCGCGCCCGCACAGCGGCCACGCGCTCGGGATCGACGGGGTGCGGGTGGTCCACGTCACGCCGGTTACCCGTGCGGGTGCACGGGTATGCGGCGGCGGTCAGTCGCCCGGTCCGCCGCGGAGGGGAGTCAGGTGTCCGCCTACCTGAGCGCCGCCCTGATGCTCGGGCTCGCCGTCGGCGGGGCGCTGGTCGCCCAGCTGGTGCACCGGCGGACCGCGGTCGCCCCCGACGCCGTGCCGGCCCTGCCCTTCCTCTCCGGCTGGCGCCCCGCCGAGCACGCGCTGTCGCGCTACGAGGCGCGGTACTACCCGATGACCCTGCTGTTCCTCGCCTTCGACGTCGAGATGCTGTTCATGTACCCGTGGGCGACGGTGGTCGCCTCGATCGGCGTTTCCGCGATCATCGAGATGTTCGTGCTGCTCGGCGTGCTGATGGCCGGGGTGCTCTGGGCCTGGCGCGAGGGCGCGCTGCAGTGGGCCTGATCACCCGGCTGGCCGTCCGGCGGGCCGCCGCGCTCGTCGTCGAGGTGCCCGGCTGGTCCACGAGCCGGTGCGCGGTGGAACGGGAGCTGCGCGCCCGTGGCTGGCGGATGGCAGTCTCCCCCGCTGACGCCGACGCCCTGGTGCTCTGCGGGCGGCCGGGGGCCCGGCTGGCCGCCGCGGTCGACCACGCCTGGACCCAGCTGCCCGGCCCCCGCGCCCGGGTGTCGGTCGCGTCCCCGGACGGCGCAGCGGCCGCCCTGGACCGGGTCGCGGCCGACCTCGCCGACGACGCCGCCCAGCGCCGGGACGCCGCCGACCGCCCCGGGGAGCCCCCGCAGGGCGCCGGGGCCACCGACGCCGTCGACGACGACCACCGGGACGACGGCGGGGAGGACGACGACACGGTCCACGGGCACGCCGACGACGACGAGACCGGCGAGCCGCCGGCCTTCGACGACCCGGGCCCGCAGGACGACGGAGACGACGACCCGGGCGCCGACTCCGACTTCCACCCGGGAGACCACGGCGACATGGACCACGGCGACTCCGACTCCCACCCGGGAGACCACGGCCAGATGGACCACGGCGACTCCGGCGTGGGCGACATGGACCACGGCGACATGGACCACGGCGGCATGGACCACGGCGGCATGGACCACGGCGGCATGGACCACGGCGGCATGGACCACGGCGGCATGGACCACGGCGGCATGGACATGCCGATGCCCGGCGGGATCATGCTGGCCGGCAGCGGCGACGAGGACCAGCTGCCCGACCCCGACGGTCTCGACCTCGACGTGCTGCACGTACCGCTCGGCCCGGTCCTGGCGCACTGGCCGGTCGGGCTGCTGCTGCACACCACCCTGCAGGGCGAGCTGATCGTCGGCGCCCGCGCCGAGGTGCTCGAGCCCGGGGCTCCGCCCCCCGGCGACGACCTGCACGGCAGCCCGGCCGGCCGCTGGGACGCGGTGGCCACCCTGCTCGCGCTGGCCGGCTGGGCCGACGCCGCCGCGACCGCCGCGCGGCTGCGCGACGCGGCCCTGGCCGGTGCGCTGCCCCAGGCAGACGCCGAGCGGCTGGCGCGGCGGGTCCGCCGGTCCCGGCTGCTGCGCGCGGCGCTGCGCGGCCTCGGCCGACTGCCGGAGGGCGACGCGCACGACCGGCTGCTGCACTGGCTGGACGGGCACGCACCGCAGCGCGCGATCACCACCGACGAGGTGGCCGACCTGGTCACCGGCCTGGACCTCGCCTCGGCCCGGCTGGTGGTCGCCAGCCTCGACCTGGACACCACCGACCGGCACCGGGTGCCCGTGGAGTCGGCGTCGTGACCGTCGAGCAGGTCTCCTCCGCCTGGGTGCCGCTGGCCGCGGCGCTGCTGCTGGCGGTCGCCGCATCGGCCGCCGTCCTGGACGGGGTGCTCAGCGCCCGGGCCGCCGGGCAGCCGCTGGGCGCCGGGCTCGCCGCGCCGGCCGCCGAGACGGCCCGGCTGTTCCGGCAGCGCCGGCGCAGCACGCTCGCCGCCGACGTGCTGCTGTGGCGGGTCGGCGGCGCCGGGCTGCTCACCGCGGCGCTGCTCATGGTGGTCGTGGTCCCGTTCGGCCGGTGGACGGTCGCGGACCTGGCGGTCGGCATCGTCTGGTTCAACGCGATGGACGTGCTGCTGTGGGCGGCGGTCTGGCTGGCCGGCTGGGGGCCGAACAGCGCGCACTCCCTCGTCGGCGGGTTCCGCTTCCTGGCCCAGGCGCTCAGCTACGAGCTGCCGCTGATGTTCGCGCTGACCGCACCGGCGGCGGCCGCCGGGAGCCTTCGGCTGGGGGACGTCGTCGCCGCCCAGGACGGCTTGTGGTTCGTCGTCTGGATGCCGGTGGCCTTCGTCGTCTTCTGCGCCGCGGTGGTCGCCTTCTCGGTGTGGGGACCGTTCTCGGCCGCGGCCGGGACGACGACGGCCGGCGGGGTGCTCGCCGAGGTCTCCGGGCTGGACCGGTGGCTGCTGGTCACCGGTCGCTACGCGTTGCTGAGCGCCGGGGCGGCGTTCGGGGCGACCGTGTTCCTCGGCGGCGGCCACGGCCCGCTGCTGCCGGCCTGGCTGTGGGTCCTGGTCAAGACCGCCGCGCTGCTCGCGGTGCTCGTGGCGGTGCGCCGCCGGCTGCCGGTGGTCCGGCCCGAGCAGCTGGCGGTGCCGGCCTGGCTGGTCGTGCTGCCGCTGACGCTGCTGCAGCTGCTGTTCGTGTCCGTCGTCGTCGTGGTCCGGGGGTGACCGTGGTCAGCGGGATCGTGTTCTGGGTGCTCGCGGTGATCGCGGTCGCCGCCGGGGTCGCCGTCTTCCGGGTCGACTCGATGGCCCGGGCCACCTACGCGCTGGCGGCGTCGTTCATCGCCGTCGGCCTGACCCTGCTGCTGTTCGACCTGCAGTTCCTCGGCGTGATCACCGTGCTGATGATGGTGATGGAGATGGCGATCATGGCCATCTACATGATCATGTTCATGGGGATGAACCCCGCGCTCATGCCGATGAGCATGGTGCACGGGAAGCGCCCGGCCCTGGCGGTCTCGATCGGCACGTTCGTCGTGCTGGCCGGCGGGGCGCTGCTCGTCGACTGGCCCACCCGCCGCGGCGCCCCGGCGGCGGACCTGGTCACCTCGCTGGGCGAGGCGGTCATGGAGTCGAAGATGCTGGTGATGATGACCGTCTCACCGGTCCTCTTCGCCACGATCGTCGCCGCCCTGGTGCTGGCGCTGCCGGGCAGCCGCTACGACCGGATGGGCGACGACCTGCGCGGTACGGACCTGCGCGGTACGGACCTGCGGCGGGGTGCGGGGCGGTGACGCTGCAGGCGGTGCTGGTGGTGGCGGCCGCGCTGGTCAGCGTGGGTCTCTACGGCGCGATCTCCCAGCAGGTCGTGGTCATGGTGATGATGGGCCTGGAGCTCATGCTCAACGGCGTCATCCTGGCCGCGGCCGCCTTCTGGTGGTTCCTCTCCCCCTCCCCCGACGGCCAGGTGCTGCTGCTGGTGGTCATCTCGGCGATGACGGTGGAGATGGCGATGGGGTTCGCCGTCGCCACCCTGCTGCACCGGGCGAAGCAGTCGGACATGACCGACATGGCCACGGACCTGTCCCGGTGACCGGGCTGCTGTGGGCGACGGCCGCGCTGCCCGCCGCCGTCGGCGCGCTGCTGTGCGTGCTCGGCCGGCAGGCCGACCGGGCGGCGCTGCCGGCCGGGGTGGCGACGGCGGCGGCCGCGCTGGTGCTCTCGATCGCGGTGGCCCGGGGCCGGCCGGCCACCACCGTCCCCTTCCTCCCGGGTGCCCCGTTCGGCCTGGCGGTCGACGCGCTGGCCGCGGTGGTGCTCCCGGCGGTGGCCGCGGTGGCCCTGCTGGTGCTGGTCTTCTCCGCCGGCGACACCGATGCGCCCTACCAGGGGGCGCGGGCCCGGTTCACCGGGCTGATGCTGCTGTTCACCGCGGCGGTCGCCGTCACGGTCACCGCGAGCACGCTGCCCACCCTGCTGTTCGCCTGGGAGGTGATGGGCGCGACCTCCTACGCGCTGATCGGCTTCCGCTGGCAGGAGGACCACCGGGTCGGGGCGGGGCTCACCGCGTTCCTCACCACCCGCACCGCCGACCTGGGGCTCTACCTGGCCGCCGGTGCCGCGCTGGCCGGCGGCGCCGGGCTGGCGCTGGACGACCTCGCCACCGCCGGCGGCCCGTGGCTGCACGTCGCCGCCGCCGGCGTGCTGGTCGCCGCGCTGGGCAAGGCCGCGCAGCTGCCGTTCACCGCGTGGCTGTCCGCGGCGATGCAGGGACCGAGCCCGGTCAGCGCCCTGCTCCACTCCGCGGCGATGGTCGCGATGGGCGGCTACCTGCTGCTGCGCATGGAGCCGTTGCTGGCGGCCACCGGCTGGGCCGGCCCGACCGCGGCCTGGATCGGCGCGCTGACCGCGCTGCTGCTCGGCGCGGTCGCCGTCGCCCAGCGCGACCTCAAGCAGCTGCTGGCCGCCTCGACCGCGGCCCAGCTGGGGTTCGTCGTGCTGGCCGCCGGGGTCGGTTCGGTCGCCGGGGGCACCGCGCACCTGGTCGCGCACGCCGCCACGAAGGCGCTGCTGTTCCTCGTCGCCGGGGCGTGGCTGAGCGCGCTGGGTACCAAGCAGCTGGCTGCGCTGCGCGGCGCGGCCCGGCGCTGGCCGCTGGTCGGGGTCTGCGCCGCGGTCGGCGCGCTGGCGCTGGCCGGCGTCGTCCCGCTGTCGCTGTGGGCCACCAAGGACGCGGTGCTGGCCGTCGCCCGCCACGAGTCCCTGGCCCTGTACGTCGTCGGGCTGGCCGCGGCCGCCGTGTCGGCGGCCTACGCGGGCAAGGTGCTCTGGCTGGTCTGGCAGCAGCTGCCGGACGACGCCGAGAGCGGCTACGACACCGAGGAGGAGGGCAGCCGCCGGGTCGTCGTGCTGGAGCAGGCGCCGCTGGTGGTGCTGGCGGCCGGCGCCGCCGTGCTGGGCCTGCTGGCCCTCCCGCCGGTGGGCGAGGCGCTGCGCCGGGCGCTCGGTACGACCGGCGCGCCCAGCCCGACGGTCTGGGAGATGGCCCTCTCCGCGGCCCTCGCCGTCGCCGTCGTGGGCCTCTCCGCGCCGAAGTGGCCACTTTGGCGCGGTGCGGAGCGGGTGGGGTGGCTGGCCGGCTGGCTGGGACTCCCCCGCGCGACCTCCGCGCTCGTCGTGCGGCCGGTGCTGCGCACCGCCGAGGCCTGCGCCCGGTTCGACGACCGGGTGCTCGCCCCCGCCGTCGGTGGCGCCGGCCGGTCGGCGCTGCGCACCGCCGGGGCGCTGGGCCGGTTCGACGACGGCGCGCTCGCCCCCGCCACGGCCGGCGCCGGCCGGTCGACCGTGCGGCTGGCCGGTGCCACCGCGCGCGCCGATCTCGCCGGCCCCGACCGGCTGGTCCGCGGCCTGGCCGCCGGCACCCGGCAGCTGGGCGGGCTCGCCCGGCGGGCCCAGACCGGGCTGCTGCACCAGTACTACGTCCAGGCCGTCGCGGTGCTCGCCGCCGCGCTGGCCCTCCTCCTGCTGGTCGGAAGGTAACCCCGTGCTCACCGTGATCGTCTTCCTGCCGCTGGTCGCCGCGGCGGCGCTCGCCCTGGTGCGGGTGCCCGACCGTGCCGCCCGCTGGGCCTGGGTGGGGGTGACCGCCGCCGACCTGGCGCTGGTGATCGCGCTCTGCGTCGGGTACCGGACGCCGGCCGGCGGCGGCCTGGCGTACGAGGTGCAGGCCCGGTGGATCCCGTCGGTGAACAGCAGCTACCACGTCGGCGTCGACGGGCTGTCCCTGCCGCTGGTGGCGCTCACCGCCGTCGTCTTCCTCGCCTGCGCGGTCTACTCGCTGCGCGAGCAGCGGCGGCCGCGGAAGCTGGCCGCGCTGTTCCTGGCCCTGCAGACGACCTGCCTGGGGCTGTTCGTGGCCCAGGACCTGATCCTGTTCTTCCTCTTCTTCGACCTGTCGATCGTCGGCATGTACGCCGCGATCGCCGGCTGGGGGCACGGCCGGCAGGCGGGCCGCTCCGCGCTGCAGTTCTTCCTCTACACGTTCCTGGGCAGCCTGGCGCTGCTGCTGGGCTTCATCGGGCTGTACCTGGCGGCCGACCCGCACACCTTCGACATCCCCGAGCTGGTCGCCGCCGCCCCGCTGGCCGACTCCCCGGTCGCCGGCGGGTTCGTGCTCGCCGCGCTGCTGGTCGGGCTTGCCATCAAGACGCCGACCATCCCCTTCCACACCTGGCTCCCGCCGGCGCACACCGACGCCTCGGCCATCGGGTCTGCGGTGCTCGCCGCGGTGCTGCTGAAGATGGGCACCTACGGGTTCGTCCGGATCGCGATGCCGGCGATGCCCGACGCCTGGCAGGGCGCGGCCTGGGTGGTGCTCGCCGTCGGCATCGCCTCGGTGCTCTACGGGGCGCTGGTCGCGCTGGCGCAGACCGACCTCAAGCGGATGATCGCCTACACCTCGATCAACCACATGGGCTACGTGCTGGTGGCCGTCGGCGCGGCCGGGCTGGTCGGCAGCGGGACGGCGGCCCGGGAGCTCGCGGTGACCGGCGCGGTGACCCAGATGGTCAGCCACGGCCTGCTCACCGGCGCGCTGTTCCTGCTCGCCGGGGTGCTGCACGACCGCACCGGCAGCTACGCGATGGACGAGTACGGCGGGCTGGCCCGCAGCGCGCCGGTCTACGCCGGGCTGTTCGCCGTCGCGGCGTTCGGCTCGCTGGGCATCCCGGCCCTCAGCGGGTTCGTCGCGGAGTTCCAGGTCTTCGCCGGCAGCATCGGGGCGACGGCGTGGGCGGCGGTCGCGCTGCCGGGCATCCTGCTCACCGCCGCGCTGTTCCTGCGCGCCCTGCAGCGGGTGTTCACCGGGGAGACCGGCGGCCGGTCGGTCGGGTTCGCCGACGTGCGGGCGGTGCAGGCGGCCCCGGTCATCGGGCTGCTCGCGCTCTCCCTGGCCATCGGCCTGGTCCCCTGGCCGCTGCTGGACGTCATCTCCCCGGCCGCCTCGCTGGTCGTGGACCTGGTGAGCCGGTGACCGGGGCTCTGCGGTGATGGACCAGGACCTGCTGGCGCTGCTGCCGGAGATCAGCCTGCTCGCCGGCGCCGTCGTCACCCTGCTGGCCGGCTCCTTCCTGCCGCGGCAGCGGCAGTGGGTGGCCCGGCTGGTGGCGGTCGCCGCGCTGCTGACCGCCGGGGTGGCCGCGGCGCTGCCGCTGGTCGACCCGGCGCGGACGGTGTTCGGCGCCTTCGTCGTCGACACCCCGACCGGGATCGCCCGGCTGGTGGTCGTCGCCTCGACGCTGCTGGTGATCGGCCTGGGCGTCGAGGAACTCGCCGGGCAGGTGCGGGAGAGCGAGACGTACAGCCTGCTGCTGCTCAGCTCACTGGGCGCGGTGGTGCTCGCGGCCACCGACGACCTGCTGGTGCTGGCGGTCGGCTTCCTGCTGTCGAGCATCCCGCTGTACGCGCTGGTCGGGCTCGGCCGCGACGCCCGGGCGGCCGAGGCGGCGCTGAAGACCTACCTGCTGGGCGCGCTCTCGGGCATCCTCCTGCTGCTGGGCAGCAGCGTGCTGTTCGGCGTGGCCGGCAGCACCGCCTATGCGGGCCTGGCCGGCGGGCTGGCCGGTGCCCCCGCGGCCGCGGTCGCCGTCGGGGCGATCGGGGTGCTGGGCGGGCTGCTGTTCAAGGCCGGCGGGGTGCCGCTGCACTTCTGGGTGCCCGACGCGGCGCAGGGCGCCGGCACCGCCGCGGCCGCCTTCCTCACCACGGTGCCGAAGGTCGGGGCCCTGGTCGCGATGATGCGGCTGGTCGACGTGCTGCCCGGCTCGCTGCCGTGGCCGCTGCTGGTCGGGGTGCTCGCCGCGGTCACCATGACGCTGGGCAACCTCGCCGCGCTCGGGCAGACCGACGCCCGCCGGCTGCTGGGCTGGTCGACGGTGAGCCAGGTCGGCTACCTCCTCATGCCGGTCGCCGTCGTGGGCGCCACCGACGCCGCCGTGCCCGCGCTGCTCACCTACCTGGTCGGCTACGCGGTCACCAACCTGACCGCCTTCGCGGTGCTCGCCGGCGATCCCCGCACGAGGTCGCTCGCGGACTCCCGCGGCCTGGGCCGGCGGCGCCCGGGGCAGGCCGCCGCGCTGGTGATCAGCCTGCTGAGCCTGGTCGGCACGCCACCGACGGCGGTGTTCGTCGGCAAGCTCACGGTCTTCACCGCCGCCTGGGACGGCGGCCTGGCCTGGCTGGTGGTGGTCGCGGCGGCGAACACCGTGCTCAGCCTCGCGTACTACCTGCGGTGGCTGGTGCCCGCGCTGTCCCGGCCGGACGAGCGGGACGGTGCCGAGGAGCTGCCCGACCGCCCGTGGGCGCGGGGCGCCGCGGCCGCCGGGGCGGTCGGGGTGCTCGCCGTGGGGGTGGGCGCCGGGGTGGTCACCGCGGTCGTCGGGAGCGGCACCCTGGGCTGAGCCCCCGGCGACCGCCGCCGGCGTCGGGGATGAGGGAACGGAAACGAGGGAACCCGGGATGAGAGAGCCCAGCGCTCAGGCGCCGGCGGCCCACTCGTAGCGGCAGGCGCGGCAGCGCAGCCGCGACCACCAGCCCGGGTCGTCGCCGTCGTCGCGGACCTCCTCGGGCTCTTCGGCCCCGCAGCCGGGGCAGTGCCGCTGTGGGTTCACCGCGCGCCCACCCCGGCGGGCGGGTGCAGCAGCACCAGCTCCCGGCCGGTGGCCGAGATGGCGTCCTGCAGCGAGCGGAGGGCATCCAGGCCGTCGTCGTCGACGACCTGCACCCCCTCCAGATCGAGGGTCACCCGCCGGTGGCCGCGGCCCTGCAGCACCAGCACGGCGCCGTACATCAGGTCGGCGCCCTGCACGCTGAGCCGCCCCCCGGCCCGGATCGCACCGGCCTGGACGTCGACGAACTGCTGGTAGGCCGTCTCCGGCTCGTGCACCGCCCTCGTCACGCGGCGACCCGGGGTCTGCGCGGCTCGACCTGGAGCACGTGCTGCAGACCGGTGCGACGCAGCACGTCCTGGGTCCGCCGGTCGGCGCCCCGCAGCACCACGGCACCCCCGCGGGCCCGGCAGATGCGGTGCGCCCAGAGGAAGCTGGCCAGCGCCGGGCTCGCCAGGTGGGGCACCTCGGTGAGGTCGACGATGATGCGCCGCGCGCCACCGAGCAGCGCCTGGTGCAGCAGCCAGCGCACGTCGGCCAGCCCGTCGCAGACGTGTGCCTCGCAGAGGTGGACGACCCGCTCGTCGCCCTCGACGTCGGCCGGTCGCCCGGACGTCTGCCGGGCTGCGGTGCTGGTCGTCATCCGGTCCTCCTCGGGCCGCCACGGGGTTCGGTGCGGTCAGCGACCAGCGTTCCCGCGGGGGGTGACGAACGCCCCATCCGTTCGATTGCGATCCGATGACGACCGCACTGCGGCGGTGCTGCCCCCCGGGCACGTGGCAGCATGTCCCGCGTGCCGCCCCGTCTCCTCGTCGTCGAGGACGACGACCACATCCGCACCGCGCTCCGCTGGGCCCTGGAGGACGAGGGCTACCTGGTCGAGGAGGCCGTCGACGGTGAGGACGCGGTCCGCCGCGTCGCCGCCGCGGTCCCCGACCTCATGCTCGTCGACCTGATGCTCGGGGCGATGGACGGCTTCGCCGTGATCCGCGAGGTCCGCCGCGAGCACGACCTGCCGATCATCGTGGTCAGCGCCCGCGCCGACACCCACGACATCGTGGCCGCGCTGGAGGCCGGCGCGGACGACTACGTGACCAAGCCCTTCCAGCTGAAGGAGGTCACCGCCCGCCTGCGGGCCCTGCGCCGTCGGGTGTCCACCGGCGCGCCGCGGCCGGGCACCGCGGAGGCGCCCACGCCGGAGGTGGTGCTGGACGCGCACGCCGACGCGCCGCTGGTGCTGCGCCAGGAGCGCGGCACCGTGCACCGGGGTGCGGAGCAGCTGGCCCTGACGCTGACCGAGTTCCGGCTGCTCTGCGAGCTGGCGTCGGTCCCGGGGCGGGTGCTCAGCCGCCAGGAGCTGCTCAGCCGGGTCTGGGAGCACGGGTTCTTCGGTGACGAGCGGATCGTCGACGTCCACGTGCGGCGGCTGCGCACCAAGATCGAGCTCGACCCGGGCAATCCGCAGGTCGTGGTCACCGTGCGCGGGCTGGGGTACCGGCTGGACGTGCAGTGAGATGGACGCAGCGCCCGCGGGGGCTGCGGGCGCGGATCGTGCTGGGGTTCGCCGCGGTGACGCTGCTGGTCTCCGCCGTCCTGGTGGTCACCACCTTCGTGCTGGCCCGCAACTACCTCCTCGACCAGCGGGAGCGCTCCGCCGTCCGGCAGGCCTTCACCGACGCGAGCGTGCTGCGCAGCCGGCTGTCCACCGCCGGCACGGAGGTCGGTGACGTGCTCGGTGACCTGGTGCCCTCCGGTGGCGCCGACGTGGTCGTGCGCAGCGGCGGCGCCTGGTACTCCTCCAGCCTGGAGGTCGGCGCACGCGACGTCCCGGAGGCGCTGCAGGAACAGGTGGCCGACGGCCAGCCGGCCACCGCGCGCACCGGCTCCCGGGTCGGACCACGGGTGGTGGTCGGCATCCAGCTGCCCGGCACCGACGTGGAGTTCTACGAGCTGTCCACCCTCACCGAGCTGGAGCTGTCACTGCGCACCCTCGGCGCGGTGCTCGCCGCCGGTGCGGGGGCCGCCACCCTCGCCGGCGCGGCGTTCGGCAGCTGGGCCAGCCGCCGCGCGGTGCAGCCGCTGGAGCAGGTGGCCGGCGCGGCCACCGCGATCGCCGGCGGCGACCTGACCACCCGGCTGCCGCCCACCGACGACCCGGACCTGGTCGCGATCGTGGGGAGCTTCAACAGCATGGTCGACGCACTGTCCACCCGGATCGACCGGGACGCCCGCTTCGTGGGCGACGTCAGCCACGAGCTGCGCAGCCCGCTCACCAGCCTGGTGACCACCGTGGAGGTGCTGGCCGGCCGGCGGGACGACCTCACCCCCCGGGGACGCGAGGCGCTCGCGCTGGTGCAGTCGGAGCTGGACCGGTTCCGCCGGACCCTCGACGACCTGCTGGAGCTGGCCAAGCTGGACAACGCGCGCGACACCCCCGGTGCCGAGCCGCCCGGGGCGACCCCGCCGGTGGTGAGCGTCGCGGCGCTGGTGCGCGAGGTGCTCGAGCGCACCGGTCACCCGGTCGACCTGCTGGCCGCCGACGACGAGTCCGCCACGGCGGTGCTGGCCCGCAAGCTCCCGCTGGAGCGGGCCGTGCGGAACCTGGTGGAGAACGCCGACCGGCACGCCGGTGGGGTGAGCGCGGTGCAGGTGCAGCGGATCGGGGACTCCGTGGTGCTGCACGTCGACGACTCCGGCCCGGGCGTGGCCGCCGAGGACCGGGAGCGGGTCTTCGAGCGGTTCGCCCGCGGCCCCCGCGCCGCCCGCGGGTCGCTGCCCGGGGCCGGGCTCGGGCTGGCGATCGTCGCCGAGACCGCCGCCCACCTGGGCGGCGCCGCCTGGTGTGCCCCCAACCCCGCCGGTGGTGCCCGGTTCAGCATCGCGCTGCCGGCGGCGGTGTCGTCCAGCACCGCGCTGCCGGCGGCGTCGTCGTGAGGACGCGGGGCGTGCGGGGGCTGGTCCCGCTCGCCGCGGTGGCGCTCGCGGTGCCGCTCGCGCTGGTCTCCTGCGGGGTGCCCACCGGCGGGCCGCCGGAGGCGATCCCCAGCTCCCAGGTGCCCTCCGCGCTCGCGTCACCCAGCACGCCGCCGTCGTCGGCCGTGCCGGCCCGACCGGGCGCCGAGCAGCCGCAGGTCTACCTGGTGGACGACGCGGAGGTGCTGGTCCCCCGCGCCCGGGACGTCGACGGCAGCTCGGTGGCCGACCGGCTGGCCGACCTGCTCGGTGATCTCACGGAGGGACCGACCCGGGCCGAGCGCGACGACCAGCTGTCCACCGCGCTGCCGCCGGGCACCGAGCTGTCGCTGGCCGACCTCTCCGGGTCGACGGCCACGATCGAGTTCGAGGACGTCGTCGACGCACCGTCGGGGCGGGACAGCCGGCGCACCGTCGCGCAGATCGTGCTGACCGCGACCAGCCTGGCCGGGGTGGACGAGGTGCTGCTGAGCCGGAACGGGCTCCCGGTCGAGGCGCCGCTCCCCTCGGGCGAGCTGACCTCGGCGCCGCTGACGGCGGCGGACTACACCGCGCTGCTCACCGCTCCACCGTCGTGAGCGGGCGCTCCGCGGAGGGCGCATCGACCTCGGCGACCGGGGCGGCGCGCGGCAGGCCGCGCTGCTCGCGGTGCGCGTAGAGGACGTCCCGCGGCGGGAGGACGTGGCCCTCCGGACACTGCAGGGTGCCCACCTCGCCGACGTAGACCGGTGACGGCCGCTCGGCGACCGCGAAGCGCCCGGCCTGCTCGACGAGCCGGCTGTTGCATCGGGGGCAGTGCAGGTTGTGCACGCTCTGTACCCAGACGGAGACCATGCGTCCACCTTGAGTCGCCGGACGCCGTGCCGGAACCCCCGCGGAGCGCGTGTGACGATCCGTCACCGGATCGCAAAGGTGCGTTCCCGGTGCGGTCGGGGTAGCCCAGCCGGAGCCCGGGGGGGCGCCCGCGGCGTCGCGGCGGCCCCCCGGTCAACACCACCACGACGACCAGCAGCCCCCCACCCCCCCCCCCCCCCCCCCCCGCCCCCCCCCCCCCCCCCCCGCCCCCCCCCCCCCACGCGCCCCCCCCCCCCCCCCCCCCCCCCCCCCCCCCCCCCCCCCCCCCCCCCCCCCCCCCCCGCCCGGGTGAGGCCCGGGCCGGTGCCGGTCGATGAGTCGACACGAGGGTTTGTCGACGGCGCTCCCGCGGGATCACACTGGTGGAACTACACCGATGTGTTCCTGGGGGACCGATGAGACGGGCTCACGTGCAGTCGTCCAGCGTCCGGTCGGTGGGCTACGACCTCGACTCCCACGTGCTGCAACTCGAGTTCGTCGACGGCGGGGTCTACGACTACCTCGACGTCCCGCCCGAAGAGGCCCTGGCGATGCTGGAGTCGGCCAGCATCGGGCGCTACGTCAACACCTCGATCAAGCCCCGGTTCCACTGCCGTGCGGTCCACCGGGCGGCCTGACCGGAGCCCCTGACCCGGGGCGTGGCCGGCCCGCCCCGTCGGTGGCCTGCGGCAGACTGCCCGCCGTGACCGCGCCGACGACGATCCCGGACCGGGCGGCCGTGCAGCGCCGCACGGTCGCCGTGCTCTCCGGCGCGGTGGCGCTGGGCGGGCTCGGGGTGACCGTCGGCATCACCGTGGGTGGGCTGCTCGCCCGCGAGGTCGCCGGCAGTGATGCCGCCGCCGGGCTGGGGCAGACGGCGAGCGTGCTGGGGGCGGCGCTGATCGCGGTGCCGCTGGCGCGGGTCAGCGACCGCGCCGGCCGGCGGGCCGGCCTCGCCCTCGGTTACACGGTCGCCGTGCTGGGCGCGCTGGTGGTCGTCGTTGCGGCGGCGCTCTCGTCGCTGGTCCTGCTGCTGGCCGGGCTGTTCCTCTTCGGCGCGGCCACCACCAGCGGGTTGCAGGCCCGGTACGCCGCCGCCGATCTGGCCGAACCCCAGCACCGGGGGCGGGCGCTGTCCCTGGTGGTGTGGGCGACGACCATCGGTTCGGTGCTCGGCCCCAACCTGGCCGGTCCCGGCGACGACCTCGGCCGGGCACTGGGCCTGCCCGCGCTCGGCGGCGCGTTCGTGCTGCCCGTCGTCGTCTTCGTCGCCGTGGTCCTGGGGGTCCTCGTCCTGCTGCGCCCCGACCCGCTGCTGCTGGCCCGGCGCCTCGCTGCGACCGGGCCCACCGTCGGGCCGGCGCCCCGCGCCGGCGCGATCGGTGCCGTGCGCGCCGTCTGGGCGACGCCGACCGGGCGCCTCGGGCTCACCGCCGTCGTCGTGGCGCACTCGGTGATGGTCGGGCTGATGGTCATGACCCCGGTGCACATGGGCGCGGGAGGCGCGCACGCCGACGGCACCACGCTGCGGGTGATCGGCCTGGTGATCAGCGTGCACGTTGCCGGGATGTACCTGTTCTCCCCGGTCGTCGGCTGGCTGGCCGACCGGTTCGGCCGCTCGGCGACGGTGGCGCTCGGCGGCGCACTCCTGCTGCTCGCCGCGCTCGTCGCCGGCACCGCCCCGCCGGGCGCGGCCTGGCAGCTGGGCATCGGGCTGTTCCTGCTCGGCGTGGGCTGGTCGTGCGGCCTGGTGGCCGGTTCGACGCTGGTCACCGAGTCGGTGTCCGACGAGCTCCGCCCGACCGCCCAGGGCGCCACCGACCTGCTGATGGGGCTCGGCGCGGCGCTGGCCGGGGCGGTCGGCGGGCCGCTGCTGGCCGGCGGAGGCTTCGGGCTGGTGGCGGCGGTGAGCGCCGTGCTCGTCGTCCCGCTCGCCGTGGTGTGGGTGGCTCAGCGCCGGTTGCGGTAGCTCCGCCACAGCAGGACCAGCCAGGCGACCAGGGCACACACGATCGCGATCTCCAGGATCGTGTCCCAGGTCGGGGAGCCGGTGCTGGGGACCATGCGCCGAGGGTAGGCCGGGCGGCGCCGGTGAGTACCGTGCTGGCTGTGCGTCTGCAGGAGTTCTGGTCCCGGATGGAGCAGCAGTTCGGCTCGATGCGGTCGCAGAGCGTCGTCCGCGACCACTCGTTCGGCCCGCTCGGCGGTCGGACGGCGCTCGAGGCGATCGAGGCCGGGGTGCCGGTGCGCACCGTCTGGCTGGAGATCTGCAAGGCCTACGACGTCCCGCCGAAGGACCGCTGAGGCCGCTCCGGCGGGACGCCGACGGGTCAGGAGGCCAGCACCGTGCGGGCGTACTGCTCCAGGCTGGTCGGGGCCCGGCCGATGAGCCGGTGCAGGTCGGTGCTGCCGGTGTCCAGCGCCCCCTGGGCGATCGACTGGTCCAGTGCCACGACGAAGCCGGCCGTGGCCTCGGGCACCCCGGCCTCGGTCAACGTGCGCTGGTGCTCCTCGGGGGAGAGGTCGCGGTAGACGACGTCGCGTCCGGTCTGCGCCGCGACGACCGCGGCGAGGTCGGCGATGCTGAACGCCTCGTCCCCGCCGAGCTCCAGGACGCCGGTCTCCGGCTGGTCGGCGGTGAGGACCGCGACCGCCCCGGCCGCGTAGTCCGCCCGGGTGGCAGCGGCGATCCGGCCGCTGCCGGAGCTGCCGGTCAGCTCACCGGTGCTGGCCGCCTGGCGGAGCTGGGAGTCGTAGTTCTCCAGGTACCAGTTGTTCCGCAGCACGACCGACGGGATGCCGGCCTCGGCGATGAGCCGCTCGGTGGCGATGTGCTCGGGGGCCAGCGGCAGCGGGGTGTCGTCGGCCCGGGTCGCGCTGGTGTAGACGAACAGCTGGACGCCGGCCGCCTTCGCCGCCTCGAGCACGTTGCCGTGCTGGGGAACGCGCTGGCCCACCTCGTTGCCGGAGACCAGCAGCAGCCGGTCGGTGCCCTGCAGGGCCGCCAACAGGGCGGCCGGGTCGGCGTAGTCGGCCTGGCGCACCTGCACGCCGCGGTCGGCGAGGTCGGCGGCCTTGGCCGGGGTGCGGACGACGGCGACGACCTCGGCGGCCGGCACGCCGGCGTCGAGGAGGCCGAGGACGACGAGCCGGCCGAGCTGGCCGCTGGCTCCGGTGACGGTGATCAAGAGACCCTCCGAAGGGTGCATGCTGCGTCGAGGGCACTAACTAATCGTTAGTGCAGGTCGTCCGCACCGTACACTCGTCGGCGTCGTCGGAGAGGGGGCATTCCGTGGAGCAGACGGTCGAGCAGTTGGTCGCCGACGTCTTCCGGCGCGCGTGCACCTCTCGCGAGGCCCTCGAGCACGTCACCGGGAAGTGGTCGCTGCTGGCCCTGTCGGCGCTGGCCGGGTCCCCGCACCGGTTCGGTGAGCTGCGTCGCCGGATCGAGGGGGTCAGCGAGAAGATGCTGGCGCAGAGCCTGCAGACCCTCGAGCGCGACGGCTGGGTGCACCGCGAGGTGCGCTCGTCGATCCCGCCGCACGTTGAGTACCGGCTGACCGAGGACGGGGTGCAGCTGGTGCCGCACCTACTCGCGCTCATCGACTTCGTCGAGGGGCGGATGCCGGCGGTGCACGCCGCCCGGGCCGCGGCGGACGAGGCGCGCCCGGCCCGCTGAGCACCGTCGGGGCGGACCGGTGGGGCTGGTGTGGCAGCCGGACGGCGTGTCGCTGGCTTCGAACACCTGTTCGGCCTACGGTGTCCACAGGTCGGGTGCTCGTCCACAGCTGACGTCGGCCCGGCGAAACTGTCAGACCCCCGCCCTAACGTCGGCGACGACCCGCAGACAGCGCACAGCGACACCCGAAGGTGGCCACCATGGCAGCAACCCTGGACCGCGACAAGGCCCTCGACATGGCCCTCGCCCAGATCGACAAGCAGTTCGGCAAGGGCTCGGTCATGCGCCTGGGCGACTCTCCCGAGGTCGTCATGAAGGTGATCCCGACCGGCTCGGTCGCCCTCGACATCGCCCTCGGTGTCGGCGGCCTGCCGCGTGGCCGCGTCGTCGAGGTGTACGGCCCCGAGGCCTCCGGCAAGACGACGATCGCCCTGCACGCGGTGGCCAACGCCCAGGCGGCCGGCGGCATCGTCGCCTTCATCGACGCCGAGCACGCCCTCGACCCCGACTACGCCCGGGCGATCGGCGTCGACACCGACGCGCTGCTGATCAGCCAGCCCGACACCGGTGAGCAGGCGCTGGAGATCGCCGACATGCTGATCCGCTCCGGCGCGCTCGACCTCATCGTCATCGACTCGGTGGCGGCCCTCGTGCCCCGCGCCGAGATCGAGGGCGAGATGGGTGACAGCCACGTCGGCCTGCAGGCCCGGCTGATGAGCCAGGCGCTCCGCAAGATCACCGGCGCGCTCAGCAACTCCGGCACCACCTGCATCTTCATCAACCAGCTGCGCGAGAAGGTCGGTGTGGTCTACGGCTCGCCGGAGGTCACCACCGGTGGTCGGGCGCTGAAGTTCTACGCCTCGGTCCGCCTCGACATCCGCCGCATCGAGACCCTCAAGCAGGGCACCGAGGCGGTCGGCAGCCGGGTGCGGGTGAAGGTCGTGAAGAACAAGGTCGCCGCACCGTTCAAGCAGGCGGAGCTCGACCTGCTCTGGGGTCACGGCTTCAGCCGCGAGGGCGGCCTGATCGACATGGGTGTCGAGCAGGGCTTCGTCCGCAAGTCCGGCGCTTGGTACACCTACGAGGGCGACCAGCTGGGCCAGGGCAAGGAGAACGCCCGCTCCTTCCTGCGCGACAACCCCGACCTGGCCGACGAGATCGAGAAGAAGATCAAGGAGAAGCTCGGCATCGGTGTCGTCGCCGCACCCGACGTCCCGGCGGCCGAGCCGGCCGACTTCTGATCCCGGCCGTGTCCGAATCGCTCTTCACCAGCGACGGGCCGGCCGAGGACCACGCACGGCCGGCCGGCGGGGAGACCCGCCGCGCCGGCCGTCGTCGTCCCGGCTGGTCCACCACCCCGGGAGAGGGTGACCAGGGGACGCGGCGCCCGCGCGCCGAGCGTCCCTCCCGCCGGGGAGACGACGACGCCCCCGGGCACGCCGAGGACGATCCGGGCGACCCGGAGCAGGCCGCCCGGGCGATCTGCCTGCGGGCACTCACGGGTACGTCGAAGACCCGCAAGCAGTTGGCCGACCTGCTCGCCAAGCGCGACATCCCCGAGGAGGCGGCCGCGGCGGTGCTCGACCGGTTCACCGAGGTCGGGCTGATCGACGACGCAGCCTTCGCCGCGGCCTGGGTGAGCTCGCGCCAGTCGGGCCGCGGGCTCGCCCGTCGGGCGCTCGCCGCCGAGCTGCGGGCCAAGGGCGTGGACGGCGAGGTGGCCGCTGCCGCGGTCGCCGAGGTCGACCCGCAGGACGAGTGGGACGCCGCGCGCCGGCTGGTCGAGCGCAAGCTGCCGTCGATGCGCCGGCTCGACCGGGTGACCGCCGAGCGCCGCCTGGTCGGCATGCTGGCCCGCAAGGGCTACGGCGGCGGGCTGGCCGGCTATGTGGTCCGGGAGGCGCTGGACGCGCTCACGGCGGAGTTGCTGGCCGAGGACGAGCGTCTCGACGACCTCGCTGCCGAGACGAGCGACGAGTCCGGGCCCGTCGGACCCGAGGTGGGGGAGGGGCAGGTGCGCGGGCTCGGTCGCCGCGCCGCCCGGCCGGGCGATGTCTGGGAGGACCACCTCCCCTGAGGGTCGCGGACGGTTCCCGGCGACGGCTCGGGGCATGGTCGGCCAGAGCGGCCCTGCGGATGGGCCGTCGAACGGAGGTCGTCCGTGGAGTGGGTTCTCGTGCTGCTCGCCGTCGGGGTGGTCGTCGCTGCGGTGGTCTACGCGGGGAGCCGCCGGCGTCGCTGGGAACGGATGGCGCAGCCGGAGTTCCCGAGCAACGACCCGCCCGGACGGGGTACGGGCGCGGAGAGCCAGCCGCCCGACGCCCGCGGGGCGATCAGCAAGAACAGCTGGATGCTCGGCGGAGGCGGTTCCGGCGGCTGAGCAGCCCGGAACAGCGACGAGGCCGGAACGGCGACGAGGCCGGTGCGACGTCCAGGACGTCGCACCGGCCTCGTCGTGCCGGGAGCTCGCGATGGGTGCGCGGTTGTCCGGACCGCCCCCTCGCGGGCCGGACTCGCGGGTTCAGCGTGGGCGCGGCACGAACGCCCCGGGGGCGCGGTCCAGCCAGGCGGTCACGTCGACCGCGACGCCGTCGGCGGCCTCGTCGTCCGGCAGCAGCCAGCGGCGGCTGCGCTGCTGGCCGGAGCCCAGCCACTGCTCGATGGAGGCGTCGAACTCCGACATCGACAGGTACTTGCCCAGGTCCGGGGAGACGACCGGGCCGACGAAGGTCACGTCGCTCTCCTGCCCGTCGCGGTAGCGCAGCACCACGCGGCAGCGCGAACGCCGGTGGCGGGCCGGGGGCACCGCCTCACGGACGATCGCCTCCTCGGCGCCGGCGGCGGCGGCGAAGCTCGCGGCCGACGTCCGGAGCCGGTTGACGAACAGCTGGGCGGTGTCGGCCAGGTCGAAGTCCATGTCGAAGCTCGCTGCGAGGGGGGAGGCGGTCACACCCCAGTTCTCGGCAGACCGGTACAGCGCTCCCACCGGCGGTAGTTGCCAAGCCGTGCCCCCCAGTACGGCGCTGTCTGACCTTCCGAACCGGGGTCGTTTCCGGACGCGTCGGACCCTTCCTGGTGAGACGCCGAGGGCCCGCACGCCAGGCGGCGTGCGGGCCCTGTGGGAGTCGGCTCGCTGCCCGGTCCGGCCGGGCCGCGGCGTGCGGTGACGCAGGCTGCGGCTCAGGGAGCGCCGGCGCCGGCCCCCATCTGGTCCGCCGGCTCGGCCTTCACGGCCGGACCGCTGACCTTGCTGCGGTTGGTCCGCCGCTCCACCACCTTCGCGAGCTGGGAGAGCAGCACGTTGACGATGATGTAGATCAGCCCTGCGCCCACGTACAGCTGGAACGTGTACTGGTTGCCGAACTGCGGGATGAAGAACTCGACCAGGCTGCGGGCCTGCCGGAGCAGCTCGAAGTAGCCGATGATGAAGCCCAGCGAGCTGTCCTTGAGCAGGACGACGAGCTGGGCGATGAGCACCGGGAGCATCCGGCGAACCGCCTGCGGCAGCAGCACCAGGGTCATCACCTGGGTCTTGCGCAGGCCCAGGCCGAAGGCGGCCTCCCGCTGGCCCTTGTCCACCGACAGGATGCCCGCCCGGAAGATCTCGGCCAGCACCGCCATGTTGTAGAGGATCAGCCCGCCGGTGAGGGCCGCGTAGGCGCTCAGCCGGACGCCGAAGCTCGGCAGGATGAAGAACAGCGCGAAGATCACCACGAGCAGCGGGATCGCGCGGAAGAACTCGATCACCGTGGTGACCGGGATCCGGACCCAGCGGTGGTCCGACAGCCGGCCCGCCGCGAGCAGCAGCCCGAGGACGGTCGCGAAGACCATGCCGACCAGTGCGACCTGCAGCGTCCGGAGCAGCGCCTCCCCGAGCGCCTGGGGCACACCGCTGCCGGGGTCGAAGAGCACCGCCCAGCGCTGCGGGTCGAGCTGGTCGTTGCCGGCCAGGCGGACCAGGACGAAGCCGACGATCGCCAGCACGACGAGCGCGCCGATGGCCGTGCCGATGCGGATGCGCGCCCGGGCCTTGGGGCCCGGGACGTCGAACAGGACCGGGGCGCTCACCGGAGGATCGCCACCCGTCGCTCCACCCGGCTGATGGCATAGGCGGAGGGAAGCGTGATCAGCATGTAGCCGACCACGACGGCGACCAGGACGAGGAGCAGCTCCCCGGCGTTGGCGTTGGAGAGCCGCTGCATGGACGCGGTGAGCTCCGAGACGGCGAAACCGGCGGCGATCGAGGTGTTCTTGACCATGGCGATCCAGACGTTGCCCAGTGGCGGGACGACCGAGCGGAACGCCTGCGGCAGCACCACCTCGCGCAGCGACTGGCCGAAGGTGAGGCCGATCGCACGTGAGGCCTCGGCCTGGCCGGCGGAGACCGCGTTGATGCCCGAACGCACCGCCTCACAGACGAAGGCGGCGGTGTAGAGGCCGACCGCGAGCACCGAGCCGGTGAAGAAGCCGACCGCGAAGTCGATCTGCGGCAGCCCGAAGATGATGAAGAAGAAGACCACCGTCAGCGGGGTGTTGCGGAAGGTCTCCACGTAGAACGTGGACAGCCCGCGCAACGGGGGAATCGGGCTGACCCGGAAGGCCGCCAGCAGGGTGCCCAGGACCAGGGCCAGCACGCCGGCGAGCAGGGACAGGCTCAGCGTCGTGAGGAAGGCGTCCCACAGCAGCGGGAAGTTGTCGATCAGGAACTGCACTGCGCCTCCTCTCGAGGCCCGGGGCGGGGCGGGGCCGCCGGGCGGGGGGAACCCGCCCGGCAGCCCACACCAGGACGATCAGTAGCGGTCGACGTCCGGCGGCTCAGGGGCGTCGGTGCCGGTGATCGCACCGGCGGTCTCGTTCCAGGCCTCGGCCCAGGCGCCGGACTCGTACGCCTCTTCCAGGGTGTCGTTGATGAACGCCCGGAACTCGTCGTCACCCTTGGGGATGCCGATGCCGTAGGGCTCCTCGGTGAACGGGTTGCCCACCAGGTCGAACTGGTCCGGGCTGCCCGCGACGATCCCGGTGAGGATGACGTTGTCCGTGGTGACGGCGTCGACCTGGCCGTTGGCCAGGGCGTCGGCGCACTTGGAGTAGACGTCGAACAGCGTCAGCTGCGCCTCGGGGTAGTTGGTGCGGATCTCCTCGGCCGGCGTGGAGCCCTCCACCGAGCAGACGTTCCGGCCGGCGAGGTCCTCGGGGCCCTCGATGCCCAGCGGGTTGCCCTCGGCGACCATGATGTCCTGCCCGGCCTCGTAGTACGGGCCGGCGAAGTCGATCTGCTCCTTGCGGTCGTCGTTGATCGTGTACGTGGCCACGACCATGTCGACCTCATCGTTGATGATGAAGGACTCGCGGTTGGCCGAGACCGTCTCGGTCCAGGTGATGTCCTCCGGCGCGATCCCGAGCTCGCCGGCGATGATCTTGGCGATCTCGACGTCGAAGCCCTCGGGCACGCCGGAGGGGTTGCGCAGCCCGAACCCGGGCTGGTCGAACTTGGTGCCGACGGTCATGGAGCCCGCCTCGGCGAGCTCGGCCATCGTCGTCCCGGCCTCGAAGTCGACGTCCTCCGCCACCTCGGGAGCGTCGGCGGCGTCCTCGACCGCGTCGCCTGCCTCGCTGGAACAGCCGGTCAGCACGATGCCGGCGGCCGCAACGGCGGCCGCGTATCGGGTGATGCGCATGGAGGGTCCTCTCGTGGATGTGCCGGTGGTCAGTGGTTCAAGATCTTGGAGAGGAAGTCCTTGGCCCGGTCGGAGGACGGGTTGGTGAAGAACTCCTCCGGGGTGGCGGACTCGAGGATCCGGCCGCCGTCCATGAAGACGACGCGGTTGGCCGCCCGGCGGGCGAAGCCCATCTCGTGGGTGACCACGACCATGGTCATGCCGTCGCGGGCCAGGCCCACCATCACGTCCAGGACCTCGTTGATCATCTCCGGGTCCAGCGCGGAGGTCGGCTCGTCGAAGAGCATGACCTTCGGGTCCATCGCCAGCGCGCGGGCGATGGCCACCCGCTGCTGCTGGCCGCCGGACAGCTGGGCGGGCACCTTGTCGGCCTGGGCGCTCACGCCGACCCGGTCGAGCAGTTCGCGGGCGCGCTTCTCGGCGTCGGCCTTCGACTGCCTGCGGACCTTGATCGGGCCCAGCGTCACGTTCTCCAGCACGCTCTTGTGCGCGAAGAGGTTGAAGCTCTGGAACACCATGCCGACGTCGGCGCGCAGCCGGGCCAGCTCCTTGCCCTCGTCGGGCAGACGCTGGCCGTCGATGGTGATCTCACCCTGCTCGATCGACTCCAGCCGGTTGATCGTGCGGCACAGGGTCGACTTGCCCGATCCGGACGGGCCGATGACGACGACGACCTCGCCGCGGTCGATCGACAGGTCGATGTCCTGCAGGACGTGCAGCTCGCCGAACCACTTGTTGACGCCGGACAGGCGGACGAGAGGCTCTCCGGTCGGACGTTCG
Organism: Modestobacter sp. SYSU DS0904; assembly: GCF_054051115.1. Lineage (NCBI taxonomy): Bacteria > Bacillati > Actinomycetota > Actinomycetes > Geodermatophilales > Geodermatophilaceae > Modestobacter > Modestobacter sp. SYSU DS0904. Next base: position 34,425 of record NZ_JBJHAQ010000023.1, on the reverse strand, counting down.
GTCACGGGGAGGGACCCTAGGTGCCCCCTCGGCGCCGGAACGCTGCCGGGCGGTCACGATGCCGTAACGAAGCCGTTCCGCGCCCCGGGGTTCCCGGCTCCGGTCTCGCTCCGGTCACGATCTGGGCGTGCGCGGAGCCCGACCGGGTACAGGCCGGGCATGTCGACGCCCGTCCTGTTCAGCTCCCTCGCCCGCGGCGCGGCCGCCGGAGTGGCCGGGACGGCGGTGATGACAGCGTTCCAGCGGTTCGTCGAGCAGCCGCTCACCGGCCGCCCGGACAGCTACGCGCCGGCGGAGATCGCCGAGGCGCTGCTGCCCCTGCGCCCCTCGACCCCGGCGGCCCGGACCCGGCTGAACTGGGTGTCGCACTTCGGCTTCGGCACCGTCTGGGGCGCCGGCCACGCGCTCGCCACCCGGGCCGGGCTCCGCGGGCAGCGGGCCGTCCACGTCGTCTTCGCCCTCGGCTACCCCGCCGACGTGCTGGCCGGGAAGGCGCTGGGCGTCTACCGCCCGAGCCGCTGGAGCCGGCAGGACTGGGTGGTCGACGTCGTGGACAAGTACGTCGCCCTGCAGGCCACCGCCCTGGTCCACGACCGGTTCCTGGCCGTCCGCCGCTGAGGCGCCCCCGGCCGCGGGCCGCAGGTCCGTACGATGCGGTGGTGAACGGCAAGACCTACCTCGTCCGCACGTACGGCTGCCAGATGAACGTGCACGACTCCGAGCGCCTCTCCGGGCTGTTGGAGTCGGCCGGTTACACCGCCGCCGAGGGCACCGACGCCGACGTCGTCGTGCTCAACACCTGCGCGGTCCGGGAGAACGCCGACAACCGGCTCTACGGCAACCTCGGCCAGCTGCGCCCGGTGAAGGACGCGCACCCCGGCATGCAGATCGCGGTCGGCGGCTGCCTGGCGCAGAAGGACCGCGGCGAGATCGTCCGGCGGGCCCCGTGGGTCGACGTCGTCTTCGGCACCCACAACGTCGGCTCGCTGCCGGCGCTGCTGGAGCGGGCCCGGCACAACGAGGAGGCCCAGGTCGAGATCGCCGAGGCGCTCGAGGTCTTCCCGTCGACGCTGCCGGCCAAGCGCGACTCCGCGCACTCCGGCTGGGTGTCGATCAGCGTCGGGTGCAACAACACCTGCACGTTCTGCATCGTCCCGGCGCTGCGCGGCAAGGAGAAGGACCGCCGCCCCGGCGACATCCTGGCCGAGGTGCAGGCGCTGGTCGACCAGGGCGTGCTCGAGGTGACACTGCTCGGGCAGAACGTGAACGCCTACGGCGTGGAGTTCCGCGACCGCGGGGCCTTCGCCGACCTGCTGCGCGCCACCGGGGCGATCGAGGGACTGGAGCGGGTGCGCTTCACCAGCCCGCACCCGCGCGAGTTCACCGACGACGTCATCACCGCGATGGCCGAGACGCCGGCGGTCTGCCACCAGCTGCACATGCCGCTGCAGAGCGGGTCCGACGACGTGCTGCGACGGATGCGCCGCGGCTACCGGCAGGACCGCTACCTCGGGATCATCGACCGGGTGCGGGCCGCGATGCCCGACGCCGCGATCACCACCGACATCATCGTCGGCTTCCCGGGCGAGACCGAGGCGGACTTCCAGCAGACCCTGGACGTCGTCCGGCAGGCCCGCTTCTCCAGCGCCTTCACCTTCCAGTACTCCAAGCGCCCGGGCACCCCGGCGGCGGAGATGGCCGACCAGCTGCCCAAGGACGTCGTCCAGGAGCGCTACCTGCGGCTCACCGCGCTGCAGGACGAGATCAGCTGGGAGCTGAACAAGGCGCTCGTCGGCACCCGGGTCGAGCTGCTGGTCGCGGCGGGGGAGGGCAGCAAGGACGCCGCCCGGGGCCGGCTCTCCGGCCGGGCCCGCGACGGCCGGCTGGTGCACTTCGACGCGGCGGACGGGGTTCGCCCGGGTGACGTCGTCGAGACGGTGATCACCCAGGCCGCCCCGCACCACCTGGTCGCCGGGGGCGCGCTGCTGTCGCACCGGCGCACCCGGGCCGGCGACGCGGCCGAGGCAGGCACCCGGCCGACCACGCCCGGGGTGTCGCTCGGCATGCCGGCCGTCGGCGTCCCGGCGCCCCTCCCGGTCGCGGCGCCCGCCTGCGGCTGACGAAGGACCCCGTCCGCGCCTGGAGAGGCAAAGGAAGCTCTGCACCCGCCATCACGCGGAATACCGGGTGCAAAGCTTCCTGTGCCTGGACGAGCGGGGGCTTACTGGCCGGGCTTGAGCAGCACCTTGGTCCAGCCCTGGTCCCGGTCGTCGAAGCGCTGGTAGGCCTCGACGGCCTGGTCCAGGCCCAGCTCGTGGCTGGTGATCCAGCCGGGGTTGGCCTTGCCGTCGATGATCAGGTCACGGAGCTGCCGGTTGTAGCGCTTGACCGGCGCCTGCCCGGTGCCCATCGACTGGCCCTTGGTGAAGAAGGTGCCGAACTGCCAGGGGATCCGCCCCTCCTTGGCCAGGTCGCTCGTCGCGCCCGGGTCCTGCGGCACGTAGACGCCGACGACGCCGATCCCGCCGGTGGACCGGACCACCTGCACCAGGTTGTCCAGCACCAGCTCCGGGTGCTCCTCGCCGCCGGAGTCGTGCGCCTGGTAGCCGACCGCCTCGACGCCGCGGTCCACGCCGCGACCGCCGGTGGCGTCCAGCAGCTGCTCCACCGGGTCACCGGCGCTGAAGTCGACCGGGGTGGCCCCGTACTTCTCCGCCAGCGCCAGCCGGTCGGGCTCCTTGTCGACGACGAAGACCTCGGAGGCGCCGCGGACCATCGCGCTGTGCGCGGCCATCAGCCCGACCGGGCCGCCGCCGAACACCGCCACCCGGTCGCCGACCTGGAAGCCGGACAGCTCCACGCCGTGCCAGCCGGTCGGGAAGATGTCCGACAGCATCGTGAAGTCGTTCTCGTGCTCGGTGCCCTCGGGCAGGTGGAGCAGGTTGAAGTCCGCCCACGGCACGCGCAGGTACTCGGCCTGGCCGCCGTCGTAGGGGCCCATGTTGGCGTAGCCGTAGGCCGCGCCGTCCATCCCCTCGGTGGGGTTGGCCCGCAGGCAGAACGACGTCCAGCCGTCGGTGCAGTTGCGGCAGGTACCGCAGGCGATGTTGAACGGCACCGACACCCGGTCGCCGACCTTGATCCGGTCGACGCCGTCACCGACGGCCTCGACGACGCCCATGTTCTCGTGCCCGAGGACCTTGCCCTCCTCCACGGAGGTGCGGCCCTCGTACATGTGCAGGTCGGACCCGCAGATGTTGGTGGTGGTGATCCGGATGACCGCGTCGGTCGGCGCCTGGATCGTGGCGTCCGGCACCTCCTCGACGGAAACGTTCTTGGGGCCTCGGTAGACGATGGCCTTCATGTGCTGCTCCTTCCCTGGGGACGCGCTCAGCGGCTGCTGAACGCCTGGGTGAGGTGTGCGGCGGCGGCCTGCTGGGCCTGCTCGGCCTCGTCCAGGACGGCGGCGGCGCCGAAGAACTCGTGCATGACGCCGGCGAAGTAGCGGTGGGTGGTGGGCACCCCGGCGGCCTCGAGGTCGCGGGCGAACTGCTGGCCCTGGCTGCGCAGCACGTCGCGCTCGTCGGTGATGACCAGCGTGGGCGGCATGCCGGCCCGCTGGTCGGGTGTCCAGTCCAGCAGTGCGACCCGCGGGTCGGTCGCCGCCTCCGGCTTGCCCTGGAAGGCGTGCATCGCCATCCACGACAGCAGGGCGCGGTTCAGCGGGCGGCCGTCGGCGGCGTCCTCCATCGACTCGCCGAACTGCTCACCGGTGGTCAGCGGGTAGACGCAGACCTGCGCCACCGGCAGCGGCTGGCCGTTGGCCGCCAGCTGCAGGGAGGTCGCCGCGGCCATGGTCCCGCCCACGGACTCCCCACCGATGGCCATCCGGTCCGGGTCCCCGCCGAGCTGCCGGGCGTTCTCGCGCACCCACGTCCAGGCGGTCAGGACGTCGTCGTGCGAGGCCGGGAACACCGCCTCCGGCGCCCGCCGGTAGTCCGGGGAGACGACGATCGCGTCGGTCTTGGTGCACAGGCCGCGGCAGGAGGCGTCGTAGGTGTCGATGTCGAACAGCACCCAGCCGCCGCCGTGCACCCACATGACGATCGGCAGCGGGCCGCCGTCCGGGTTGTCCGGGGTGTAGACGCGCAGGGTCTGCTCGCCGCTTGCACCGTCGGGGATCCGCAGGTCATGCACCGAGCCGACCGGCTCCGGGCCCTCGATGCCGCGGTCGGCCATCACCTTCCGCACCGCCGCGTCCGGGCCGGGCTGCTTGCGGGCCTCGGCCGGGGTGAGGATCTCGAAGGGCAGCGGGCCGAGCGAGGAGTGGGCGTCGACGATCGCCTGGGCCTGCGGGTTGAGCAGGCCGCTGGCGTCGGTGGCCAGCTCCTGCTGGCGCCCGGAGAGCATGTCGCGGACGTGGTCCAGGGGCTTGGCCAGCATCCCGGCGATCTTCTCGGCGATGCCCTCGTCGGGGGCGTGCGGGTGCGGCCGGGTGGGCGCCATCCGCTTGTTGGTGAGGAACTCCTCGCCGAGCTCGGCCATCCGCTCCGCGCCGGCCTTGGCGCGGAACTGCGGCAGCTCGTCGTTCTCCTCGTCGTCCACGTGGTGCCGGGTGATCGAGATGAGCTGCGTGACGGCCTCCTCGAACTCCGGCTGGCCGGGGTCCGTGCGGCCCAGCGTCACCAGCAGCTCCTTGATCTGCTGGTGCTCGTGCTCGGCGTCGTCGTGCTCGTCGGTCATCCCGATCTCCGGCCAGATCGGGTAGAGCACGACCTCCTCGGAATACGCGTGCGCGGCCAGCTCGAAGGAGATCTGGTCGACGAGCACCCGCCGGTTGCCGCGGCCGGCCTCCAGGTGCTGGAACTGCCGGTCGACGATCGCGTGGTCGTCGGCGATCAGGTGGTCGATGTCGCCGGGCTGGGTGGGGTAGGACAGGGCCACGTCGGGCTCCTTCCGGATCGGCAGCGGCGGGCGCGCACGCATGCGGCGCGGCGCATTCCGTCGTCCACGACCTACCCGTCGACCCTGGCGCTACACGACCGTTCCGGAAAACACCGAGGGCCCGTCCGGCGAACGGACGGGCCCTGGCGACGTGATGGAACGGCCCCTGCAGAGGGGTCCCTGCTCAGCGGCGGCCGGCGGCCTTCTCTGCCTCGGCGAGCCACTCGCGGCGGGTGGCCAGGGCGGCCTCCGCCTCGCCGACCCGCTTGGCGTCGCCGGAGGCCTGGGCCTTGGCCAGCTGCTCCTCGGCCTTGGTGACCGCCGCGCGCATCGAGGTGAGCAGCGGGTTCTCCGGCTGCACCCGCGGGCGGGAGGCGTCGGCGACGCCCCGGAACTTCTCCTCCACGGCCCGCATCCGGTCCTCGAGCTGACGCATCACGCCGCGGGGCACGTGCCCGATGGCGTCGTACCGCTCCTGGATCTTGCGCAGCGCGTTCTGGTTGCCCCGGTTGGCCGGGTCGAGCTTCTCGGCCTCGGCCAGCAGCTCCTCCTTGGCCTTCTGGTTGGCCACCTCGTCGCTGCTGCGGGCCTGGTCGTTGGCGGTGCGGGCGGCGAAGAACACGTCCTGGGCGGCGCGGAACTTCTTCCACAGGTCGTCGTCGGTGTCCCGGCCGACCCGCGGCACGGCCTTCCAGCGGTCCATCAGCGTGCGCATGGCGCCGCTGGTCGGCCCCCACTCGGTGGAGGTGGACAGCCGCTCGGCCTCGGCGATGAGCTCCTGCTTGGCCGCGCGCGACTCGCTCCGCTGCTTGTCCAGCTCGGCGAAGTGGGCGCCCCGACGACGGCCGAAGGCGTCCCGCGCCGCCGCGAAGCGCTGCCAGAGCGCCTCGTCGGTCTTGCGGTCGATGCCCTTGATCGTCTTCCACTCCTCGACGATCGCCTTCAGCCGGTCACCGGCGGCCTTCCACTGCGTGGACTCCGCGGCGATCTGCTCGGCCTCGACGGCGAGGGCCTCCTTGCGCTCGACCTGCACGGCCCGCTGGGCGGCCCGCTCGCGGCGGTTCGCGGCGACGGCGGTCTCGGCCATGCTGCTGATCGCCCGGGCGCGCAGGGCGAGGTGGTCGAGGTCGCCGACGGCGGCGGCGGTGAGGATCTGCTCGGCGAGCTCCTCGGCCTTGGTCTTGATCTCGTTCGGGTTCCCGGTGTGCGCGGCCAGCCGGGCCTCCAGCAGCGTCACCTCGGTGGCCAGGTCGTCGTAGCGCCGGCCGAAGTGCGCCAGCCCCTCGTCGGGGGCCCCGGCCTGCCAGGAGCCGACGGCGCGCTCACCGGTCGCGGTGCGCACGTAGACGGTGCCCTCCTCGTCGACCCGGCCCCACTCGGTCGGGTCGGAGGGGGTGACGGCGGGGACCACCAGCTGCTCGGTGGCCGGGGTGCCGGCGCCCCGGCCGCGGCCACGGCCGCGGTTGCGACCCGGCTTGGGCGCCGGGGTCCCGGCGGGGGTCTCGGCAGCGGGCTCGGTGGAGCCGTCGGTGGGGGCTTCGGTGGTGTTCTCGGCAGGGGACTCGGCAGGGGACTCGGTGGCGGCGGGGGTGCCGGCGGCGTCGGTCACCGCCTGGGCGGGGGCGTCGGTGCCGGTGGGGACGGCGGCGTCGGGGGTCGCGGCCAGGGGCCCCTCGTCGACCGGCGCGACCTCGACCGCGGGCTCCTCGGCCGGGGCGGGGGCGCCGCCGTCGGCCGCGCCCTGCTCGCCGGCGTCCACCTGTTCGGGGGCGTCGACCTGCTCGGGGGCGTCCTCCGCGGCGCCGGTGGGGACGGCGGCGTCCGGCGTCGCGGCCAGGGGCCCCTCGTCGACCGGCGCGACCGCGGTCACCGCCGTCTCGGGGCGCTCCTCGACGCCGGGGGTGGCCTGCTCAGTCCGGTCTCCGGTGTTCTCCGTGCTCGACACGCCAGCAGTCTCCCACGATGCATCGGCGACACTGCCTGGCGTGAGTCCTCCCTCTCCGGTCACGGTGGCGTTCTGCCCGCAGGCGCCGGTGCTGCTGCCGGTCGTCGCCGGTGCGCCCAGCCACGCCCTGTCGGTGCTGCGGGCCGCGGTGTCGGCCGCGGTGCAGACCGTGCTGGACACCGGACCCCAGGTGGTGGTCGTCGTCGGCGCGGGTGCGGACGGCGCCCGGTTCGGCCCCGGGGACGGCGGTGACCTGCGCGGATACGGCGTCGACCGGGAGGTGCCCTTCGCCGGGCGGGTGCGGCCGGGTGGCCGGCGGCTGCCGCTGCCGCACGTGGTCGGCGCCCAACTGCTCGACGACGCCGGCCACACCGGTGCCCGCCTGGGGGTGGGCCCGGCCGACCTGGCGGGCGCGCTGGCCGACGCGCCCGGCCCGGTCGGGGTGCTCGCGATGGGTGACGGATCGGCGCGGCGCACCGAGAAGGCGCCCGGTGCCCTCGACCCGGCGGCTCCGCCGTACGACGCCGCCGTCGCCGCGGCGCTGGCCGCCGGGGACGCCGCCGCCCTGGCCGGCCTGGACGCCGCCGAGGGCGCCCGCCTGCTCGTCGCCGGGGTGCCGGTCTGGCGGGCCGTGGGCACCGCCCTCCGGGGCAGGCCGGTGACCGCGGAGCTCCGCCACGACGCCGCGCCGTTCGGGGTGGGCTACCTCGTCGCCTCCTGGACGGCGCGGTGACCGGGTCGGCGGCGCTGCCGCCGGTGGTCGCCGTCGTCGGCCCGACCGCGACGGGCAAGACGGCCCTGGCCGTCGGCCTGGCCCACCGGCTGGGCGGGGAGGTGGTCAACGCCGACTCGATGCAGCTCTACCGCGGCATGGACATCGGCACCGCCAAGCCCACCGCCGCCGAGCGCGACGGGGTGCCGCACCACCTGATGGACCTGTGGCACGTGCGGGAACCGGCCTCGGTGGCGGAGTACCGGCAGCGGGCGCGCGCCGAGATCGACCGGCTGCGCGCCACCGGCGTCGTGCCGCTGCTGGTGGGCGGGTCGGGGCTGTACGTGCGCGCCGTCCTGGACGAGCTGGACTTCCCGGGCACCGACGCCGGGGTGCGGGCGCGGCTGGACGGCGAGCTGGCCGTCGAGGGGGCGCAGGCCCTGCACGACCGGCTGGCGGCGCTGGACCCGGCGGCCGCCGCGGCGATCCTGCCCAGCAACACCCGCCGGGTGGTGCGCGCCCTGGAGGTCATCGAGCTCACCGGGCAGCCGTTCACCGCCCGGCTGCCCGATCCCCGCCCCCGCTACCCGTCGGTCACCATCGGCCTGGACCGGGCCCCCGAGGACCTCGACGACCGGGTCGCCCGCCGGGTGGACGCGATGTGGGCCGCCGGGTTCGTCGCGGAGGTCGAGGCGCTGGACGCCGACGGGCTGCGGGAGGGCCCCACCGCCTCCCGCGCGCTGGGGTACGCGCAGGTGCTGCAGCAGTTCGACGGCGGGCTCACGCCCACCGAGGCGCGGGAGCGCACGGTCACCACCACCCGGCGGTTCGTCCGCCGCCAGCGATCCTGGTTCCGCCGCGACCCGGCGACGGCCTGGTTCGACGCCGCCCGGGCCGACCTGGCCGACGCGGTGGCCACGGCGATCACCGACCGTACGATCGGGCGGTGATCGACAACGCTGGTCCCCGGGTCCTCCTCGGCCACGGCACGGAGAACGACTTCGTCGTCCTGCCCGACCCCGACGGCTCGGTGTGGCCCGCGGACCGGCTGGACCCCGAGCTGGTCCGCCGGCTCTGCGACCGGCGCGCGGGTCTGGGCGGCGACGGCGTGCTGCGGGTGGTGCCCAGCCGGCACGTGCCCGACGCGGCTGCCGTGCTCGGCGAGGCGCTGCCGCAGTGCGAGTGGTTCATGGACCACCGCAACGCCGACGGGTCGTACGCCGAGATGTGCGGCAACGGCATCCGGCTCTTCCTGCACGTGCTGCTCGCCGAGGGCCTGCTGGACCGGGCGGTGGCCGAGGCCGGCGTCCTGGTCGGCACCCGCGGCGGGCCGCGCCGGGTGGGCGCCCGGCCGGACGGCGGCTACTGGGTGGACATGGGCCCGGCCCGGGTGCTCGGCCGCAGCGCCGCCCGCATCGGCCGCGCCGAGTTCCCCGGCCTGGGCGTCTCCATGGGCAACCCGCACCTGGCCGCACTGACCGACGCCCCGGTCGACACCCTGGACCTCACCGTCCTGCCCGGCGTGGACGCCGACTTCTTCCCCGACGGGGTGAACGTGGAGGTGGTCAACGTGCTGGCCGCCGAGGACGCCCCCGGCGGGACGAGCGCGCACATCCGGCTGCGGGTGCACGAGCGCGGGGTGGGGGAGACCCGGTCGTGCGGCACCGGGGCCTGCGCCGCGGCCTACGCCGCCCTGGAAGCCGGTGGCCGGACCGCCGGGACGGTCACGGTGGACGTCCCGGGCGGCCGGCTGACGGTGGAGTTCGACGGGACGACGACGGTGCTCGCCGGCCCCGCCGTCGTCGTCGCCACCGGGGTGCTCACCCCGGAGTGGCTGGCCGGCTGACGGTCAGGGCCGGTCCGGCTCGTCGGCCCGGGTCTCCGGGTCGTCCGTCGGCGCCTCGGGCTTGTCGGCCGGCCCGACGTTGCCGGTGCCCCGCGGCGCACCGCGACCGGTGTCCTGGTCCGCGCCGCCGAGCGGGTTGCGCGGTGGGTCGAGGCCCGCGGGGTCGCGGCCGGGGTCGTCGAGTTCCTCGTTCGGGCTGGTCATCGTCGTCCTCCCTGACAGGGGTGCTCGGTGCGGATGCGGTCCACGGCGGCCTACCCGGTGCCCGCCGGACCAATCAGCCGGCCCGCCCCGGGTCGCTGCCCGCGGTGGGGGTCCGGGCCTCGGGCAGCGCGGTGGCGACGACCGGGTGCGCCGCCGGGGCCGGTGCGTGGGTGTCGAGCTCGTCGGGGAAGTCGCGCAGCCGCCGCAGCGGGCTGGCCACCACCCAGCCGGCGGCGAGCAGCTGGCCGGCCGTGGCGATCCACAGCGTCGGGAGCACTCCCAGCCAGGTGCCGAGCACGCCACCGAGCAGACCGCCCAGCGGCATGGTGCCGAAGACGAGGAACCGCACAGAGGCGTTCATCCGACCGAGCAGGGCCGGCGGGCAGAGCCGCTGCCGGAAGCTCACCTGGGTCACGTTGTAGACCACGACCGCCCAGCTGAAGCCCAGCTGGCCGAGCGTCAGCAGCACCAGCGGTGCGCCGAGGGCGGCCAGCGGGGTGAGCGCGGTGAACGGCAGCGCCACCAGGATGGCCAGCGGGATCGCCCGGCCCTCGCCCACCCGCCGGGCGAACCGCGCCGCCGTCGCCGCGCCGGCCAGGCCGCCCACCGCGCCGGCGGAGAAGACCAGGCCCACCGTGCTCTCCGACAGCCGGAGCTCGCGCAGCGCGAACAGCACCAGCAGCGTCGTCGTGATCGACGAGAACAGGTTCGACGTCGCGGTGCAGGCGACGATCCGGCGCAGCAGCGGCTGCCGGACGACGAAGGACAGGCCCTCGCCGATCTCCGCGCGCAGCGACCGGCGGCCGGCCCGGTCGGGCACCACGTCCGGCCGCTGGATGCGCCCGAGGAGGAGCGCCGACACCAGGAACGACGCCGCGTCCAGGACGACGAGCAACGGGGCGCCCGTCACCCGCAGCAGCCCGCCGGTGATGCCGGGCCCGGCGACCTGGGCCACCGCCCGGCTGGCCTCCAGCTTCCCGTTGCCGTCGACGAGCTGGTCCCGGTCGACGAGCGCGGGCAGGTAGCTCTGGTAGGCGACGTCGAAGAAGACCGTGGCCGTGCCGGTGAGTGCGGCGACGACGAACAGCTGGCCCAGGGTCAGCGCGTCGAGCAGGTAGGCCAGCGGCAGCGTGCCCAGCACCACCGCCCGCACCAGGTCGGCGGTCACCAGCACCCGCTTGCGCCGCCAGCGGTCCACCCACGCGCCGGCCGGCAGCCCGATCAGCAGGAAGGCCGCGGTCTCCAGCGCGGTGAGGAACCCCATCTCCAGCGGCGTCGCGTCGAGCAGGGAGACCGCCAGTACGGGCAGGGCCAGCAGGGTGACCTGGGTGCCGACCTGGCTGACGGTCTCGGCGGCCCAGAGCCGGCGGAAGTCGTGGTGCCGCAGCAGGCTCCGGTCGCTGGTCACCGGGCGAGCCTGGGTCGGCGATTGGGAGATGTCAATCAGTGGCTGGCGCGTCGTCCCCGGTGTCCCTAGGGTCTCCTCATGTCCCGGACCGGGCCGCCCAGAGCGAGTCGCGCCGCCGCCGAGGCGGTGCCGGTCCCCGGCCGCGGCTACGTCCTGGGGCCGGACGAGGGCGTTCCCGGCCGGAGCGCTGACGTGAAGTGCTCGAACGAGTCCACGGGCGGCAGCCTGGCCGTGTACCGGACGGTGCTCGACGGCCAGGGTCCACCGCCGCACCGGCACACCCACGAGGACGAGACGATCCTCGTGCTGGCGGGCACCGTGGCGGCCGACTGCGGGGACGACACGTTCACCGGCGGCCCGGGCAGCACGCTCTTCCTCCCGCGGGGGCTGACCCACACCTTCCGCTCCGTCGGCGGCCCGGCGACCTTCCTCTTCATCGTCACCCCGGGCCACTTCATCGTCACCCCGGGCCACCTCGACATGTTCTTCCGCGCCCAGGAGTCGGTCACGAGCCGGGACGAGATGATCGACCTGGTCGGCCGGTTCTTCTGAACCGGCCCGTTCCAGGGGTCCAGGACGCAGGCCCGCTGTCGGTCGGGGCGCCTAGGCTGCCCGGGGTGAGCGAGCGGGAGTGGCCGGCGCGGATCTCCGGCGCCCGCCGCCCGGCCACCGACGCGGAGGCCCGGGCCCTCGCCTCCGCCGTCCGGCTCCGGATCCTGCGGCTGTGCCTGCACGAGGCGCTGACCAACAAGGAGATCGCCGCCCGGCTGGACCGTAACCCGGCCACCGTGCTGCACCACGTGCGCACCCTGGTCGACACCGGGTTCCTGGCCGCCGAACAGGTGCGCCGTGGCAACCGGGGCGCCCGGGAGGTGCCCTACCGGGCCACCGGGAAGAGCTGGCTGATGGACGGCCCCGGCGCCGCGGCGTCGGGGTCGGACGTGTCGCTCGCCGCCTTCCTGGCGGAGGTGGCCGCGGTGGGGGAGGAGCACCTGGAGAGCACCCGGATGGGGTTGCGGCTGGGGTCGGAGGCGATGGCGGAGCTCCGCGCCCGGCTGTACGGGCTGCTGGACGAGTACGCCCGCCGGCCGGCGGACCCGGCGGGGGAGCGGTGGTCGCTCTACCTCGGGATGCATCCGGAGCCCTGAGGCGTTGTACCCGACGATGACGACAGAGTCGATGCAGACAACTCACTCGCCCCGCACCGAGGGGCGTGCCACGCTTGACCCGATGACGACAGCCCAGAACCGCCTCGACGAGGCCGAAGCCCGGGTGGACAAGGCGGCGCGTGCGCGTGCCAAGGACCCGGGCCCCGCGGCGACCACCCCCTGGGACGCTCCCGACGACACGACCGGCTCCTACATCAAGGAGGAGCGCGGCGCCCTCCGTCGGGTCGCCGGGCTCTCCACCGAGCTCGCCGACGTCACCGAGGTCGAGTACCGCCAGCTCCGGCTGGAGCGCGTCGTGCTGGTCGGCGTGTGGACCGAGGGCACGGTCGCGGACGCCCAGCGCTCGCTGGCCGAGCTGGCCGCGCTCGCCGAGACCGCCGGCTCGCAGGTCCTCGACGCGCTGATGCAGCGTCGGGACAAGCCCGACCCGGCGACCTACGTGGGCTCGGGCAAGGCCGCCGAGCTGCGGGACATCGTCGCCGCCACCGGCGCGGACACGGTGATCTGCGACGGGGAGCTCGCCCCCGGCCAGCTCAACCAGCTGGAGAAGATCCTCAAGGTCAAGGTGGTCGACCGGACCGCGCTGATCCTGGACATCTTCGCCCAGCACGCCACCAGCCGGGAGGGCAAGGCGCAGGTCGAGCTCGCCCAGATGCAGTACATGCTGCCGCGACTGCGCGGCTGGGGTGAGTCGCTGAGCCGGCAGGCCGGTGGTCGCGTCGCCGGCGGTGGCGGCATCGGCACCCGTGGTCCGGGTGAGACGAAGATCGAGACCGACCGCCGCCGGATCCGCGCCCGGGTGAGCAAGCTGCGCAAGGAGATCGCCGGCATGGCGACCGCGCGCACCACCCAGCGCAACTCCCGCGACCGGAACGCCACGCCCAGCGTGGCGATCGCCGGCTACACCAACGCCGGCAAGTCCAGCCTGCTCAACCAGCTCACCGACGCCGGCGTGCTGGTCCAGGACTCGCTGTTCGCCACCCTGGACCCGACGGTCCGCCGGGCGCAGACCCCGGAGGGCCGTGAGTTCACGATGACCGACACCGTCGGTTTCGTGCGCCACCTGCCCCACCAGCTCGTCGACGCCTTCCGGTCGACGCTGGAGGAGGTCGCCGCCGCCGACCTGCTGCTGCACGTGGTCGACGGCGCCGACCCCGACCCGCTGGGCCAGATCGACGCGGTGCACATCGTGCTGCAGGAGATCGACGCCCGGGCGGTGCCCGAGCTGATCGTGGTCAACAAGGTGGACGCGATGAGCGAGGACGACGTCCTCGCGCTGCGTCAGGCGCTGCCCGGTGCGGCCTGGGTCTCGGCCCGCACCGGTGAGGGCATCGAGGCGCTGCGCGACGTGATCGCTCAGCGGCTCCCGCACCCGCACATCGACGTCGACGTCCTGGTGCCCTACGACCGGGGTGACCTGGTCGCCCGGGTGCACCGGGACGGCGAGGTGCTCGAGGAGCGCCACGAGGCGGACGGCACCCGGCTCACCGCCCGGGTCGACGACGGCCTCGCCGCGGCGCTCGACGGGTTCGACACCCCCGTCGCCGGCGGCTGACCACCGGGACCCGGTGGCACCGTCCTCCCGGGTGGCCGGTCGGCGGACGTCGTCGGGCGGCCCCGGGATCACGGCCCAGCACTGCGCGGCGCGACCTCGTCCGGTCGCGCCGCGCAGTGCGCTGCCGGGACGGTCACGGCCAGGTCACGGTGCCGGTACCGTGACGCCGTGGCGAGCGGAGCGGTGCGGGTGACGGGGAGCGCCGCCGGTGGCCCCGGCTCCCCGGCCCGGCCGGTGGTCGGCGTCGGCCGGCCGCCGTGGTGGCTGGTGCTCGTCTCCGCGCTCGTCGCGGCCGGCGTCACCGTCGACCTGCTCGCCGGTGGCCGGCTGGAACGGCTGGACGTGGCGGTCTCCGAGCAGGTCGGGTCCTGGGGTCTGCGCGACTCCGCCGCCTACTGGCCGGTGTGGGTGTTCACCCAGGCCGGCGGGCGGGTCACCATCCTGCTGGTGCTCAGCGCGCTGGTGGGCTGGCTGTTCTGGCGCCACCGCACGGCGGCCCCGCTGGTCCGTGTGCTGCTGGCCCTGGTGCTGCTCACCGTGGCGGTCTACGCGTTCAAGTGGGGCACCGGGCGCACGGCCCCGGCCTATCCGGGCTCCTACTTCCACCGGGGCGGCGAGAGCTACCCGTCCGGGCACGTGGCCAACGCCGTGCTGATGTGGGGGGTGGCCCGCTGGCAGGTCGTCCAGTACGGCCTGCCCGCCCGGCTGCAGCGCGCGGCCTGGCTGCTCAGCGTGCTGGGGCCGTTGGCGACAGGAGTGGCCATGGTGGCGTTGAACTTCCACTGGGTCACCGATGCAGTCGTGGGAGCGGCCGTCGGCATCGTCCTCTTGGGCGTGGTTCATGCACTCGACGCATTCGTGGTGTCACGCTGGGTCCGTGCCAGAGTGGGCCGGCCGCACGCGTAGCCGCGCCGGCCGCCGTTGCCTGGCGGACGGGGCGCTCCTCGCCGTGCCGGTGGCGGTCCTGCTCGCGTTCTTGCCGGCGTCTGCGGCGCTCGCCGAGGGGGCCGCGCCGAGCACGCGCTGCACCATCACCGACCCGCGGCTGCCGGAGATCTCCGGCCTGGCCAGCGCGGGGGAGACGCTGCTGGCGATGAACGACGGCGGCGACCGGGCCGAGGTGTTCATCCTGGACGCCGCGTGCGCCGTCGCCGAGGTCCGGTCGGGGAGCGTCGACCCCTACGACCCCGAGGACCTGGCCCTGGGCGCGGACGGCACGTTGTGGCTGGCCGACATCGGGGACAACAACGCCGCCCGGGAGACCGTCGCGCTGATCGGGCTGCGCCCCGACGGCAGCACCACGCTGACCAGGCTGACCTACCCCGACGGGGCCCACGACGCCGAGGCGCTCCTGCTGGCCCCCGACGGCACGCCCTACCTCGTCACCAAGGAGGTGCTCGGCTCCTCCGGTGTGTACCGCCCCGATGCGCCGCTCGCCGACGGCGCCACGGTGTCGATGACCCGGGTGGTCGGGCTGGGCTTCACCCTGACCGGCACGCCGGGCGGGCCGGTCGGCCGGGCGGGGCAGTTGCTGGTGACCGGGGGAGCGGTCTCGGCCGACGGCCAGCGGATCGCGCTGCGCACGTACACCGACGCCTACGTCTGGACGCTGACCGGTTCCGATGTGGCCGGTGCCCTCTCCGGCGCGCCGGTCCGGATCGCGCTCCCGGAGTCCCCGCAGGGCGAGGCGATCGCCTTCGCGGCGAACAACCGTGACCTGCTGGTCGTCAGTGAGGGGCTGCCTGCGCAGGTGGCACTGGTCCCCGTGCCCGGTGAACCGGCTCCAGGCAGCCTGGCCGAGGCGGCGCCCAGCGCCGGGCCGGCCGGCGAGCTGGTGACCGCGGCCCGGGGAGTGCCCCCGGTCACGGCCGGCATCATCGCGGCCGGTGTCGCCACCGTGTTCGTCTGGATCGGCGGGAAGGTCCGCCGCCGGCGGGAGTGACCCGGCCGCCGGCGGGAGTGACCCGGCCGGTGGCGGGAGGGGCGCGCCCGTCCCGCCGCCGGCCGGATGCCGGGGTCAGACCCGGCGCAGCACCGTCACGACCCGGCCGAGGACGGTCGCGTCGTCGCCGGGGATCGGTGCGTAGGCCGGGTTGTGCGGCAGCAGCCACACGTGGCCGTCGCGTCGCTTGTAGGTCTTGACGGTCGCCTCGCCGTCGATCATCGCCGCGACGATCTCGCCGTTCTCGGCGGTGGGCTGCTGGCGGACCACGACCCAGTCGCCGTCGCAGATCGCGGCCTCGATCATCGAGTCGCCGGCGACCTTGAGCATGAAGAGCGTCCCCTCGCCGACCAGCTCGCGGGGCAGCGGGAAGACCTCCTCGACCGCCTGCTCCGCCAGCACCGGGCCACCTGCGGCGATGCGGCCGACCAGCGGCACGTAGGTGGGCGCCGGAACGCCCGCCTCGTCGACGCCGCTGGCGGAACCGGCCGCGGCGAGCCCCTCGACCCCGGCGCCGGTGCCGACCGTCGTCCCCTGCTCACCCGGCAGTCGCACGTCCAGCGCGCGCGGCCGGTTCGGGTCGCGGCGCAACCAGCCCTTGCGCTGCAGCACCGACAGCTGGTGGGCGACCGAGGAGGCGGAGGAGAGGCCGACCGCCTCGCCGATCTCGCGGACCGAGGGCGGGTAGCCCCGGCGCTCGATGGAGTCGCGGATGACCTCGAGCACCCGGCGCTGCCGCTGGGTCAGCCCGTCGCCGGCCTCCCCGCGGTCGGGGAACTCGCGGACGGCCGCACCGCCGGTGCTCTCCGCGGACTCCGCCGCAGCCGGCCCGGCCGCGCGCTTGCGCCGACTGGACCCCTGCCGACTGGACTCCTTGCGCTCGTCCGCCGTCCGGCCGTCGACCGCCATCTGTCCTCCTCGTCCGGCTGCGCACGCAGCTGCCCGGTGGCGTCGCCCCCGGGAGGGGGGCGGGCGCCGTCGTGGTCTCCCTCCGCACGGTAGCGGCTCCAGCGCGTCTGTTCAAACACCTGTTCGAATCCGCGCCGTGTCGGAGTCCTCCTGTCGGTGGGATGCGGTAGACATCGCACAGACGTTCGAATCGAACAGGCGTTCGAGACGGTGCCCGAGGGGGCGTCCGTCGGAAGGAGTGCACCGATGGTCATCGCCGAGTCCCGGAGTGGGAGCGCCGCCGCGCCCGCGCCGTCCCGCCCGTCCCTGCGCCTGGTGCCGCCGCCCGCGGCCGGGTGGGTGCCCGGGGGAGAGGTCGGGCCCCGCCTGGGGCGGCGCCCGTCGGTGCGTCCGGGCGGGCGGCCGGTGGCCTCCTCCGGGGTCGCGGACGTGCGGCTGGTCCGGGGTGGTGGCTGCTGGCCCGCTCGCACCGCCGCCTCGCTCCCCCCGGGGCAGCGCGAGGAGCCGCTGCCGCTGCGGCTCACCCGCCGTGGCCGGCGCGTGGTGGCGGCGCTCTCGGTGGCGATCGGTCTGGTGGTGGCGGCGGGCACGCTCGCGGTCGTCGTCGACGCCGAGCCCGCGCTGCGGCTGGCCGGCGCCAGCACGGTCGTGGTCCAGCCCGGCGACACCCTGTGGTCGATCGCCGGGAACGTGGCGCCGGACGAGGACCGGCGCGCGGTGGTCGACGCGATCCTCGACCACAACGGCCTGGACGACGTGGTGCTGCAGCCCGGCCAGGTGCTCGAGCTGCCCTGACCTGCGCCTCGGCCTCCCGAGGGACCTCGGGATGGGGCGGATGGGTGCTCGAGCGGCAGGCGGGTCAGGTGCGGAACACGACACGCGCGGCAGGGCTTGCACACCAGTAGGGGTGGCCGTACGGTTCCACCACAACATCTAGTGCTTACACGGATGTAAGTCGTCCACAGCCGTTCCACACGTTCTCCCCGGCGCATCCACCGGATGTCCCCCGAGCAGTCCACAGGAACGGTCCACGGGCCGGGTGTCCCACGGTGTCACAGCACCGCGGTGATCCCGGCCGCGACACCTCGGGAGGAGGTGGACCGGCAATGCGTTGCCCCTTCTGCCACAACCCCGACAGCCGCGTCATCGACTCCCGGGAGACCGATGAGGGCGCGACCACCCGCCGGCGGCGTTCGTGCCCCGGCTGCGGACGGCGGTTCACCACCGTCGAGGAGGCCGTGCTCGCCGTGGTGAAGCGCAGCGGCGTCAGCGAGCCGTTCGCCCGCGGGAAGGTGATCGCCGGTGTCCGGCGCGCATGCCAGGGTCGGCCCGTCGACGAGCACCAGCTGGCGCTGCTGGCCCAGCAGGTGGAGGACGCCGTCCGGGCCACCGGTTGCGCCGAGATCCCCAGCCACGAGGTGGGCCTGGCGATCCTGGGTCCGCTGCGCGACCTGGACGAGGTCGCGTACCTGCGCTTCGCCAGCGTCTACCGGAGCTTCAGCTCGGCCGCGGACTTCGAGAAGGAGATCGCCGAGCTGCGCGCCGCCGTGAACGCCCGCGCCGGTGGGTCACCCGCCGGCGACGACGGACCGCCGGGCGCGCCCGCCGGGTCCTGAGCCCGCCGGCCCCAGAACTGTCACACCCCTCGACTACACAGGTCTCGACGAGGAGACCGCACCGCACCACCCGGCTCCGGCACCCGCCGGCTTCCCCAGCCGCTCCACCCGCACCGCCGCTCAGCTCGACACCAGAGCTCGACAACAGGGAGCCCTCGCACGATGACCGAGACAGCCGACCGCCTCGCCACCACCCGGAACCGCCGCAGCCCGAAGGCGCCCACCCGGGGCAAGGGCCTGAAGGTCAAGCGCGTCTTCACCACCGCCGGCGTGCACCCCTACGACGAGGTCGTCTGGGAGCGGCGCGACGTCGTCATGACCAACTGGCGGGACGGCTCGATCAACTTCGAGCAGCGGGGCGTCGAGTTCCCGTCCGAGTGGAGCATCAACGCCACCAACATCGTCACCACCAAGTACTTCCGTGGCGCGGTCGGCAGCGCGCAGCGCGAGACGAGCCTCCGCCAGCTGATCGACCGGGTCGTGCTGACCTACGGCGCGGCCGGCCGTGAGCACGACTACTTCGCCTCCGAGGGCGACGCCGAGATCTTCGAGCACGAGCTCACCTGGATGCTGCTGCACCAGGTGTTCAGCTTCAACTCGCCCGTCTGGTTCAACGTCGGCACCGCCTCGCCGCAGCAGGTCAGCGCCTGCTTCATCCTCGCGGTCGACGACACGATGGACTCGATCCTGAACTGGTACCGGGAAGAGGGCCTGATCTTCAAGGGCGGCTCCGGCGCCGGCCTGAACCTCTCCCGGATCCGCTCCTCCAAGGAGCTGCTCTCCTCCGGTGGCACCGCCTCCGGCCCGGTCTCCTTCATGCGTGGTGCCGACGCCTCCGCGGGCACCATCAAGTCCGGTGGCGCCACCCGCCGCGCGGCGAAGATGGTCGTCCTCGACATCGACCACCCCGACATCGAGGAGTTCATCGAGACCAAGGCGCGCGAGGAGGACAAGATCCGCGCGCTGCGCGACGCCGGGTACGACATGGACCTCGGCGGCAAGGACATCACCAGCGTCCAGTACCAGAACGCCAACAACTCGGTCCGGGTCAACGACGAGTTCATGCGCGCGGTCGAGGAGGGCACCGAGTTCGGTCTGCGGGCCCGCGGCGACGGCTCGGTCATCGAGACCGTCGACGCCCGTGAGCTTTTCGGCAAGGTCACCAAGGCGGCCTGGGAGTGCGCCGACCCGGGCATCCAGTACGACGACACGATCAACGACTGGCACACCAACCCCGAGACCGGGCGGATCAACGCGTCCAACCCCTGCTCGGAGTACATGAGCCTGGACAACAGCTCGTGCAACCTGGCGTCGCTGAACCTCATGAAGTTCCTCTCCGGCGACGGCACGTTCGACTCGAAGAACTTCGTCAAGGCCGTCGAGCTGATCATCACCGCGATGGACATCTCGATCTGCTTCGCCGACTTCCCGACCGACCCGATCGGTGAGACCACCCGGGCCTACCGGCAGCTGGGCATCGGCTACGCCAACCTCGGCGCGATGCTGATGGCCACCGGCCACGCCTACGACTCCCGCGGCGGGCAGACCCTGGCCGCGGCGATCACCTCGCTGATGACCGGCACCGCCTACCGCCGTTCGGCCGAGCTGGCCGGTGTCGTCGGCGCCTACGACGGCTACGCCCGCAACGCCGAGGCCCACGCCCGGGTCATGCGCAAGCACGCCGCCGCGAACGACGCGATCCGCCCGGTCGGCGCCGACGACGCCGACGTGCTCAAGGTCGCCACCCAGCAGTGGCAGGACTGCCTGGCCATCGGTACCGAGAACGGCTGGCGCAACGCGCAGGCCTCGGTGCTGGCCCCCACCGGGACCATCGGCTTCATGATGGACTGCGACACGACCGGCATCGAGCCGGACTTCTCGCTGGTCAAGTTCAAGAAGCTGGTCGGCGGCGGCTCCATGCAGATCGTCAACCAGACGGTGCCGCGGGCGCTGAAGAGCCTGGGCTACCAGGAGGAGCAGGTCGAGGCGATCGTCGAGTACATCGCCGAGCACGGCCACGTCGTCGACGCCCCGAGCCTGCGGCCGGAGCACTACGAGGTCTTCGACTGCGCGATGGGCGAGCGTGCCATCTCCCCGATGGGCCACGTCCGGATGATGGCCGCGGTGCAGCCGTTCATCTCCGGCGCGATCAGCAAGACGGTCAACATGCCCGAGTCGGCGACCATCGAAGAGGTCGCGGACATCTACTTCCAGGGCTGGAAGATGGGCATCAAGGCGCTGGCCATCTACCGCGACAACTGCAAGGTCGGCCAGCCGCTGTCCGGTGGCAAGGGCAAGAACGACGGCACCAAGGCCGAGGTCGCGGTCGCGGAGACCGCGCCCGCCGCCACCGCGCTGGCGCACCCGGTGCGCAAGCGGCTGCCGAAGAAGCGCACCAGCATGACGACGTCGTTCAGCGTCGCCGGCGCCGAGGGCTACATGACCGCGGGCATGTACGAGGACGGCAGCCTCGGTGAGGTCTTCCTGAAGCTCGGCAAGCAGGGCTCGACCCTGGCCGGGGTGATGGACGCCTTCTCGATCGGCATCTCGATCGCGCTGCAGCACGGTGTGCCGCTGGAGACCTACATCCAGAAGTTCACCAACATGCGCTTCGAGCCGGCCGGCATGACCGACGACCCGGACATCCGCATCGCCCAGTCGGTGATGGACTACATCTTCCGTCGCCTGGCGCTGGACCACCTGCCGGTGGACAAGCGGTCGAACCTCGGCATCTTCAGCGCCGAGGAGCGGGCTGCCCAGGTCGCCGGCTACGACACCTCCGCCGCCACCCCGCAGGTGGCCGAGGAGGACGAGGTCGACGTCGAGGCGATGCGCGGTTCGGTGCCCACCGAGGCCCCGGCGAAGGCCGAGACGGAGCAGGTCGTCAAGGAGTCGCCGAAGCAGGCGATCAAGGAGGCCCACTCCTCGGCCGAGCTGCTGGAGCTGGTCACCGGCACTGCGACCGACGCACCGCTGTGCATGACCTGCGGCACGAAGATGCGCCCCGCCGGCAGCTGCTACGTCTGCGAGGGCTGCGGCTCCACCAGCGGCTGCAGCTGATGACGACGCTCGCCGGATGTCCTGCGGAATCTCGCGGGATGTCCCGGCGAGCGGGCCGGGAACGTCACTGCGGCCTGCGGTGACGTCTCGTGTCAGGGCCAGCGACCCGCGGGACCTCGCCCAGTAGCTCGAGCCGCCCGGCTCTCGTCGCCGCCCCGGCCCTCGTCAGAGGGCCGGGGCGGTTCCCATTGTGGGAGCCATCTCTGCCCGGTACCGGCTTCAGCTCGGTCTCCACCGAACCCGGTACCTGGCGGGCGACGGTCCGCTGATCGCGGACGGCGGCTCAGCCGCAGCCTGCTGCGCGCGTCAGCCCGGTGGCGTGAGCGCCCAACCGACCCGGTTCCCGGCGCGGCAACCGGGTACGGCCGAGGCGTTCAGGCAGCAACCTCGAGGAGGACGTCCATGCGCGTGGAGGACCTGTCCGGGAACGACGCCACGGTGTACCAGGCGGTGGCCGAGCTGGAGGACACCAACTCGGCGCCGCATCTGCAGGACATCGCCAGACGGGCCGACCTCGATGCGGAGGAGACCCGCGCGGTGCTGCACCGGCTGATGAACAGCGAGCCCAGCCTGGTGCACGAGACCCCCGACCCGAGCCGGACCGAGCTCGGACCGGTCTACGAGCTGGCACCCCGCGGCACCTGAGCGGGGCACGGCACCTGAGCGGGCGCCGCGCGTGAGCCAGCGTTGCGGGTAGCCGACGAGCACCCGGGTAGCCGACAGGGCCGCCCGGACCGCTACGTAGCAGTCCGTTCGGCCCTGTGGGTCCGGCCTGTCCTACTCGGTCGTGCGGGCCTCTCCGGTCACCCGGTCCTGCTGCGGGTCGCGGGATGGCTGCGCGATGCCCGGCTTGCTGTCGTAGCGGGCCTGCTCGGCGGCCTGCCCGGGCACCGGGCCGGGGCCCTCGTCCACCCGCAGCGACGACACGACCTCGCCCTCGTTGCGGTAGTCGACCGGCGGGATCGCCCGGATCGCCCGCAGTACCTCCTCGGTGGCGCCCTTCTGCTGGGCGGCGGCCACCAGGTCGTCCTTGCCGGCGGGGTAGTCGACGTCGCCCAGATGCCGCAGCACCTCGTCCTGGGTCACCTGCTGAGCCACGCTGCCATCTCCCTTCGTCGAGGTCGCCCCGTGCCGGGGTCGCGGTCTCCCGGGCGTACCCGGGCGCGGTCCCGGTACGCCCGGGAGCCGGTCCACCGGCAGCAAGACGCCGCGGAGCTCGGGAGGGGTGGGGCGTTGCGGGTCAGCCCGCGTGGGCGGCGCCGACGAGCAGCTCGACGGGGTGGCCCACGGAGGAGGCGGCGACGGTCAGCACGCTGGGGATCCGGTGCAGCCGGGCGGTCACCAGGTCGACCTCCTGCGGCGACGCCAGCAGGTCCAGGCTGACCGTCCACCGGCCGCCGCCGGCCTCTTCCGCCTCCAGGCGGGTGAAGATGTGGTTCCGCCCGGTCAGCATCGTGAGGACGCGTTGCAGGGCGACGGCGTCGGTGACGGTGACCCGCAACCTGGCGGCGTCCGTGGTGGCGGCGCGGTAGCTGGTGGGCGGGCTGGGGTGCGTGGACATGGATGCCTCCGGGCCGGAACGGCCCTGGTCAGCGGGGGGAGCGACCTCGAGGGTGTGTCCACGGACCCGCCGGCGCGAGGATCAGTCGCCGGCGAGCCCGCACGGAATCAGCTGCCCAGCCACGTGAGGAGGCTATCCGCCGCCGGGAACGGGGACAAGCGCCCGCTCGCGCCACCGGCGGGACGCGCCGCCGGCCGCCTAGGCTGGCCGTCGATGAGCGCCGGCGAGCGGAGCGGACCGTCCCACGACACCGGTCCCCAGCACACCGCGCCCGCCGAGGAGGCCGGCGCGGTCCGGGTCGACCCCGCGCTCGAGCATCCCGCCACCGAGCAGCCCTCCACCGACGAGCCCTCAGCCGGGCAGCCCCCGGCCGGGGAGGCCCCACCCGACGGGTCGACGACCGGTCGCCCGGGCGGGAGCGGAGGCAGCTCGGCTGCGGCACCGCGGCGGGGGCGGCGCCGGCTCGTGCTGTCGGCGGTGAGCGGGGTCCTCGCGCTGGTGCTCGGGCTGGGCATGACCATCCAGATCCGGCTCAGCAACACCGACGACCCGCTCAGCACGGCCACCGAGGAGGAACTGGTCACCATCCTCAACGACATCGACGCCAACGAGGAGCTGCTGCGCCAGCAGCTCGCCGAGAGCCGCCGCACGCTGGACGACCTGACCGACGACCGGTCGGAGTCCGACAGCGCCCTCGAGCAGGCCCGCGAGCGGGCCGAGGCGATCGCCGTCCTGACCGGAGCCGTCCCGGTCCGCGGCCCCGGCATCCGGTTGTCGATCATCGACCCCGAGGAGGAGATCGACGCCGCCCTGCTGCTGGAGGCGGTGCAGGAGATGCGCGGCGCCGGCGCCGAGGCGATCCAGCTCAACGGCGTCCGGGTGGTGGTCTCCACGGCCCTGGTCGACACCGCCGACGGGGTGCTGGTCGACGGCGAGCGGATCAGCAGCCCGTACTCGCTGCTGGCCATCGGCCCGGCCGAGGACATGACCCGCCTGTTGAGCACGCCCAACGGGGTGCTCAGCGACGTCAGCCGCGCCGACGCCACCGCCCGGATCGTGGAGGAGGACGACATTGCCGTCGACGCCCTCGTGGGCAGCCCGGTCGACGACTGATCCGGTCGTCGGTCCCGCCGCTCAGCGGCGCCTCTCCTGCCGGCGGATGGCCCGGCGCAGCATCAGCCGGTACCCGACCAGCAGCACCGCGTTGCCGAGCAGCAGCCACAGCCCGAGCAGCACCGCGGTGGCCAGCGAGCTGGTGCCGTACCGGTCGGAGAAGTCGGCGAAGAACTGCAGGTACACCAGGTAGCCGGCGGTGGTGAGGGCGACCAGCCCGGCCGCGATCAGCGCCCCGACGGCCACGTCCTGCCACCGGGTGTCCCGGAGCTGGAAGAGCGCGTAGACCAGGGCGATCACCAGGGCCAGCACCGCGAACGCGCCCAGCCCGAGCAGCGCGGTGAGCGCCCAGCCGGTGCCGAACAGCCGCGGGACGACGTACAGCGCGGCGAGGGCGGAGAACACCACCAGCGGCAGCACCGCGATGAGCACCAGCGCCAGCAGCCGCCCCCGCCAGCCCCGGATCTGCCGCTCGGACTCCGGGGCCACCTGGGTGAAGGCCCGGGCCAGCGCCGCACCGTATGCGGTCGCCGGCCAGGCGGCGGAGACCACGGCGAGCGGGCCGGCCCGGGCGGCGATGTCGATCAGCGCGCGGAGCACCTCACCCACCGGCAACTGGTCCGGCGTCTGCCCGTCCACCTGGCTGCCCAGCCCCTCCAGGGCCGACTCGTCGACGAAGGCGCCGGCGATCCAGAAGGCGATCAGCACCATCGGCGGGATCGAGATCATCGCGTAGAAGGCCAGGCTGGCGGCGACGGTGAAGAACTCCGGGCCGCGCACCCACCGGCCGAACCGCAGCACCGGGGCCGGCAGCGCGTCCCGGGTGCGGTGGTACCGCCGCCGGGCCCGCGCCAGCGCCTGCCGGACGCGGGGGAGACGTTCGAGGGAGGTCATCCCCGACCGGCTACCCGGGTGGGCGCGCCCGGCAATCCCGGGCTCACGTCAGGCGATCCCGGGCTCAGCAGGTCGGCCCGTCCTCCTCCGGACGGGCGATCGGCTCGACCGGTGGGGTGGTCGAGGCGACGGCGGGGCGGTCGGCGTCCGCCGTCTGGCCGAACCACTGGGTGGCCCAGACCCCGCCGTCCGGCCCGCAGTGCACCCCCACGCCGAGCCGGTTCCAGCCCGGGTTGAGCACGTTGACCCGGTGGTCGTCCGACCGCATCCACCCGGCGTGGATCGCGCCGGCCGGCACCGGACCGGTGGACTGGAAGATGTTCTCCCCGACCGAGACGAAGCCGGACAGCTCGTCGCCCTGCAGCACCTCGCCGACGTCCTGGTGCTCGAAGTCGCCGCTCTCGGCCATCTCCGTGCTCCACTGCTCGGCCACGTCGGCCAGCGTGTCGTTCCAGGCCACGGGCTCCAGCCCGCGGGCCTCCCGCTCGGCGTTCACCCGGTCGAACACCGCGCGCGCGATCCGCTCCTCCGCCGGGGCGGAGGAGTCGCCGGCCGGGGCGGACTGGGGCGGGGGCGCCGAGCCCCCACCGGCGGGGCGGGTGTCGACGGCGACGCACCCGGTCGCACCGACCAGGACCGCGAGGACGAACAGCAGCGGGCGGACGGCGTTCATGTGCACCGCCTACCCGGGCCGGACGGCCGCATCACCCCACGCGTCAGAGGTCACGAGACCGACATGGACCCGGGACGGTCAGCGGTCGCCCGAGCGCACCGGTCGGCCGGGCAGCGCCCCGGTCTGCAGCTCCCCGTCGCGGACCACCGGCGTCCCGCCGACCAGCACGTGCCGGAACCCCGTCGACGGCGCCCCCGGCGGTCGTCGGCGTCCGTTCCCCGGTGGCCGGGTGGGTCAGCTGCCGCGGGCCGATCCCCGTGACGGACAGGGGCGTCACCCGCTGGTGTGCCCGGCGACTCGGTCAGGTGCGCTGCCGGGGCGCCGCATCCCGGCGGGTGTGCAGGGGTAGCGGGCGCGCATGACCGAGAACAGCGAGCAGCCGGGCGGTGGGCAGCACCGCGTCGCCGTCGTCACCGGGTCGGAGTCGGGCATCGGCCGGGCGGTCGCCGTCGCCCTCGCCGAGTCCGGCCACGACGTCGGGATCACCTGGTACCAAGATCGGGCCGCGGGCGAGGAGACCGCCGAGCAGGTGCGGCGCACCGGCCGGCGGGCCGAGGTGCGGCACCTGGACCTGACCCGGCTGCCGGACGCCGCGGGCGTCGTCGACGAGCTGGCCGACGCCCTCGGCGGGCTGGACGTGCTGGTCAACGACGCCGGCACCGGTCACATGTCGACCATCCTGGACACCGACTACGACACCTGGCGCACGGTGCTCGCCACCGACCTGGACGGCGCCTTCCTCTGCCTGCAGCGGGCGGCCCGACGGATGGTCGACGCCGGCCGCGGGGGCCGGATCGTCAACATCACCAGCGTGCACGAGCACCTCCCGCGGGTGGGCGCGGCCGCCTACTGCGCGGCCAAGGGCGGCCTGGGCCTGCTCACCAGGGTCGCCGCGCTGGAGCTCGGCGAGCACGGCATCACGGTCAACGCCGTCGCCCCCGGGGAGATCGCCACCCCGATGACCGGGCAGGAGGACGAGGACCCGACGGCGCCCGGCAAGCACCGCCCCGGCATCCCGGTGCCGCGCCCCGGGGACGCCCGGGAGGTCGCCGCCACCGTCGCCTTCCTCGCCTCGCCGGCGGCCGGCTACGTCACCGGCGCCTCCTGGGCGGTCGACGGCGGGATGATGCAGATGGGCCCGATGGCCGGCTCGCACCTGGAGTCCGACACCTGGCGCCGCCCCTGACCGCTCAGCGGAGGAGGCCGGCCACCACGGTCAGCAGCTCCAGAGCGGTCTCGCGCATCCTGCCCGCGGGGTCGTGGGCGGGGTCGTAGGCGGCCAGGGTCGCCGATCCGATCCGCACCCGCTCGGCGGTCTGCCCGACCACTCGCTGCACCTCGGCGGCGGTGAGCCCGTCGGGCGCCGCGAAGCCGTTGGCCGGTGCGATGGAGGGGTCGTGCACGTCCAGGTCGACGTGCAGGTGAACGACGTCGACCCGGTCGGCCAGGTCGACCAGGGCGGCTCCGGTGACCCGGGCGTCCCGCGCGTCCCGGGGTGGCAGCCACCGCGGCCCCGACCGGCGCAGCGCATCGGTCTCGGCCGGGTCCAGGTCCCGCGCGCCGATCAGCACGACCCGGTCCGCCGCGAGCGGGGCGAACCCCGGCACGGTCGCCGTCGCCGCCGTCCAGCACCGGCCCAGGGCCATCGCCAGCCCCTGCCCGTCGAGGAACCCGCGCGGGTCGACGTCGGGGGTGTTGAGGTCCCCGTGCGCGTCGAGCCACACGAGGCCGACCCGTTCGCCGCCGCCGGTCAGCGCGGCGAGGGCGCCGATGGTCGCGCTGCAGTTCCCGGACAGCACCACCGGGTGTTCGCCGGCGGCACGGGCCTCCGCCGCCCGCACGGCCACCGCGCGCTGCAGCTCGAAGCCCGTCCGCAGCTCGGCCCGCCACTCCGACCCGGGATGGACGACCTCCTCCCGGACGGCGTGCCCGCGGACCCGCAGCCGCTCGGCGGCGCCCGCGCCGGAGAGCACGCCGGGGCCGGCACCCATCCGGGCGTCGTACCGCCCCGAGTCGTACGGGACCTGGAGCAGGCGCAGCGCGGCGGGCACAGGCGGAGTCTGCCCCCGTCACCGAGCGGGCACCATGGCCGCCGTGGACCTCGCCGACGTCGCCGACGAGCTCTACGGCGTGCCGCCCGGGGAGTTCGTCGCCGCCCGCACCGCGGCCCGGGACCAGGCCCGCGCCGCCGGGGACAGGCAGCTGGCCAAGGACGTCGCCGCGCTGCCCAAGCCGACCACCGCGGCCTGGGTCTGCAACCTGCTGGCCCGCCGCGCACCCGACGAGGTCGACCAGCTGGTCGAGCTCGGTGAGCTGCTGCGTTCGGCCCAGGCGGACCTCGCCGGCGACCAGCTGCGCGAGCTGGGGCGCCGGCGGAACCAGGTGGTGGCGGCGCTGGCCCGGCAGGCGCGGGGCATCGCGCACCGGGAGGGGCACGACGTCAGCAGCGCCGTCGCCGAGCAGGTCGAGGCGACCCTGCGGGCGGCGATCGCCGACGCGGACGCCGGCGCCGCGCTGCGGGGCGGCCGGCTGACCACGGCGCTGTCCTACACCGGCCTGGGGCCGGTGGATCTCTCTGCCGCGGTCGCCGGACCGGCGCGGCCCGCCCCGGCGCGGCCGCCGAGCAGCTCCCGGACGCTCGGGCAGGCCGAGGACCGGCGGGGGGCCGAGGATCGGCGGGAGGCCGAGGAAGGAGCCCGGCGGGAGGCCGAGGAACGAGCCCGGCGGGAGGTGGCCGAGCGCCGGCGCCGTGAACTGGCCCAGGCCGAACGCGACGCCGAGGAGGCCGCCGCCGTCGCCCGGGACGCGGCCGCGGCCGCCGAGGACGCCGAGCGGGAACTGGCCGGGGCCACCGACCGGCAGGAGCAGCTGCGCGCGCGGGTCGAGGAGCTCACCGCCGCGCTGCACCGCGCCGAGCAGGAGGCCGTCGCCGCGGGCCGCGCCGTCCCCGACCGCGTGCGCCGCCGGGACGCGGCGGCCCGCCGGGCGGCCACCGCGGCGGCCATCGCGGAGCGGGCCGGCGAGCGGGTGGCGCGGCTGCGCGGGGAGGCCGACGACGGCTGACCCGGTGCCGCCTCAGCGAACGCCGGGCTCGGGCGTGCGGCGGGCCCGCTTCTGCAGGTAGAGCGCGGTGTCGGCGCGCCGCAGCAACGCGCCGAGCGAGTCGCCGTCCTGCCGGGTCGCCGTCCCCACCGACCAGGTGGCCACCGCGCCGTCGCGCAGCCGCTCCAGGATCTCTCCCGCCCCGACCGGGTCGGTGTCGGGCAGGCACAGCACGAACTCGTCGCCGCCGTGCCGGCCCAGCAGGTCCGACGTCCGGAGCCGGCTGGACCAGGCCTCCGAGAGCCGGCGCAGCAACGCGTCCCCCGCGTCGTGGCCGTCCCGGTCGTTGATCTCCTTGAAGCCGTCCAGGTCGAGCACCGCGACGGTCAGCGGCGAACCGGTGCGGTGCGCCCGCGCCAGCGTGCGGGTGGCCTCGGCCTGCCAGGCCCGGCGGTTGGCCAGGCCGGTGAGCGGGTCGGTGGCGGCGATCGCCCGCAGCCGCCCGCTGAGCTGGGCCTGCGACTCGGTGAGCGCCAGTGCGGTGACGCCGGTGATCAGCCATGGCAGGACGAACCCACCCGGGGCGGCGGCCACCGCGCCGGTGGTCACCACCGCCAGCGCGGTGACCACCTGCACGCGCGCTGCGCGCAGCGAGGCGAAGTGCGCGGCGTAGGACCCCAGGGCGATGACCATCGGCCCCAGCCCGACGATCCCGACGGCGGTCGCCGACCGCCAGGCCAGCAGCCCGGTGGCCACGGCGAGGAGCACCAGCGCGGCGTGCACCACGACCACGCCCACCCGGGAGGCGGCGACCCACAGCGCCGTCCCGATCAGCAGGCCGGTGACGCCCAGCACCACGTTCAGCGCGACCGGGGCGGCGGGGGACATCGGCCGCACCGCCGCGGCCAGGCAGAACGCCCCGCCCACCAGGAACAGCGTGGCCAGCAGCACGACCCGGACGGGTCGTCCGCGCAGCACCGTCCCGCCGTCCATGACGGGGGACTGTCGACCAGCACGGGCCCGGCGGCAAGGGGGCGCGCCCTCGCGCTCACCCGGAGACGGGAGGCCGTCCTACGGTGGAGCGGTGTCCCTGCCCCGACTCCACGCTGCTTCCGGAGGACGGAAGACCGCGATGGACGGAGCCGGTGCCGGGTGGCAGAACCGTTCCGAGACGCTCGACGACGAGATGAGGACTCCCATGGCACGGCTCGAGGACGGCACCGCACTGCTCGGGAACGGCGCATGGCGCGGCAAGATCTGGACGGGGGCGTGGACCGACGGCAGCGGTGGCACGTACACCGCCGTGGAGCCGGCCACCGGCGCGGAGCTCGGTGAGGTCGGCCAGGCCACCCCCGCCGATGTGGAGAAGGCCGGTGCGCGTGCCGCCCAGGCCCAGCGGGAGTGGGCGGCACTGCCGTTCGAGCAGCGCGCCGCGGTGCTCCGCCGCGCCGGTGACCTGCTCACCGAGCACGCCGCGGAGATCAAGGAGTGGCTGGCCCGGGAGTCCGGGGCGATCCAGCCCTTCGGCGACTTCCAGGTGCACACCACCGCGCAGGAGTGCTACGAGGCCTCCGCGCTGCCCAGCCACCCCTACGGCGAGCTGCTGCGAAGCGGCTCCCCCCGGTTGTCGTTCTCCCGCCGGGTGCCCGCCGGGGTGGTGGGGGTGATCGCGCCGTTCAACGTGCCGACCATCCTGGCCATCCGGGCGATCGCCCCCGCGCTCGCGCTGGGCAACGCCGTCGTCCTCAAGCCCGACCCGCGGACCGCCATCTGCGGCGGCGCGATCTTCGCGCGGGTGTTCGAGGAGGCGGGCCTGCCGGCCGGGGTGTTCCAGGTGCTGCCCGGTGGGGCCGACGTCGGCCAGGCGCTGGTCACCGACCCGGCGGTGCGGGTCATCGCCTTCACCGGCTCGACGAAGGCCGGCCGGGCGGTGGGCGCACTGGCCGGTCAGCACCTCAAGCGGGCGCACCTGGAGCTGGGCGGCAACTCCGCGCTGATCGTGCTGGGCGACGTCGACGTGACCGCGGCCGCCTCGGTCGGCGCGTGGGGCACCTTCGCCCACCAGGGACAGATCTGCATGGCGACCAGCCGGCACCTGGTGCACGAGTCGATCGCCGAGGAGTACACCGCCATCCTGACCAGCAAGGTGGAGAACCTCCCGGTCGGGGACACCTGGCGCGACCAGGTGGCGCTCGGCCCGCTGATCGACGCCACCCAGCGCGACCGCGTGCACGGACTGGTCACCGCGAGCGTCGACAGCGGCGCCACGGTGCGCACCGGCGGCACCTACGAGGGGCTGTTCTACCGCCCCACCGTGCTCGGCGGCGTGCCGGTCGACTCCCCGGCGTACCAGGAGGAGATCTTCGGCCCGGTCGCCCCGGTGACGTCGTTCTCCTCGCTCGAGGAGGTCGCGGCGCTGGCCGCCGGTACCGAGTACGGGCTGAGCCTCGGCATCCTGACCCGCGACGTCTACGCCGGGCTGCAGCTGGCCGAGCGGATCCCCTCGGGGCTGGTGCACATCAACGACCAGACGGTGAACGACGAGGCGGTCGCGCCCTTCGGCGGGGTGGGGGCCTCGGGCACCGGCTCCCGGCACGGCGGCCCGCAGGCCAACATCGAGGCGTTCACCGAGACCCAGTGGGTGACCGTGCGCGGGGACCTGCCGGCCTACCCCTTCTGACCCCGGTACGGCGACGGCCCGGTCACCGCAGCTGCGGTGACCGGGCCGTCGTCGGCTCAGGCGGTGGTGCCGGGCGTCAGGCGGAGTCGCGCCCGGTGACGTCGACCGGCTCGCCGGTGTGGCGCTTGCCGCCGGTCTTGGAGACCTCGAAGTCCGGGCCCAGGTGCTCCAGCGCCAGCCGGCCGTAGACCTGCTGCTGGGTGCCCACCCGCTGCGAGCGGCCGCGGCCCAGGAAGCTGACCGCCCAGTGGACGACGGTGCTGAACCGGTTCTTGAAGCCCACCTGGTACATCAGGTGCACGACCAGCCACAGCACCCAGGCGATGAAGCCGCCGAACTGGAACTTCCAGGTGTCGGCGACCGCGTGGAAGCGCGAGATGGTCGCCATGCTGCCCTTGTCGAAGTAGTGGAACTCCGGCTTGGTCGGCCGGCCGGCGACCCGGGCGGCGACGGCCTCGGCGGCGAACCGGCCACCCTGGATGGCGACCTGGGCCACGCCGGGCAGGCGGTTGAGCGACATCATGTCGCCGACCACGTGCACCTCGGGGTGCCCGGGGAGGGTCAGGTCCGGCTGGACGGAGATCCGGCCGGCGCGGTCGACCTCGGCGCCGGACTGGTCGCCGAGCATCTTGCCCAGCGGGCTGGCCTGCACGCCGGCGGCCCAGATCTTGGTGGCCGCGTTGATCCGGCGCTCGTGGCCGTCGCCGTCCTTGACCACGATGCCGTCGGCGTCGACGTCGGTGACCATCGCGCCCAGCTGGACCTCGACGCCGATCTCGTTGAGCTGCTTGTGCGCCTTCTGGCTGAGCTTGTCGACGAACGGGGGCAGCACCTTCGGTGCGGCGTCGACCAGGATGACCCGCGCGCTGGTCGGGTCGATCCGGCGGAAGTCGTGCCGCAGGGTGCGGCGGGCGAGCTCGGCGATCTGGCCGGCCATCTCCACCCCGGTCGGGCCGGCGCCCACGACCACGAAGGTGAGCAGCCGGTCGATCTCGGCCGGGTCGGTGGCCAGCTCGGCCAGCTCGAAGGCGCCGAAGATGCGGCCGCGCAGCTCCAGCGCGTCGTCGATGCTCTTCATGCCGGGGGCGAACTCGGCGAACTGGTCGTTGCCGAAGTAGGACTGGCCCGCGCCGGCGGCGACGATGAGCTCGTCGTAGCCGTGCACGGTGGTGCGGCCGAGCACCGTGGAGGTGACGGTCTTCGCGGTCAGGTCGATGTCGGTGACCTCACCGAGCACCACCCGGGCGTTGTCCTGGTTCTTCAGGATCTCCCGGGTGGGCGGGGCGATCTCGCCCTCGGAGAGGATGCCGGTGGCGACCTGGTAGAGCAGCGGCTGGAAGAGGTGGTGCGTGGTCTTCCCGATGAGCGTGACGTCGACGGGCGCCTTCTTCAGGCGCTGGGCGGCGAAGAGACCGCCGAACCCGGACCCGACGATGACGACGCGGGGTCGCTGTCCGGTGGACGGGGTTGCGGTGGTCACACTGCCTCCTGATGTCGTCATGATGACTCATCCTCCCACTGCCCTGTTGCTGCCGGTCGGCACCCCACGCCGGGGTGCCCCTGCCGGGGCATCCGAGGACTCATCAGGATGAGCAGCGAGGGCGTGCCGGGTGTTCCGGGGCCCGGTGTGGTCTGGGTCCCTGGGCTGGGACTGGACTGCCGGTCCTCGGCGCGGGTGCGCGGCCGCATCGGCGGGGCCGTCGTGCACCTGCCCGGCCTGGGCCGGCGGGAAACGGTACCGCCCGCACCCGTGCTGGCGGGCCAGCTCGCCGACCGGCTGCCGGCCGGGCGGGTCGTCCTGGTGGGCCACTCGCAGAGTTGCGGCGTCGTGGTCGCGCTGGCCGAGCGGGACCCCCGGGTGGCCGCGGTCCTGCTGCTGGGGCCGACCCCCGACCCGCGCACCCGGCGGCTGCGGGTGCTCGCCGCACGGTGGGTGCGCACCGCCGTCCACGAGCCCTGGTGGCAGGTGCCGCTGCTGCTCGTGCAGTGGGTGACCACCGGGCCGGTCCGGATGACCGCGGTGTGGCGGCGGACGTCGGGGGAGCGGCTCGACCAGCGCCTGCGCCGGGTGCCGGTGCCCGTCGTCGTCCTGCGGGGCAGCCACGACGCGCTCTGCCCGCACGACTGGGCGCAGGTGCTGGCCGGGGCCGCACCGCGCGGCCGGCTGGTGGAGCTGCCCGGGGCGGCGCACATGACGCTGCAGACCCACCCGGGCGAGGTCGCCGCGGTGCTGGCCGACCTCGTCCGGGCGGTCTCGGACCCGGGGTAGTGCGGAGCTAGGCGGCGACGGCGTCGCGGGCGCGCGCGCTGACCGCGCCGGCGGTGGCGGCGGCCCGGGCCAGTGCCCGGTTCTCGGCCACCGCCAGCTTCGCGCCCTTCCGGCCGGCCCGGCGGCTGCCCCGGTGCGCGGTCCTGCCGGCGGTGCGGCGGGCGGTGCGCCGCGCCGCGGCCCGCTCGGACCGGCCGGTGAGCGCCTCGGTCAGCAGGCCGAGACCGATGCCGAGCATCCAGACGTCCTTGGCGATCGTCAGCCCGTCCTGCGTGGGGGCGACGCTGCGGCCGGGCTTGGTCATGCCGGGGGTGCGCAGGTACAGCCCGACCAGGCCACCGGAGAAGCCGGTCAGCGCGGCACCGGCGACGGCGGTCGGGACGAACGGGGTGAGCAGCGCGACGCCGAGGACGACCTCGGTCGTGGACAGCGCCTTGGCGAAGGTGGCCGGCTGGACGCCCTTGAGGAACGGGTAGGCGCCGGCGGCGAAACCGTGCAGCCCGGCGGCGGTGTCGCCGTCGACGCTGCGCTTGCCCAGGCCGGAGTTGAGGATGAACGCGCCGGTCGCGATGCGGGGTGCGATCTCGGCGGGGGTGATGGGCAGGCGCATGGGGACCTCACTGGCGACGGGGGATGCTGCAGTGCTCAACATCATCGTCGCCGTCCGCCCGTCGCACCGCGACCGGGGCGGGGACGCCGAACGGGCCGGGGGGGGGGGGGGGGGGGGGGGGGGGGGGGGGGGGGGGGGGGGGGGGGGGGGGGGGGGGGGGGGGGGGGGGGGGGGGGGGGGGGGGGGGGGGGGGGGGGGGGGGGGGGGGGGGGGCGGGGGGGGCGGGGGGGGGGGGGGGGGGGGGGGGGGGGGGGGCGGGGGGGGGGGGGGGGG
>NZ_JBJHAQ010000022.1:0-67418 GCF_054051115.1 Modestobacter sp. SYSU DS0904 | reverse complement strand
CGCACCCCCCCGCCCCCCGGCCCGCCCCCCCCCCCCCCCCCCCCCCCCCCCCCCCCCCCCCCCCCCCCCCCCCCCCCCCCCCCCCCCCCCCCCCCCCCCCCCCCACCGTGCGTCAGTGCGCGGCTCCGGCCTGCTCTGTCGCGTTCGCCGCGTGGGCGATGGAGCGGGTGTCCTGGAACGCGCGGACGCCCTCGATGCCCTGCTCGCGCCCCATGCCCGAGTCCTTCATGCCGCCGAACGGGGCCCGCAGGTCCAGCCGCGCCGCACCGTGGTCGTTGACCCAGACGTACCCGCACTCCAGCTGCGACCCGAGCTGGTTGGCGGTGTCGCTGTCGGCGGTCCAGACCGACGCACACAGGCCGGCCCAGGTGTCGTTGGCCAGCCGGACGGCCTCGGCGTCGTCGTCGAACGGGATGACCGGGATGACCGGGCCGAACTGTTCCTCGGTGACGACCCGCAGGGACGGGTCCGGGTCGACCACGACGGCCGGACGCAGGAAGTTGCCCTCGGCGTACTCCCCGCCCGGCAGCTCGCCGAACTCCAGCACCGTCGCGCCGGCGGACCTCGCCTCGTCGATGAGCTCGGTGACGAAGGCCTTCTGCGCGGGCTGGTGCAGCGGGCCCATCGTCGTGCCCTCGGCCAGACCGTGGCCGAGGACGACCTTCTCCAGCCGTGCGGTCAGCCCGGCGACCAGCTCGTCCATGCGGGACCGGTGCACGTACAGCCGCTTGGCGTTCATGCAGATCTGGCCGGTGGTGTCGTAGACCGCGCCGAACAGCCGGTCCAGGTGGTCGTCGTCGAGGACGGCGTCCGCCCGGATGATCGCGGGGTCGTTGCCGCCCAGCTCCAGGGTGACCCGGGTGAGGCTGCGGGAGGCCATCTCCATGATCTTCTTCCCGCCGTTGACGCTGCCGGTGAAGCAGACCTTCGCGACGTCGGGGTTGTCGATCAGGCCGGACATCTCGCTGTCCCGGCCGGTGACCACGTTGAGCACGCCCGGGGGCAGCTTCTCGGCGACGCGCTGCACCAGGCGGGTGGTCGCCAGCGGCGTGGAGGGCGGCGGCTTGACGATCACCGCGTTCCCGGCCAGCAGTGCGTGGGGGAGTGATGCCGCGAGGATCGCGATCGGCCAGTTGAACGGGACGATCACGGTCACCACGCCGATCGGCTGGTAGGCGACGGTGGTCTCCACCGGGATCCCGGGGGCGGGCGGCAGCACCTTGGTCGCGTCCACCTCCTCGGCGATGGACAGGGCGAGCTGCCACCGGATCTCGAAGACCAGCGCGTCGACCCAGGCCTCGTGCACGATCTTGCCGTTCTCCAGCGAGAGCACCCGGGCGTCCTCGTCACGCTCGTCGGCGATCCCCTCGATGGCGGCGGCCATCTGGGCCGCGCGCTCCGTGGCCGGCAGCGCCGACCAGGCCGGGTAGGCCGCCTTCGCCGCCGCGACGGCGTCGGCCACGTCCTCCCTCGACGCCGCGGCCGCGTGGCCGACGACGACGCCCGGCCGGGCGGGGTCGACCACGTCGAGCACGTCGTCCGTGCTCCGCTCCTGCCCGCCGATGTAGAGCCCCGTCGTCACCGGAGCCGTGGTGCTCGTCGTACCCGTCATGCGGATCGCCACCTCTCTGTGTGTTCCGTTGCTGGTCGGGCGCCCGGACGGAGGCACCGGGCCGGGCCCGGGAGGGCGCCGGCCGCGGTGTCCCGCGAAGCGTGGGACCAGGTGTTTACATGTGAACCCTAGCTGGTTAATGTGGTCCCGACCACAGTGTTCACATGTGAACCAATCACTGTTAATGTGACGCAGGTCACTCAACATCGAGGCCCGCCCGAGCGCTGGACAGCTCGTGCGCAGCGGCCTCGATCCACCGCATCTGACGGTCATCGACGAGGGGTTCCGAGGATGAGAGACGACATGGCCTGGCTGGAGGCCGAGCGGCCCTCCGTGCCGGAGCTGGAGGACCGGGCCTTCGAGCTGCGGTCCAAGCTGCTCCACCTGTGCGGTACGTACGAGGGCGCAGTCCACATCGGTGGCGACCTCTCGGCGGCGGACATCTTCACCGCGCTGTTCCACTACGGCCTGCGGGTCGACCCGGACGACATCAGCAACCCCCGGCGCGACCGGTTCCTGCTGAGCAAGGGCCACGCCGCGGTCTGCATGTACATCGCGATGTCGATGCGCGGGTTCTTCTCCTACGACGGGATCGTCGAGACCTACGGCAAGCTCGACAGCGCCTACGGCATGCACCCGTGCAAGGTGCAGCTGCCGGGGGTCGAGGCCTCCACCGGCTCTCTGGGGCACGGCCTCCCGCTCGCGGTGGGCATGGCGCTGTCCGGCCGGAACCGCGGCGAGGAGCACCGGGTGGTCTGCCTGCTCGGCGATGGGGAGACCGGTGAGGGCTCGGTCTGGGAGGCCGCGATGGCCGCCCGCAGCAACAAGCTCGGCAACCTGGTGGCCTTCATCGACCGCAACCGCCAGCTGATGACCAGCCACGCGGAGGAGCGGATCGCCTTCGAGCCCTACCCGGACAAGTGGCGGGCCTTCGGCTGGAACGTCGTCGAGATCGACGGCCACGACATGGCCTCCCTGGTCCGGGCCATCGACGAGCTGCCGGCGCCCGACAGTGACCACCCCACGGTGGTCATCTGCGAGACGGTCAAGGGCAAGGGCGTCGACTTCATGGAGCGCAACCTCGCCTGGCACGCGGGGTCGCTCGGTGCCGAGGACCTCCAGCGAGCACTGGCGGCCCTCGCGGCCTCCCGAGAGAAGGAGTCGGTCTGATGCCGGTCACGTTCACGTTCGGCGAGATGCTGTCGGCCCGGTCGGTGATCGGGTCCACCCTCGCGGAGCTCGGGAAGACCCACGACAACCTCTGGGTGCTGACCCCCGACATCGGCGCGACGCTGGTGGAGTTCCAGGACACGTTCCCGGACCGCTTCATCGACGTCGGCCTCGCGGAGCAGGTCTGCGTCGGCATCGCCGCCGGCCTGGCCTACGACGGCAACATCCCGGTCGTCTCCGGCATGCTGCCCTTCCTGAGCATGCGGGCGCTGGAGCAGATCCGCACCGACGTCTGCTACCCCAACCTGCCGGTCAAGATCATCGGGACGCACGGCGGGCTGGTCGGCAACGGCGGCTCCACGCACTACGCGGTCGAGGACCTCGCGCTGATGTGCGCCCTCACCAACATGACCGTCACCTCGATCGGCGACCCGATGATGGTCGGTGAGGTGCTGCGCCAGTCGATGACCATGCCGGGCCCCCTGTACATCCGGCTCGCCGTCGGCAAGAAGGACAAGGTCCTGTACGAGGAGGGCCAGCACGACGTCCGGATCGGCAAGGGCATCGTCGCCCGGGACGGCACCGACGCCACGATCTTCACCCACGGGACGACGGTGGCCCAGGCCCTGCAGGCCGCCGAGGAGCTCGCCGTCGACGGCCGCTCGGTGCGGGTGGTCGACATGTTCACCCTCAAGCCCATCGACGCCGAGCTCATCGCCCAGTGCGCGGAGGAGACCGGCGGCCGGTTCGTGGTGGTCGAGGACCACCTGGCCTACGGCGGGCTGGCGAGCCGCATCGCCGACGTCGTCGCCGACCGCGGCATCCACCTCACCGGGTTCGAGCGGCTCGGCATCCCGCAGGTCTACGCCGGCTTCGGCGACGACGAGGAGCTGCGCGACAAGCACGGCTACGGCCTCGCGGCGACGGTCGCGGCCACCCGCCGGGTGATCGCGCAGCCGTCCTGGCCCACCTCCCACTGACCCCTTCCCCCATTCTCGATCAGCTCAACGGAGAGACGGATGAGAACAGTCGCGGTCACCAAGATCGGCAGTCTGCGCGACCCGGACGAGTCGGCCCGCGGCAGGATCGGCATCGTCGACCTGCCCGACCAGCCGCTCGGCCCCGAGGACGTCCGGATCCGGGTCGCCTACGCGGCGATCTGCGGTTCGGACCCGCACCTGGCGGAGGGGTTCTTCGGCACCGAGGTGCCGATCGGCCTCGGGCACGAGCTCTCGGGTGTCGTGGAGGCGGTGGGGGACGGCGTCCGCACCGGGATCCGGGTGGGCGACCGGGTCGCCGGCAACTTCCTGCGGTTCTGCGGCAGCTGCGGCCCGTGCCGGGACGGGCGGCAGCAGTTCTGCGAGAACATCCAGGACTACAACCGCCCGGGCATGGCCGAGACGGTCACCTGGCACGAGTCGCAGGCCTACCGGCTGCCGGACTCGGTCAGCCTGCGGCACGGGTGCCTGCTGGAGCCGGTGTCCGTCGCCGTCCGGATGGCCGACAAGGCCCGGCTGCGGGTCGGGGACCGGGTCGCGGTCTGCGGCGGCGGCCCGATCGGGCAGCTCGCGCTCCAGGTGCTGCGGCTGCACGGGGCCACGTCGCTCACGCTGATCGAGCCGATCGCCGACCGCCGGGAGATGGCGCTGGCCACCGGCGCCGAGCACGTGATCGACCCGGTCGGCGAGGACCAGGCGGCCCGGGCGTCCGAGATCACCGGCGGCCGCGGGTACGACGTGGTGATCGACGCGTCGGGCTCGCCCCGGGCGGTGCGCGGGCTGCTGGACCTCGCGGCCAAGGGCGGCACCGTCGTCTACGGCGCGATGTACCCCGCCGAGTTCGAGATGCCGCTGAACCTGTCGGACTTCCTGTACCTCAAGGAGCTGACCCTCACCGGTGTCTTCGTCTCGCCCTACGCCTTCCCGCGGGCGGTGCAGCTGCTGCCGCTGCTGGACCTCGATGCGCTGACCGCCACCTGGTTCCCGTTCGACCAGGCCATCGAGGCCTTCGCCGCGCACCTGTCCGGCGAGCACCCGAAGGTGCTCATCCGGTGCAACGACCTCGACCACCACGACCTGGACGTCCATGACCCAGGGACCCAGCGGTGACCAGCACCCTGCGGACGCCCGTGGTCGAGGGCACGCCGGCGCTCGAGGCGGTCGGCATCAGCAAGCACTTCGACGGCGTCTTCGCCCTCGACGGTGCCCGGCTGTCGGTGCAGCCGGGGGAGATCCACGCCCTGCTCGGGGAGAACGGCGCGGGCAAGTCGACCCTGATCAAGGTCGTCACCGGCCTGCTCGAGCCCGACGCCGGCGAGATCCGGCGGGACGGCGAGGCGGTGCACTTCGCCAACGTCCGCGAAGCGCACGGCAGCGGCGTCGTCGCGCTCTACCAGGAGCTGTCGATCGTCCCCACGATCAGCGTCGCGGAGAACATCCTGCTGGGGGAGGGGACGCCCAGCAGTGGTGGGCTGGTCAGCTGGCGGCGGCTGCACCAGCGCGCCGGGGAGCAGCTCAGCCGGCTCAACCAGGACATCCCGCTGCGCCGGCTGGCCGGGGACCTGTCACCGGTGCAGCAGACGATGGTCGCCGTCGCCCGGGCCCTGGCCACCGACGCCCGGGTGCTCATCCTGGACGAGCCGACCGCGTCGCTGACCGACACCGAGATCAACGACCTGTTCGCCGTGCTGCGCCGGTTGCGCGACGAGGGCGTCGCGATCGTCTACGTGTCGCACCGGCTCGACGAGGTGTTCGAGCTGTGCGACCGGCTGACCATCATGCGCAACGGCGAGACCATCGTGACCCGGTCGATCGCCGAGACGGACATCGACGAGGTCAT
Organism: Modestobacter sp. SYSU DS0904; assembly: GCF_054051115.1. NCBI lineage: Bacteria > Bacillati > Actinomycetota > Actinomycetes > Geodermatophilales > Geodermatophilaceae > Modestobacter > Modestobacter sp. SYSU DS0904. Next base: position 61,798 of record NZ_JBJHAQ010000022.1, on the reverse strand, counting down.
CTCCACGATGGTCGGTCGCCCGCAGGGGGAGATGTTCCCGGCCCGGGACACCGCCACCAGCGAGGTCGTGCTGACCGTCGAGGGGCTCACCGGGCGCCGGGTGCACGACGTCTCGTTCCGCGTGCACGCCGGGGAGGTGCTCGGCATCGGCGGGCTGGCCGGCGCCGGCCGCAGTGAGGTGCTCCGCCTGCTGGCCGGGGCGCAGAAGCGGGTGTCCGGCTCGATCACCATCTCCGACGCCACCCTGCCGGCGCACTTCGGGGTGGGCCGCGCGCTCGACGCCGGGATCGCGCTGGTGCCCGAGGAGCGGCGGAGCCAGGGCGTGATCCTGGGCGACTCCATCCAGAACAACATCGCCGTCGCCAACCTGCCGGCGGTCAGCCGGGCCGGGTGGGTGTCCAACCGGGCCATCGCGCAGCTGGCCCAGTCGGCGCTCAGCGACCTGCAGATCAAGGCCCGCGGGCCGCGCCAGGAGGTCGGCAACCTGTCGGGGGGCAACCAGCAGAAGGTCGTGCTGGGCAAGATGCTCGCCCGCCGGCCGAAGATCCTGCTGATGGACGAGCCGACCCGCGGCATCGACGTCGGCACGAAGGCGGAGATCTACCGGCTGATCCGCCGGCTCGCGGCCGGCGGCACGACGGTCATCGCGGTGAGCTCCGAGCTGCCCGAGCTCATCGGCCTGTCCGACCGGATCGTGATCATGCACGAGGGCCGCATCTCGGGCGAGGTCCCGGCCGCGGACGCCGACGAAGAGACCCTGCTCTCCTACTGCTACGGAAGGACGGCCTGACATGGCCACGACCGACGCGCCGCCGGCGACGGCACCGGCGAAGACGCCGAGCGACCGGGCCCCGGTCAAGCAGCTGCTGTGGCAGGGCGGCACGCTCCTCGCCCTGGTCGCGCTGATCGTCCTGTTCGGCGTGCTGCGCCCCGGTGCGTTCCTGAGCTTCGGCAACGTCCGGAACATCCTGGAGCAGATCGCCATCCTGGCGATCATCGCGTCGGCCCAGACGATGGTGATGGTCGTGGGCGCCTTCGACCTCTCGGTGGGCGTGACCGCGACGCTGTCGGGAGCGACCACCGCGGCGCTCCTGGTGGCGGGTGTCCCGATCCCGCTGGCGATCATCGCCGGCCTCGGCGCCGGCACGCTCGTCGGCATGGTCAACGGCTTCCTCGTGGCCTACATGAAGCTGTCGCCCTTCGTCGCCACCCTGGCGACGCTGACCTCGGTGGGCGGGCTGGCCTTCATCGTCACCGACGGCACCACGCTCTACGGGATGCCCGAGGGCTTCTTCTGGATCGGGCAGAGCAGGCCGCTGGGCATCCCGATGCCGATCTTCTTCGCGGTGGCCGTCGCCCTGATCGTCTGGGCACTGCTGCGCTTCACGACCGTCGGCCGGCGGTGGCACGCCGTGGGCGGCAGCGCGGAGGTGGCGCGGCTGTCGGGGGTGAACGTGTCGATCGCACGGTTCCTCGCCTTCACCGCCGCGGGGTTCGTCTCGGCGATCGGCGGGATCATCCTGGTCAGCCGGCTGAGCAGCGCCAGCGCGACGAGCGCGAACAACTACATGCTGCTCGCCGTCGCGGCCGTCTTCCTCGGCATGACGATCCTGCGGTCCGGTGCCGCGAACGTCGGCGGCACCCTGGTGGGCGTCGGGATCATCGGCGTGATGAGCAACGGGCTCAACATCGTCGGTGTGAGCACCTACTTCCAGCAGGTCCTCACCGGGTTGATCATCATCGCCGCCGTGACGCTCTCCTCCCTCAAGTCCCGCGAGCGGTAGCTCCCCTCCGGTCCCCCCCGCTGAGCGGCGTCCCGCCACTCGGCTCCAGCACGTGCGTGCAATCGACAAAGGAGTAGATGATGCGCAGACGGTTCTCGACGGTGATCGGCCTGGGGCTCGCCTCGGGCCTCGCCCTCAGCGGGTGCTCGGAATCGGGCGGCGGCGGTGGCGGTGGTGAGGACAGCTTCCGGGTGGCGGCGTTCACCGCCGGCTACGGCACCCCGGTCGGCAAGTCGACGATGGACACCTTCGTGGAGCGCGGCGAAGCGCTCGGCTGGGACGTCGACCTCTACACCAGCGACTTCGACTACGACAAGATCAACACCGACGTCCAGTCGGCGGTGACGCAGGGCGTGGACGCGATCCTCGCCGGGTTCCCCGACCCCCGCCAGATCGCGCCGCTGGTCAACGCCGCGGAGAACAACGACATCCCGATCTTCTCCATCGACGGCGGCGTCGAGCCCAACGACGACTTCGTCGTCGACGTCACCACCGACCAGCAGCAGATCGCCGAGCTCACCGTCGGCGCGCTCGAGGAGGCCATGGGCGGCCTCGAGGGCAAGGACGTGATGGTCATCGGCCACGACCCGCACGTGGGGATCAGCACCCGCAGCCGGATGGCCGAGGAGCTGCTCACCGAGGGCGGCGCCAACATCGCCGGCGGCGAGATCCGCCAGGTGCTGAGCCCGGGTACCTCGCAGGAGGAGGCACTGCGGTTCGTCACCGACTACCTGCAGGCCAACCCCGACGGGCTCGACGGGGTCTGGGTCGGCTGGGACCACGCCGCGGTCGGCGCCACCCAGGCGATCAACGAGGCCGGGCGCGACGACATCTACGTGACCGGCGTGGACGCGGTCGGCATCGCGCTGGCCGAGATCCAGAAGGACGGGCCGTTCTACGCGACCGTCGTGCAGGACTGGCCCGCGGTGCTCGACCAGGTGATCGAGTACATGGAGACCTACGCCGAGACCGGCGAGCTGCCCGAGGAGAACTTCGTCGAGACCGAGGTCACCCTCGTCACCCGGGAGAACGCCGGCGACATCGAAGCCACCGGCTGACGCGAGGCGCGGGGGCGGGCCGGATCGGCCTGCCCCCTCCCCATCCACCGCCACCACCCCTGAACGACACCAGGAAGGCAGTACCCATGCGTCTGGAAGGCAAGGTCGCCCTCATCACCGGCGGGGCCAGCGGCATCGGCCACGCGACGGTGCAGAAGTTCGTCCGCGAGGGCGCCAAGGTCCTCGTGGTCGACATCGACCTGGAGCGCGCGGAGAAGGTCGTCGCCGAGATCGAGGCCGACGGCCACCCCGGCTCCGTCGCGGCGGCCCAGGCCGACGTGTCGGTGTACGCCGACGTCGAGGCCGCCGTGCAGCGCGCGGTCGACGTCTTCGGCAAGCTCGACGTCATCTTCAACAACGCCGGCATCGCCGGCGGCAAGCCGCTGCTCGAGCACGACCCCGCCGTCGACTACGCGCCGATGATCCGGGTCGACCAGGACGGCGTCTACTACGGCATCCTCGCCGCCGGCCGCCAGTTCAAGGCGCAGGGCACGGGCGGCGTCATCATCAGCACCTCGTCGATCTACGGCGAGCAGGCGGCGGAGCTGGCGTTCACGTACAGCGCCGCCAAGGCCGCCGTCATCTCCTTCACCCGGTCGGCGGCCTACGAGCTGGCCGAGTACGGCATCCGGGCGGTGGCGATCACGCCCGGCCGGGTCGGCACCCCGATCATCAACCAGTTCAGCGAGGAGCTGAAGGCGACCTTCGCCTCCGAGCAGCTGCGGGGGAAGCTCACCGAACCCAGCGAGATCGCCGACGTCGTCGCGTTCCTCGCCTCCGACGAGGCGAACGTCATCAACGGCACCGTCGTGCACGTCGACGACGGGTACTCGGTGTTCAAGAAGCGCCTCGACCTGCCCACCTTCTGAGAGGCCGCCGTGTCGATCCCCGTCGCATGCCACCTCAACGTCCTGGTGCCGGACATGGCGGAGCCGGCCCTGCGCTCCGCGCTGCGCACCCTGGCCGACCTCGGGTACTCCGCCGTCGTCCTGCCCCCGATCGACCCGGAGAGCGCGCCGCTGGGGGAGTGGGCGGCGCTGTTCCGCGACCACGGGCTCGCCCCGATCACCATCGCGGGGCAGGCACCGGGCGCCGACGTCTCCTCCAGCGACCCCGCTGAACAGGAGCGGGGGGCGCAGGCGCTGCGGCGGATGGTCGAGGCCACCGTGGCGCTGGGCGGTGACCAGATGAACGGCGTCTCCTACGGGCTGTTCGGGCGGGCGCCGACCGCGGCGTCCGCGGGGTCGTTCGAGCGCGCGGCCGTCCAGCTCGGCGCGGTCGCGGACGCCGCGCACGACCAGGGGGTCGCCATGACCTTCGAGGTGCTCAACCGCTACGAGACGGCGCTGATCAACACCGCCGGGCAGGCGCGGGACTTCGTGGCGGCGAGCGGGTCGGACCACCTGCGGGTGCACCTGGACACCTTCCACATGGCGGTCGAGGAGGCCGACATGACCGCCGCGGTCCGGGAGACGGTGCCGGTGCTCGGCTACCTGGAGCTCGGCCAGTCGGGCCGGGGGCCGCTGTCGACCGGCTCGGTGGACGCGGAGGCGGTGGTGCGCGCGGCGATCGGCGCCGGCTACCGCGGGCGGATCGGGCTGGAGGCGTTCTCCCGCTCGGTGCTGTCCAGCGAGGCGAGTGACCTGCTCGGCATCTGGCGGCAGCCCTACACCGACGGGGCTGCCGTCGCCGCGGAGGCGATCGAGCTGGTCCGGAAGGCCGAGGCGGCAGCGGGGTCGGTCAGCGACAGCCCGAGCTGAACGCCGCGCGCCGCGTGTCCACCGGTCCATCCGGGCGGCCCGGGGGTTGAGTCCCCGGGCCGCCCGGATGTCAGGCGGCCGAGTCGTCCAGCTGGGCGCGCAACCCGGCCAGCACCTCGAGGGTCACCGGGGACCCGGGGAAGGCGGCGAGCTTGCGCATCGGCATGCTGCCGATCATCTTGCGCAGCTCCGGGTCGGCCAGCATCCCGCCGGCGCCGGCCACCAGCGGCGCCAGCAGCGGGCCGCCGGCGGGGTGCGCCAGCCACTCGTCGAGCGTCGAGTCGTCATCCAGCGGCAACCCCAGCGGCGGGGTCTCCACGGTGACCGTCCCGGTCAGCCGCAGGTCCCGCGACGACGCCCCTACGGCGATGTCGAACTCCCCACCTTCGAGCACCCAGTCCCGCAGCACGGGGTGCCAGTAGCTCAGGTCCCGCCGGGTGAGTGCCAGCTCCACCCGCTGCGACGCCCCCGGCGCCAGGTCGACCTTGGTGAAGGCCTTCAGCTCGCGCACCGGGCGCACGACCTGGCTGACCGGGTCGCCCACGTAGACCTGGACGACCTCCTTGCCGGGGCGGTCACCGGTGTTGGTCACTGTCACCGCCACGGTCACCGGGTGCTCGGCGTCGGCACCGTGCACGGTGACGGCCAGGTCCGACCAGCCGAACGTCGTGTAGGACAGCCCGTGCCCGAACGGATAGCTCACTTGCTGCGCGCTCGCGTCGTAGCCCCGGTAGCCGACGAACACCCCCTCGCCGTACCGCACCACCCCGAACTCCCCGGGGAAGTTCAGATGCGCGGAGCTGTCCTCCAGCCGCAGCGGGATCGTCTCGGCCAGCCGCCCGGACGGGTTGACCCGGCCGAACAGCAGATCGGCGACGGCGGTGCCCCCGGCCTGCCCGAGCAGCCACCCCTCCAGGACGGCGCGGGCGTGCTGCTCCCAGTCCGACACCTGCACCGCCGAGCCGTTGGCCAGCACCACGACGACCCGATCGTTGACCTCGGCCACCGCGCGCAGCAGGCCCACCTGGTTCTCCGGCAGGTGGATGTGCTCCCGGTCGAACCCCTCGGACTCGTAGCTGGCCGGCAGGCCGAGGAAGACCACGGCGACCCCGGCGTCCCGGGCGGCGGCGACCGCCTCGGCGCGCAGCGCCTCGTCGTCGGCGGTGGTGTCGACGCCGAAGCCGGCGGCGAAGGTGACGCGGTCCCCGGCCACCTCGCGGATCGCGGCGAGCGCGTCGTCCAGCCGGGTGGGGTTGACCTGCGAACTACCGGCGCCCTGGTAGCGGGGGGTGCGGGCGAACTCGCCGATGACAGCGATCGTGCCGGTGCCGGCCGGGTCCAGCGGGAGCAGGCCGGCGTCGTTCTTCAGCAGCACCGCGCACTCGGTGGCCACCTCGCGGGCCAGCGCGTGGTGGGCGGCGGGGTCGAACGGGCCACCCTCGACGACGGCCGGCAACGCCCGGTCCACCAGGGTCAGCAGCCGCTCGACCGCCCGGTCGAGCACCGCCTCGTCCAGCTCTCCGGCCCGCACCGCGGCGACGATCTGCGCGTCGGCGACCCCGCCGCTGGCCGGCATCTCCAGCTCCAGGCCCGCGGCCAGGCCGGCGACCCGGTCGTTGACCGCGCCCCAGTCGGAGACGACGACGCCGTCGAAGCCCCACTCGTCGCGCAGCACCTCGGTGAGCAGCCACGGGTGCTCGGCGGCGTACGTGCCGTTGACCCGGTTGTAGGAGCACATCACCGTCCACGGCTGCGCCTCGGTGACCACCCGCTCGAACCCGGCCAGGTAGATCTCGCGCAGCGTGCGCTCGTCCACCTCCGCGGAGACCCGCAGCCGGTCGGTCTCCTGGTTGTTGGCCGCGTAGTGCTTCAGCGAGGTGCCCACGCCCTGGCTCTGGATGCCGCGGACCAGGGCGGCGCCGAGCACCCCGCTGATCAGCGGGTCCTCCGACAGGTACTCGAAGTTGCGGCCGCACAGCGGGGAGCGCTTGATGTTGATCCCCGGCCCGAGCAGGACGGCGACCTGCTCGGCGCGGGTCTCCGTCCCGAGGGCAGCCCCGACCCGCTGGAGCAGCTGCGGGTCCCAGGAGGAGCCGAGCGCGGCGGCTGTCGGGAAGCAGGTGGCCGGCACCGAGGCGTTCAGGCCCACATGATCGGCGGACCCGGCCTGCTTGCGCAGCCCGTGCGGGCCGTCGGTGACCATCACCGCTGGGATGCCCAGCCGCTCGACGGGCTGGGTGTGCCAGAAGTCCGACCCGGAGCAGAGCGACGCCTTTTCCTCCAAGGTCAGCTGGGCGAGCAGGGCGGGGACGTCGAGGCGGGTGGAGGGTGCTGCCAGGGTCATGCGGATGCGCCTCCAGAGGGCAGGTCGTAGGTGAGGCCGTGCCCGAAGCGGAACAGCGGGGCCTCGGTGTCGAAGGGGACGTCGGTGCGGCTGGCGAGCACCGCATCGGTCGAGGACGGCAGGTCGAAGGGGAGCCGGCCGCGGGGCGAGGCGGTCCCGGTGAGGACGTCGAGCAGGGCGGCGTCGCTGGAGCCGAAGCTGGCCAGCAGCGCGGCGGCGGCCGCGGCGATCTCGGGGATGACCGCGGGACGGTCCAGGTGCACGTCCACCACCGTCGGCACGGTCGCACAGAGGCGGACGACGCGCTCGCGCTCCTCGACCGGGTACTCCAGCGACCCGGCGTGGAAGAAGGCCTCGAAACCGCCGGGCCGCGGCTCGTAGGGACCCTCCAACCGGACAACCGCCACGTCGGCCTGCTCCGGTGCGTCGACCACGTCGCCGTACCGGGCGGCGACGGCGCGGTCGACGCCCTCGACGTACAGCCGAAGCCCCCGGGCGAACGGCAGCAGGGGCGCGTCGTCCCGGCCGTTGGTCAGCAGGGTGAGCGCGGCGCGCTGGGCGGCCTCGCCGGCGGCCCGGAATTCCGCCCGGCCGACGGTCGCCGCCGCGGTGTCCTCGTCGAGGAGCGGCTGGTCGAACAGCCCCAGCACGAACTTCTCCCGGAGCAGCCGGCGGACCGAGACGTCGATGCGGGCCTCTGGCACCCGGCCGGACTCCACGAGCTCGACGACGAGATCCGGGCAGGCCTCGCCGCCGAACTGGTCGACGCCGGCGGCCAGCGCACGTTCGGCCCGTTCCAGCGGGCTGAGGTGTTCCAGGCCCCAGGCGCGGGCCGGCATCTCCTGGCCCATGATCACCGCATCGGTGAGCAGGCCCCAGTCGGTACAGACGATCCCGTCGAAGCCGTACCGCTCGCGCAGCAGGCCGGTGATGACGCCGGAGTTGAAGCCGAAGCCGACCTCCTCGTACTGCGTGCCCACCGGCATCCCGTAGTAGGGCATCACCTGGGAGGCGCCCGCGGCGAACGCCGCCTCGAACGGGAGCAGGTGGTGCTCGAAGTTGTCCCCCGGGTAGACCTGCTCGCGGCCGTAGGCGAAGTGCGGATCCTCGCCGTCGCGCTGCGGGCCCCCGCCGGGGAAGTGCTTGACCATCGTCGCCACCGACGCCGTCCCCAGCTGCTCGCCCTGGAAGCCGCGGACGTAGGCCACGACGAGCCGGGAGGTCAGCTCGGCGTCCTCCCCGAAGGTGCCGTTGATCCGCGACCAGCGCGGCTCGGTGGCCAGGTCGATCTGCGGGTGCAGCGCCACCCGCAGGCCGACGGCCAGATACTCCTGCCGAACCGTGTCGGCGAAGTGCGCCACCGTCTCCGGGTCACCGATCGCGGCCAGGCCCAGGGGCTCCGGCCACTGCGCGAACGGGCCGGCCATCGCCGCCGTCCCAGGGTTGTCGGTGAACGCGCTGCGCGGGTCGGTGGAGACGGTGACCGGGATGCCCAGCTGGGTCGACGCCGCCAGCTCCTGCAGCCGGTTGTGCCAGCGGGCGAGCTCCCGGGCGGTGGGGGCGGCGCCGAGCAGGTTGAAGTGAGCCATCGAGCGGCCGACGACCATCTCCTGCGCGGAGGGCAGCCCGAACGCCGGGTTGCCTTCGGGCAGCGTGCCGTCCGGACCGACGGTCAGCATCGTGTGGAACATCAGGCCGGCCTTCTCCGCCAGCGTCATGCGGGCGAGCAGGTCCTCGACCCGGTCGGCGACCGGGGCCTGCGGGTCCCGGTAGATGGCCTCCTGGATCGCGGTCACCGGACCGACCGGACGCGGTAGACGGCGAGCGCACCGGCCAGCGCGACGAGCGCACCGAAGACGTACCAGGTCGGGTAGCCGCCCAGGGCCGTTCCGTCGCCGAGCGCGATCACCGCCGGTGCGATGAGGGGAGCCAGCGACTGGGGGAGGGCGTTGGCGATGTTGAGCACCCCGAGGTCCTTCGCGGTGTCCTCGGGGTCGGGCAGCACCTGGGTGGCCAGCGCCAGGTCGACCGACATGAACGAGCCGGCACCCAGCCCGATGATCCCCTGGGCGAGGACGACGACGCCGACGCTCGGCGCGAAGGCGAGCAGCAGGAGCCCCAGAACCATGATCACGCCCGCGGCGGCCACGAACGGACGGCGCTTGCCGGCGCGGTCGGACAGCCAGCCACCGGCCGCGCTGGACAGGATCATCGCCACGGCGCTGGCCGCGCTCGCCGCCAGCACGGTCGCCACCACCTGGGACTCATCCAGCCCGAACTGGCTCTGCAGGAAGTAGGGCAGGTAGGTGGCGATGCCGGCGTAGCCGAACATCACCAGGAACTTGGACAGCCAGGTCCAGCCGAAGTCCGGGTGCTTGCGCGGGTCGAAGACGAACGAACCGAGGAACTCCCGGGGGCCGAAGCGCTCGGTGGGCTTGCTCGCGCGCACCTTGTCCTTGAGCAGGGCGGCGAAGAGGAAGGACAACAGCAGGCCGAGGGCAGCCGGCGCGACGAAACGGGTGACGTCGGAGCTGAACAGGTTGGCGATCAGCGAACCGGTGAGGATCGCCAACGGGATGCCGATGCCCACCAGCCCGGAGGCCAGGCCGCGGCGGTGCTCGGGGACCTGGTCGGGCAGCGTTGCGTTGACCGCGGCCAGGGTGCCGTTGAGCAGCGCCTGGGCGATGCACCAGCCGACCAGCAGCATCCACACGCTGCTGGCGGTGCCGACGAGGAGCAGGCCGAGGAACCCGCCGATCGCTCCGCCGATGATCCAGGGCCGGCGCATGCCCATCCGTGAGGTGGTGCGGTCCGACAGCCGGCCGACCAGCGGGTTGCAGACCAGTGCGAAGAGCGCGCCGACGCCCAGGACGGTGCCGAGCACCGATGCCTGCCGCTCCTCACCGACCAGGTGCTGGACCTTCAGCGCCATGGTCAGCATGACCGGCGTCAGCAGCGCGATGTAGACGCCGAAGTTGGTCAGGGCGAGCGTCGGCAGGTAGGCCGCCGGCTCGCGGCCGGCCGGCTCCTTGACGGGGAGCGGGGTCGCCGCCTCGGCGGCGGCGGTGAGCACGGGCTCGTGCGGGGGGACGGTCATGACGACTCCCGGTCCGGTGCGACCTCCATTGGTCGCCGTGGCGGGGACGGTAGACCAATCTTTACCAGCTGGTAAAGATTCATCGCCTGAGAGGATCGTGTGGACCACGTCCCGACTGGATCTGGAGGAGGTCGGCATGACGGCTCCGGCCACCCGGGGGTACGCCAAGGGTCGCGCCCGCCGCGCCGAGATCCTCGACGTCGCGATGACGCTGTTCGGCGAGGTCGGCTACCGCTCGGCCTCGGTCCGGGAGATCGCGCAGCGGGTCGGCATCTCCCACGTCGCGCTGCTGCACCACTTCGGCGGCAAGGAGGAGCTGCTGGCCGCGGTCCTCGCGCACCGTGAGGAGCGGGACGTCGAGGAGTGGGGTTTCGAGTCGGCGCACGGCCTCGAGGTGCTCCGCCGGCTCATCGCGCTCGTCGCGGCGAACGCCGGGCGCCCCGGGATCATCGAGCTCTACTGCGTCCTGTCCGCGGAGGCGACGGCGGTCGGCCACCCGGCCCACGACTACTTCCGGGAGCGGTATGCGCGGGTGCGCGCCCTGCTGCAGGGGGCGTTCGAGGCCGTGGCGGTGGCCGGCGAGCTCCGGCCGGGGGTCGACCCCCGGGCTGCGGCGGTCGGGGTCATCGCGCTGACCGACGGGCTGCAGGTGCAGTGGCTGTTGGACCGCGACTCCACCGACATGGCCGCCGAGCTGCGCTACTGGGTGAACGGCATGCTCGTCGACCCGCTGTAGCGGAGCGCGCGTGCGCAGGTGTCCGTGCACGGCCCGGGACCTTGCACCGCGAGGTGGACCCGGCCAGGGTGTGCCCATGCTCGGGCTGACGGTGCGTGCGCCGTACCTGTGGTTCGTCGGTCTCTACGCTGCGGCGCTGCTGGTGGCGCAATTGCCCGGCGACCCGAGCGGGGAGTTCCCGCTGCCGTGGCTGGCCGTCGACGCGGTGCTCACCTTCCTGGCCTGGCGGGGGAGCCGGGGGGCGTGGGTGGTGCTGCTGACCCTGCACCTGCTCTTCCTGGCCAGCTTCTTCCTGCTCGTCTGGCCGATCGGCGGGCAGCTGGCCGCGTTCTACGGCCTGCTGGCGCTGGCCGTGGTGCCGCTGGTCAGCCGGGAGGCCCGCGGAGCGCGTCCGGCGGTGGCGGCCGCCGGCTGAGCCGGCCTCACCGCCGGTCGAAGTGGGTGACCTGGTCGGGGCTGGCGGTGAACGGGTTGGCCCACTCCGAGGCGGCGCCGGTGATCGGCTGGGCATCGGTGACGACGGTGAACGGCGACCCGGGGTAGATCGCCAGCACCCGGGAGGCCGACGTCAGCGTCTCGGTGTGCTCGAGCACCTCGCCGCGGCGCAGCAGTCGCGTCGTCCGCTCGCCGCGGAGCTCCTCGCCCACCTCGGCGGTCCACCGGGCGTCGTCGTGCGGGAAGGAGATCGCCCGGACCCGCTCGCCGGCCGGGGCCGGCTCGCAGCCGGCGAACTCCGCCAGCGCGTCGTAGAGCCGCTCGGACTGCTCGGCGTCGGCGGCGCGGGGGACGAAGAAGGCGACCATGCCCCCAGCCTGCCCGCCGCCACCGACGGTTCCGGTACCGCGCGGCACTTGCCGGCCCGGCGGGGGATGACGCCTGACCGGATGAACCCGGGGCGTCCCGCTACCGCGGGTGATCGGCGACCGACACGATCCGGGGTGTGACCCGAACCCGGCGACGACCCGCCGCATCGCAGTCGAGCGTGTGGGGCCGAGCGGCGGCGTCGGTGCTGACGCTGGCCGTCGCCGGGGGAGTCGTCGGGCTGGCGACCTTCGGCCAGTTCACCGACCAGGACGACGAGATCACCCGCTCGGTCACCGCACCGGCCGCCCGCTAGGCACACCGGGCCGCGTGCGCGGTGTCGTCTGCTCGGCGGGACGTCGCTCGCCGCACACGAAGTCGTGCTGGCGCCGGAGGGAGCTCCTCAACGCGAGACGGGGTCCACGTGGCTCGCGTCCAGCGAGGCGAGGTCGAGCCGCGTCGGGGCGGCTTCCCAGTCGCCCTCGGTCAGGCAGGCCAGCGCTCCGCAGCGGATGGCGGTGTCGAGCCGAGCGTCGAGGTCGCCGCCATCGACCAACGAGGCGAGCCAGCCCGCGACGAAGGCGTCGCCCGCGCCGACCGTGTCGACGGCTGACACCCGGAACGCGCCCTGGCGCAGGCGGTCGCCGTTCGCCGTCGCCGCGATCGCACCGTCTGCACCGAGCTTGACCACCGCCTGTTGAGCACCGAGCGCGAGCATCGCGTCGAGCTGCCGCTCCGGGTCGCGCTCCCCGGTGAGGAGCTCCGCCTCGTCGTTGCCGGCGAAGAGCAGATCGGCGCGTTCGGCGAGGGCGAGGTAGCCGCATCGCGCCTCCTCGATGTCGTCGACGAGCGTGGCGCGGTGGTTGACGTCGAACGACACGAGCGTGCCGCTCCCGCGGGCGAGATCAGCGGCGTGCGTCGCAGCATCGCGGGGCCCCGCCCCCAACGCCACCGAGATCCCGGTCAGGTGCAGCACCTTCGCCGAGGTCACCACGTCGGTCGGGATGTCGGCCGGAGACAGCCGACTGCCCGCCTGCCCGCGCCGGTAGTAGCTGATGCGGCTGGCGCCGGGGCGCACGCGCTCCTTGAGCATGAGCGCGGTCGCCGCTGCCGACTCGGTCGCCGCATGCACGGCGACGCCCTCGGCGCGCAGTTCACGCATGATCATCGCGCCGACCGCGTCGGCGCCCAGGCGACCGATCCATGCGGCCGAGCCGCCCAGTCGGGACACCCCGATCGCGACGTTGCTCTCCGCACCACCGAAGGTCAGCCGCATCCGCTCGCCGCGCGAGAGGCGCCCGGCCTGCTCGCCGACGAGCAGGCCGAGGCTCTCACCGACGACGACGACATCGGTGGGGGAGGTGCTCACGCGGCCGCCTCGACGGCCTCGCGGGCGCGTGCGGCGACAGCGTCGCCACCCTCGTCCGCGGCCTGCGTGATCCAGCTGCCGCTCACCGCGAAGACGCTGGCGCGCGAGAGGTAGTCGGTGAGGTTGCCGGGGGAGACGCCGCCGGACGGCATGAACCGGATGTCGCGGAACACCGATGCGTATGCGTCGATCAGCGACAGCCCGCCGAACACCCCGGCCGGGAACAGCTTCAGTCGCGTGAGCCCGGCGGCGCGGGCGCTCTGCACCTCGGTGGGCGTGATCACGCCGGGCACCATCGGCACGCCGGCCTCACGCGCGAAGCCGACGACCTCCAGGTCCAAGCCGGGACTCACGAGGAACTGCGCGCCCGCGTCGACGGCCGCCCGGGCCTGCTCGACCGAGAGCACCGTGCCAGCGCCGACGAGCAGGTCCTCGCGTTCGGCGAGGCGCCGCACCGCCGTCATGCCGAACTCACCCCGCAGTGCCACCTCGACCACGGGCAGCCCGCCGGCGACGAGCCCCTCGCCGATCGCATCGATCGTGTCCGGGTGCGAGACGGAGGCCAGCGGCACCACTCGGTGGGTGAACAGCGGGTGGTCTCCACTCATCGCCCGAGCCACCCGCCGTCGACCGGGAGGATCACGCCGGTGACGTAGTCCGAGGCGGCGGAGGCGAGGAACACGGTGGCGCCGCCGAGGTCGCTCGCCTGGCCCCAGCGGGCGGCGGGGATGCGAGCGAGGATCGCCTGCGAGCGGTCGGGGTCGCCGCGCAGCGCCTCGGTGTTGTCGGTGGAGATGTAGCCGGGGGCGATCGCGTTCACCGTCACGCCCATCGGTGCCCACTCGTTGGCGAGGGCCTTGGTGAGTCCGGAGATGCCCGACTTGGCCGCGGCGTAGCCGGGGACGTTGATGCCGCCCTGGAAGCTGAGCAGGCTCGCCGTGAAGATGACCTTGCCGCGCCCGCGCTCGATCATCGACGTGCCGATCTGCTGCGTGAGCACGAACTGGCTGTTGAGGTTCACGTCGAGCACCTCGTCCCACCACTCCATGGGGTGCTCGGCAGCGGGGGCGCGGCGGATGGTCCCCGCGTTGTTGACGAGGATGTCGGTGCGCCCGGCCACGTTCGCGCCGAAGGCGGTGACGGCCTCGCGGTCGCGGAAGTCGACGCGGTGTCCCTCGAACTCGCGGCCGAGCTCGCGCACGCGGCGGCCGATCGCGCCGCCGTCCTCCTCCTGGCCGGCGGAGGCCGCGATGATGTCGGCGCCCGCGACCGCGAGCGCCTCGGCCATGGCGAATCCGATGCCGCGGCGCGCTCCGGTGACGACGGCGGTGGTGCCGGTGAGGTCGAACATCGCGGTCATGCTGGTGCTCCCGTCTGAGGGTCGGTCGGTGCGAGGTCAGTGCTGCACATCGATGAGGACCTTCATCGACTCGGCGCGGGTGAGGCTCTCGAACGCTTCGGCAGTGCGCTCGAGCGGCACGGTCGCGCTGATGAGTTCGTCGGCGGGAATCGCGCCCCGCGCGATCAGGGCGATCGCGTGCTCGAAGTCCTCGCGCTCGTACACGCGTGCGCCGAGCAGCTCGAGCTCGCGCCAGAAGACCCGGTGCAGATCGATCGGCACGGGGCGTGGGTGGATCGCGACCATGACGACACGGCCCCGGGTGCGGGCGTGCGCCGTGGCCTCGAGTGCGGTCGCGGCGACGCCGGCGACCTCGAACACCACGTCGGCTCCCGCACCGGCTGTGAGCTCCTGCACGCGGGAGGCGAGGTCCTCGTTGATCGGGTCGACGACGGTCGCGCCGTGCCGGGCGGCGAAGGCGCGACGGTCGGCGTTGGGCTCGCTCAGGACGACGTGCGCGCCGGCCTGTGCGGCGACCAGGGCGATCAGCTGACCGATCGGCCCGCCGCCGATGATGAGCGCGGTCTCGCCCTCGGCCAGACGCGAGCGGCGCACGTCGTGCGAGGCGACCGCGAGCGGCTCGACCAGAGCGGCGTGCTTCAGCGACACCCCGCTGGGGAGCGGGACGACGACCGACTCGGGCACCGTCCACAGCTCCTGCATGGCGCCGGTGGTCTCGATGCCGACGAAGGTGAGGCGGTGGCAGATGTGCTGGTGGCCCGCGCGGCAGGCGGGGCAGTCGCCGCACCAGTCCAAGGGCATGACGGTGACGGAGTCACCCGGGCGCACGTTCTCGACCCCGTCGCCGACGGCCTCGACGGTGCCGCTCATCTCGTGACCGATCGCCTGTGGCGGGCTCACCCGGTGGTCCATGTCGCCGTGCAGGATGTGCAGGTCGGTGCCGCAGATGCCGCAGTACGCCACGCGGATCTGCACCTGGCCTGGCTGCGGTCCGGTGACGGCGTTGTGCAGGACCTCGATGCGACCCGCACCCGTGTAGGCGGCGGCTCGTCCTCCGCCCGTGTACTCGCCAGCTCCCACCAGGTCTCCTCTCCGAGTGCCGTCGACACACGTGCTGCACGCTGCCGCTCGTCGAAGTGGAACACAGTTCCGTCAAAAGTTCCATCTGGCGAAACCAGGTTCCGTCTGCGTATGGTGGCCCGAGGTCGAAGCGCCGGCGCGAAGGTGACCGGTGTCAACTCAAAGAGGAGTCCCCATGCTGGCGCACAAGCGCATCGCGAGCGTCGTCGCGACCGGAGCGGTCGTCACCCTCACCCTGACGGGCTGCGGCTCCGGGTCCGGCTCCGGTGAGGGCGGCGGCGGAGACACCCAGGTGTTCCGCGTCGCCTTCAACCAGAACGAGGCGCACCCCCAGGCCCAGGCCATCCTCGAGCTCTCCGACAAGCTCGAGGAGCAGACCGACGGTCGCTACCGGCTCGAGCTGTTCCCCGACGGCACGCTGGGTGCCCAGGAGGCCACCATCGAGCAGGTCCAGTCGGGCACCATCGACTTCGCCTTCGTGGCCGGCTCGCTGCTCGAGAGCCTCGAGCCCGACTTCTCGGTGGTCAACCTGCCCTACGTCTACGAGTCACCCGAGCACCAGCTCGAGGTGCTCAACGACCAGGAGATCGTCGGCGAGCTGTACGACTCGCTCGCGCAGGACAACATCGAGGTGCTCGCCGCCTACCACGGTGGTGTGCGCAACGTGTACACGGACAAGCCGGTCGAGACGCCCGACGACCTCGCCGGTCTCAAGATCCGGGTGATCGGCTCGGACACGAACGTCCGCATGATGGAGCTCATGGGCGGCGTCGGCACCCCGATGGCCCAGGACGAGGTGTACACCGCGATCCAGTCCGGCGTCATCGACGGCGGCGAGAACAACGAGCTCATCTACTCGTCGCTCTCGCACGACGAGATCGCGCCGTACTACTCCTACACCGAGCACCTGATGATGCCCGACTACCTCATCGCGAGCCCCAGCACGTGGAACTCGCTCGACGACGAGACCCGGGAGATCTTCGAAGAGCTGCTCGCCGAGTCGATCGACACCGAGCTCGCCGCCTTCGGCGAGGCGGTCGAGACCGCGAAGACCGAGGCCGAAGAGGCCGGCGCGACGTTCGTCGAGGCGGATGCCGACGCCTTCCGTGAAGCGGTGCTCCCGCTGCACGACGAGCTGGTGACGACCGAGCGTCAGCAGGGGATCTACGACGCCATCGAAGCCGCTCGCGGCTGATCCCGTCCGTTCCCTCGACCGGTAGGAAGTCCATGACCGTCGTCCGCCGCTGGCTCGATCGCACCCTGCGAGCCATCTGCGTCGTCCTGTTCGCGGTGCTCGTGCTGCTCGTGGTCTGGCAGGTCTTCACCCGCCTCGTCCTGGGCGCACCGAGTGCGTGGAGCGAGGAGGCCGCGCGCTACACCTTCGTCTGGGTCAGCCTGATCGGCATCTCCATCGCGATCGGCGAGAAGGCGGACGTCGTCATGGACTTCCTCGTCGAGAGGCTGCCGGTCCTCGGGCAGCGCATCGTCGACGTCCTCGCCTACCTCACGGTGCTCGCCTTCGTCGGCTACGTGATGCTCTTCGGCGGCATCGAGCAGTCGATGACCGCCTGGGCGCAGACGAACCCGCTGCTGCCCTTCACGCAGGGCCAGCTCTCGCTCGCGCTGCCCATCTCGGGAGCGCTGATCACCTTCTACCTGCTCCTGCACATCGCCCACGCCCTGTCTCGTGACTTCACGGGACGCGAGGGCTTCCACGAGGACCCGGGGGCAGCGACCGCATGACCGATCCACTCGTCATCGGGCTGATCCTCATCGTCGGCCTCGTCGTCCTCCTCGCCATCGGAGCCCCGGTCTCGATCGCGATCGGTCTGCCCTCGACCGTCTGCCTCATGCTGGTGGCGGGCTTCGACAACGGCGCCATCACCTCCGCCCAGCAGATGCTGCGCGGCGCGAACTCGTTCGCCCTGCTGGCCATCCCGTTCTTCGTGCTGGCCGGCGTCATCATGAACACCGGCGGGATAGCCGAGAGGCTCGTGAACCTCGCCCGCGTGCTCGTCGGGCGCGCACCGGCTTCCCTCATGCAGAGCAACGTGATCGCCAACACCATCTTCGGCACCGTGTCGGGTTCGGCGGTGGCCACCGCGGCCGCGGTCGGCTCGACCATGACGCCGATGCTCCGGCGCAGCGGCTACGACCCCGCGATGTCGGCCGCGACGAACGTCAGCTCCGCACCGGCGGGGATGCTGATCCCGCCCAGCAACACGCTCATCATCTACTCGCTGGCGGCCGGTGGTACCTCGGTGGGGGCGTTGTTCCTCGCCGGCTACATCCCCGGTGCCCTGTGGGCCCTGTCGTGCGCGGGCGTCGTCTACTTCCACGCGCGCCGGCACCCGGAGTTGAAGGGCCAGCCGTTCCCCGGCTGGGGCGTCTTCTTCACCACCGTGCTGCAGGCCCTGCCCTCGCTCGGGCTCATCGTGGTCGTCATCGGCGGTATCGTCGCCGGCTTCTTCACCCCCACCGAGGGTGCGGTCATCGCGGTCGTCTACGCGCTCGTGCTGTCGTTCATCTACCGCACCATCAGGGTGCGCGACCTCGACCGCATCCTGTACGACGCCTGCCGCACGAGCGCGATCGTGATCTTCCTGATCGCGGTCTCGTCGATCATGGGCTACATCCTCACGTACGCGCGGCTGCCGCAGCTGATCGCCGAGTCGCTGTTCGGATGGACCGACTCCAAGGTCGTCGTGCTGTTGATCATGATGCTCGTCCTCCTGGTCATCGGCATCCCGCTCGACCCGACGCCGGCGCTGCTGATCTTCGTGCCGATCTTCCTGCCGATCGCCGTCTCCTACGGCGTCGATCCCGTGCACTTCGGGATCATGATGGTCTTCAACCTGTCGATCGCCGTGATCTCGCCACCCTCCGCGCCGGTGCTGTTCGTGGGCACCCAGGTGGCCAAGACGAGGCTCGAGCCGGTCATCAGGCGGATGGTGCCGTTCCTCGTCGTGCTGATCGTCATGTTGTTCATCGTCGTCTTCGTGCCCGACGTGTCGCTGTGGCTGCCGCGCCTGGCCGGCCTCGTCGACTGACGCACCGTCCGTCCATCCGACACCCACCTCAAGGAGACGCAGTGCCTTCGTCCATGCGCGGCCCAGTCGCCGCAGAGCAGATCCCCGGGTTCTCGCAGCAGGACCTGCGCGACCGGTTCCTGATCGAGGACCTGCTGGTCGCCGGTCGCCAGGTCGCCATCCCCACGCACTACGACCGCGTGGTCGCCGTCGGCGTCGTGCCCACCGACGCCGAGATCGAGCTGACCCCCATCCCCGAGATCCGTTCGGAGTTCTTCCTCGAGCACCGCGAGATCGGCATCGTCAACGTCGGTGGGCCCGGCAGCATCCGTGCCGGCGGTGAGACCTACCCGATGGAGCGCGAGGCGGTGCTGTACCTCGGCCGCGGCACGCGCGACGTCGTCTTCGCCTCCGACTCCGCCGACGACCCGGCGAAGTACTACGGCTTCTCTGCGCCGGCGCACGCCGAGTACCCGTCCCAGTTGGGTCGCCCCGGCGAGGGCACGGTGCGCGAGCTCGGCGACCAGCTGACCTCCAACCGCCGGTCGCTGCGCCAGGTCATCCACGAGAACGGCATCCGCAGCTGCCAGATCGTCATGGGTGTCACCCGCCTGCACCCGGGCAACATGTGGAACACGATGCCCGCGCACACGCACGAGCGCCGTACCGAGTTCTACCTGTACTTCGACGTGCCCGAAGACGCCCGCGTGCTGCACTTGATGGGCGAGCCGAGCGAATCACGCCATATGCTCGTTGCCAACGAGCAGGCGATCATGTCGCCGAGCTGGTCGATCCACTCGGGCGTCGGCTCGCAGGCCTACGCCTTCGTCTGGGCCATGGCCGGCGAGAACCAGTCGTTCGACGACATGGACCACGTGCAGATCACCGAGCTGACCTGACGAGCGAGCGAGTGCATGAGATGAGCGCAAGCGGAGGGGCCAGGATGGAGCTGCTGACCGATCGGCGGGAGTCACCGTCGAACGCCTCGCAGAAGCTGCTCCAGGTGCTCGAGGCGGCGCTGGTGCAGGAGCGCTTCACCGACATCGTCGAGCACACGGGCCTTGCCAAGTCGACGGTGCATCGTCTCGTCGCGACCCTGGTGGAGGAGGGGTTCCTCTCCGGGGACGCGGAGCACGGATACCGGGCGGGCACGCGGTTCATGTCGTTGGCGGGCCGCGTGCTCACCGAGACCGACATCACCCGCGTTGCCCAGCCCGTGGTCGACCGCCTCGTCGCCGAGGTGGACTGCACGGTGCACGTCGGAGTGCGTGCGGGCGACGAGATGATCTACGTCATCCGTACCGACTCCTCGAAGCCCTACCGCATGCGCTCGCGCATCGGTCTGGCGATCCCCATGCACTCGACCGGCATGGGGAAAGCCGTGATGGCCACCTGGACCGACGACCAGGTGAACGACTACGCCGAGCGCACCGGGCTGCCGTCGCGCACGGCCGCGACGGTTCGGGATGTCGGCTCGCTCCGCAGCGTGCTCGACGTCGTGCGTGAGCGAGGCTTCGCGCTAGACCTGGGCGAGAACGAGGACGGCACCGTGTGCGTGGCGGCGGCGATCTACGACAGCACGGGCCGAGCCACGCACGGACTGTCGATCTCGTCGATCGCCCTCGAGCACCCCGGAACGTCCATCGAAGCGCTCGCCCCGCAAGCCAGAGCCGCCGCCGCCGAGATCTCGCGGCTGCTGGGTGCCCGCGGCGTCTGACGTGACGGGTGCGGGCCACCCGCTCCGTCGAGCACGAGATGGGCGGTCCTCGGGCGGGAGCTCCCAGCCCGGACGTCATGACCGGCTGAGCGATCACCCGTTCGGTGGTGCCATCGGCCGGCCGCAGGGCATCCGAGCCACGGAACCCGGATGGGCGTTTCATCGACGGCGGCGTTACGGTCGCCGCGTCGTGGACGGCCACGTCCGCGCTTCACGGGGGAGAACGTCATGCACGTGCTGGTGCGGGCTCGAATCGCCGCTGTCTTTGCCGCCGTTGTTCTCCTGGCCGCTCCCACCGCTGCGCAGGCGGCCGTGTATCCGGGGCCCAACGGGCCGCAGGACGTTCGCGGCGCGATCGAGGCGGAGTGGCTGCGGCTGGGCAAGGCCCCGGGCGAGCCGCTGACCAGTGAGGCGCCGCTGGCCAACCAGGGTGGGGCGTTCACCAACTTCACCCGCCAGGCGATCTACTGGTCACCCAACACCGGCGCCCACCCGGTCGGCGGGGCCTTCTACCAGTACTGGGCGGCCCGCGGCTGGGAGAACAGCTGGCTCGGTTATCCCGCATCCAATGAGATCCCACTCAATGGCGGAGTGCTTCAGCGTTTCCAGGGCGGCACCCTCTACTGGTCACCCAGCACCGGCGCCCACACGGTGGTCGGGGAGTTCTACACGCTCTGGGACTCCCTCAACTGGGAACGAGGGCCGCTTGGTTACCCCGCGTCGGCGCCGGCGCCCGCTGCGGCCGGTGGGACGTTCCAGCGGTTCCAGTACGGGGCGATCTACGAGCCGGACGTGTACCGGTCGATTCCGGATGAGCCGCACAGCGTCAGTGGTGCCTTCTACGGGTACTGGGCGGCCCGCGGCTACGAGCGTGGTCGGCTGGGTTACCCCACGTCGGAGGAGAACAGGTCCGGCGGGACGGTCTACCAGTTCTTCGACGGAGGGGTGCTGTACTTCTCGTTCTGCACCGGTCAGGTGACGGAGACGTACCCGGACTACTGCTGATCCGCGGCAACGGACGACACGAGTTCTCTGATGTGTTCGCGCCCGGCCTTCCTCGCTGTGCTCGCCGTGGCCCTGCTGGCCGGCTGCGGCACCGCTGCCGACGCGACGGCGCCAGCGGCCCCGACGTCACATGCGGCCGTCACCTGGGTCGGCCCCTCCGGATCGGAGGTCGAGTCCGAAGAGGCCGCGCGCATGGCGGTTGAGGCGGAGCGGGCCGAAGCCGAGAGGCTCGCGGCTCAGGCGGCGGCTGCACAGGCCGCCGCGGCGCTCCAGGCGGCTGCGGCGCAGCGGGCGGCCGAAGAGGCGGCCGCCGCACGGTCCGATGGGGCGGACGCAGCCGCCGACGGGGAGCTCGGAGGCTCCTACGCGGAGGACGATGGTCACGTCACCTCCGACCTCGAAGTCCGCTGCTCCGATGGGACCGCCACCGTCGAGGAGTGCTTCGGGCCGGGCTCTGACCTCGATGGCAACGGGATCGCCGACATCAACGAGTAGCTCGGGTCGCGTTGGCCAGGTCATCGTGGACCGCTGCCGCCTGGGTCTCTCGCTCCGCGCGGCCGACGTCGAGGACCTCCGGGTGGGCCGACCGGCTCAGGCCGTCAGCTGCCGGGAGCGCCGGCGGGCGTACCAGAACATGGCCGCGGCGAGCACCGGCGGAGCCGTCACGAAGGCGACCCGGAGGACGCGGATGACGTCGGCGACGGGCATCCCGGCCAGCTGGGCGATGACGTCGCTGGCCGCGCCGAGGGCGGTCACCACCGTGGGGACCACCAGCAGCGTCACGAAAGCCACCCGGGCGGGGGCGTGGAACGGGTGCTCGTGGAGGTCGAGCTCCGCGGGGCGGCGCCGGCGGAAGAGCAGCTCCAGCAGGGGGTAGAGGAGGGCCGCACCACCGAGGACCGCAGGCAGCAGCACCCCGCCGAGCAGCGGGTTGGTGATCGTCGCGCCGAGGACGGCGAACTCGACCGCGGGCAGGAGCAGGATCGCCCCCTCCATCGGGAACAGGTACCAGTCGGGGTACATGTCGTTGCCCGCGACGCCGGGCAGGAACGGGCCGATGTGCGTGACGTCGCCGAAGGGCACCAGCGTGCCGGCGAGCACCAGCAGGGCGCAGACCAGCGCCGCGAGCAGCCCCGCGCGCGACCGCAGCCCCACGCCGCTGGGCACGGCCACCACGAGCCGGCCGCCGGCCTCCCGCCGCCGGGGCAGGACGGTGTGCCGGTGGCGGACGACCAGCCAGAGGTGGACGGCCAGGCCCAGGACGAAGAGCACCGGCAGGATCAGGACGTGCAGCCAGAACAACCGGGGGACGACGTCGTCCACGTCGGGGCCGGCGAAGACCAGGTCGGCGAGCCCCCCGCCGACGTAGGGGATGCTCGCCGCGATCGAGTACCCGATCCGGACGCTGCTGCCGGTGACGACGTCGTAGACGAGGTTCTGACCGGTCCAGCCCAGCGCCAGGGCCAGGGCCAGCAGCACCAGACCGACCAGGTAGTTGGCGAACCGCCGTCCGCGGAAGGCACCGGCCAGCAGCACGCGCAGGAAGTGGAGCAGCAGGGTGGCCACGAACAGGTAGCTGGCCGCCCGGTGGACCCGGCGCAGCAGCAACCCCCCGGGCACGTCCTCGCTGATCGTGACCACGGACGAGAAGGCGGCGGGCAGCTCCCGGCCCGCGTACAGGGCGGCGGAGCCGTCGTACTCCACGAGCTCGGTGGACGGCTGGTAGAAGAACGTCAGGACCAGGCCGGTCAGGAGCAGCACCACGAAGCAGATGACGGCGACCGGGCCCAGCAGGAACGACCAGTGCGTCGGCACGAAGAGCTCGCGCACCCATCGGGGCCGGGTGGGGGTCTCCTGCACGCTCATCCACGCACCGGCCCGATCGGAGTGGTGAAACCGCTCGTCGCGATGAGGAAGCCGTCGCGGTCCACGCCGAGCGGCAGCTGGGGGAGCGGACGCGACGCGGGGCCGAAGGTGGGGACCGCTCCCCGCGCCGCGTCGAACGTGGCCTGGTGGCACGGGCAGAACAGCGAGTCGGTGTCCTCCTGGTACAGGCCGACGGGGCAGCCGGCGTGGGTGCAGATCTTGGAGTAGGCGACGAGGCGGTCCGCGACCACCCACTCCAGCACCGTGGGGGGCTCCGCATCCTGCGTCGCCAAGCGGGTCAGCACCACGGCCGCCAGGTCGGCACGGACCGCATCCTCGGGCCAGACGGTGCCGAAGCCACCCACCGGCACGTCCGCGGCGCGGATCCGCTGCCCCTCCGCGGTGACCAGGTGGACGCCGCGCCGCCAGGCCGTCCGCGGGCCGCTGTCGCGGCCGAGCCACCCGAGCAGCACCGCGCCGCCGAGAGCGACCAGGCCCAGCCCGCCGACGCCCCCGAGGACCCAGCGCCGGCGCACCGGGGTGCTCACGGCTGCCCTCGCCGCGGCCGCGACCGGGGCGTCACCCGCCCGGCGCTCGTCCGGCCAGACCAGCTCCCGGGCGACGGGCCCGCTGAGCCGGGCGACGAGGAACGCCGTGGCCAGGAGGGCGCCGGTCAGTGCGAGGCCCAGCGCCGCGGTCGGCCAGTCCAGGAACACCCCGGCGACGAAGGCCACGAGCAGGCCGGCGCCGACGGCGCCCACGCCCATCGGCACCGGGCGGCGCAGCCGGTTCCGGACGTCGGCGGGTGAGGACTCGGTCCCGGTCATCGCCGCGTGCCCTCCGTCTCCTCCGTCTCGTCCGCGGGCGGCCCCTCCGGGCGCACGGCCGGGCGCCGGCCTCGCCGGGCGACGACGAACAGCGTCCCGACCATGGCCAGGGCCAGCAGTCCGGTGAAGACGCCGCCGTACACCCGCCCGACGTCCGACAGGCCCAGCGGCGTCGTGTCCGCGGTCGAGAGGTCCTGCACGTAGGCGGCGATGTCGGCGGCGTCCTGATCGCTGAGCACCTCGTCGCCGAAGCGCGGCATCTCGAACGGGCCGACCCGCACGGCCTCCACGATCCCGGTGGCGTCGACGTCGGTGACCTCCGGCGCGATGGTCCCGTCGGCCGAGATCCCGCCGTTGCCCGCCGCGCTGTGGCAGGGTGCGCAGTTGGTCAGCCACAGCGGCTGCCCGCGGCCCGGGTCCCCGGCCCCCACCACAGGGATCCCGCCCTGCAGGTCGAACTCCCCGGCCATCCAGTCGACCACCGCTTCCCGCTCGGCGTCGGTGAGCTCGTCCTCCACGGCACCGACCGGCCGGTGCAGGATCGGCATCCGCCCGGTGCGGATGACCAGGTCGACGTAGGCGACCGGGAGGCCACGGAGGTCGGGCCCCGCTTCGACCCCGGTCCCCGGGATGCCGCTGCCGTCGTTGTTGTGGCAGATCCCGCAGTACCGCTGGTAGATCGTCCCGCCGGCCGCGACCTCCTCGGTCGGCGGCGCCGGCGCGGGTGCGGCCTCGACGGGAGCCGTCACCAGGGTGAGGCCCACGCAGGCCACGACCAGTGCCATGACCCGCAGCAGCCGTGCGGCGGTCGGTGTCCGGCGGCTCACGGTGACTCCAGCGAGTACAGGTAGGCGACGATGTCGTCGACGTCGTCGTCGGTGACCCCGACGTCGGGCATGAGGCTGCCGGGGTTGATCTCCTGGGGATCCTGGATCCAGCTCCGGAGGTTGTCGGGTGTGTTGGGGAGGGTGCCGGCGACGGTCCTCCGCTCCGCGATCGTGCCGAGCGGGGGCCCGACCCGTCCCTGGGGGCCGGCGACGCCGGGCACCTGGTGGCAGGCGACACAGCCGTACTGGCCGAGGAGGGCGCGGCCGGCCTCCACCGATCCCTCCGGCTCCCCGGTGGCGCTCGCGCACGCGCTCAGCGCGGCGACGGTCGCCGCCAGCACCCCGAGCCGCGCGCCCGGCAGCCGCCGCCCGGTCACCAGCACGGTCCGTACACGAGGACGGGGGGCAGCGCCAGTGCGATGAGACCGACCGCCAGCAGGTTCATGGTGAGCCCGATCAGCGCCAGCATCCGGTTGCGCGCGGGGCTGGGCACCGGGTCCCAGGCGCCGGCCGGGGGCGCGTCCTCCGGGTCGCGGCGGCGCCGCCACGGCAGCAGCGGCCGGACCTCGGGGCCGGGGACCGCGGTCGACTCCGACTGCGGCGGCAGGTGCCGCATCGCCCACCACGAGGCCCAGCTCGCGGCGGCAGCCACGACCCCGAGGACCACGGTGAGGACGACGAGGAAGACGGGGAGTGCCAGGCCCTCGGTGGGGCAGGCGGCCTCGATGAACCAGTAGCCGACGAGCAGGTGCAGCACCCAGGCCGCGGTGCCTCCGCCCACGCCGAACCAGAACAGGATCGGGCGCCCGGCGGGTCGCTTGGTCTCCGGGGTCGCGGCGGTCACCAGAACCTCGGCGTCAGGTAGAGGGTGGCGGCGACGACGATCCAGGACCAGACGACGAAGTACCAGTAGTGCGCGGCGGTCACCGTCATCTCCTGCTCACGCGGCCGCATGCCGCCGGACCGCACGCGCAGGAGCACGATGCCGAGGCCCAGCAGCGCCAGCGCGGCGTTGATGTGGTGGAAGCCGGCGAGGGCGAGGAAGAGGGATCCGTACAGGTCGCGTTGCGGGTCGATGTCGTTCGCGGAGTAGTCGGCGTACTGCACGAGGAGGAACGCCAGCCCCAGGGCGAGGGCGGCGGCCAGCGCCACGGGGACGTGGCCGGGGGCGCGCCCGGCCCGGGCGGACAGGTGGACCGCGGCCACCGGGACGGCGCTGAGGACCAGCAGCCCGGTGGCGACCGCCGTCAACCCCAGCGCGGGGGCGGGGGCCGGGTCGGGCGGCCAGGTGTCGAAACCGGCGCGCAGGTAGAAGTAGGCGAACAGCAGCGCCGCCAGCATCGACACCAGGACGAGCTGGAGCATCAGCATCCCCCACCACCCGGTGCCCCGGGCGATGTGCGGTGCCGGGCGGGGTGCGGTGTCCCCGGCGTGCCCGCTCGTCCTCACAGCTGGTCCTGCCTGTCCCAGATCCACGCCGCGCCGATGACGACGGCGGCCAGCACGCCGGTGAGGGCGACGGGGTAGACGTCGATCATCGTGCCGATCAGGGCCAGCGTGAGCGAGGAGGCCATCAGCAGTGGCCACCACGACTTCTGCGGCAGGGTGACCAGCTCTTCCGGCGCGGCGTCGAGGACGCTGGTGAGCGCCACCTGCCGCACGGGCGCGTGCGGTTCGCGCAGCTCGTCCTGCCAGGTGGCCGGGTCGTACTTCGGCCGGAACGGACGGGTGTCCCACAGCGGTGACCGGCTGGCGACCTCGGGGATGCCGCGGAAGTTGTAGGCGGGCGGAGGGGAGGTCGCGTACCAGTCCAGCGTCTCCCCGCCCCACGGATCGTCCCCGGCACGCTCCCCGTTGCGCGCCGACAGCACGACGTTCCCCAGCGTCATGAGCAGGCCGAGCGTGAGGATGACGGTGCCCCAGGTGGCGATGGCCTGGGTGAGCTCCCACCCCGTGTTCTCGGCGTAGGTGTAGAGGCGGCGCGGCATCCCCTGCAGACCGGTGATGTGCAGCGGGAAGAACGTGACGTTGAAGCCGATGAAGGTCAGCCAGAAGGCGACCTTGCCGATGCGCTCGTCGAGCAGGCGGCCGGTCATCTTCGGCATCCAGAAGTGGATGGCGGCCAGCACCGGGAAGAGGATGCCGCCGATGAGCACGTAGTGGAAGTGCGCGACGACGAAGTAGCTGTCGTGCGCCTGCTGGTCGAACGGCACGGAGGCGACCATCACCCCGGTGACCCCGCCGAGGACGAAGATCACGATGAAGCCGACCACGTACATCATGGGTGTCTTCCACACCGCCCGGCCCTGCCAGATGGTCGCGATCCACGCCGAGACCTGGATGGCGCTGGGGATCGGGATGAACAGGCTGGCCACGGAGAAGAAGGCCAACCCGAGCTGCGGGATCCCGGTGACGAACATGTGGTGCACCCACACGCCGAACGACAGGATGCCGATGGCCACGGTCGAGACGGCGATCAGGCTGTAGCCGACGATCCGGCTGCGGGCGAAGACGGGCACGATCGTGGAGATGATCCCCAGCCCCGGCAGCAGGATGATGTAGACCTCCGGGTGGCCGAAGAACCAGAAGAGGTGCTGCCACAGCAGCGATTCACCGCCGGCCGCCGGGTCGTAGAAGTGCGTGCCGACCTTGCGGTCCAGCTCGAGCAGCACGCTGGCGACCACCAGCGGCGGGAACGCGAAGATGACGGCGAGCCCCGTGACCAGCACGTTCCACGCCAGCAGGGGCATCTGGCTGATCTTCATGCCCGGGGCGCGGTTGCGGAGGATCAGCACCACCAGCTCGATCGCGCCCGCGATGGTGGAGATCTCCACGAACGTCACGCCCAGCAGCCAGAAGTCGATCGAGTTGCTCGGGGAGTACTCGGGCCCGGTGAGGGGGGTGTAGGCGAACCAGCCGCCGTCGGGGACCTGGCCGAAGAGGAAGCTGCTGTAGAGGAAGATCCCGCCGAGCACGTAGATGTACCAGCCGAACGCGGTCAACCGGGGGTAGGGCAGGTCGCGGGTGCCCAGCATCAGCGGCAGGAAGTACATGGCGAACGCCTCGCCGACCGGCACGGCGAACAGGAACATCATCGTCGTGCCGTGCATGGTGAACAGCTCGTTGTAGGTCTGGGCGTCGAGGAAGGTGCTCTCGGCGCTCCCGAGCTGCCAGCGCATCAGCACCGACTGGATGCCGCCCAGGCCGAAGAAGACGAATGCCGTGATCAGGAAGCGCTGGCCCACCTGCTTGTGGTTGAGCGCCGTGAACCAGCCCGCCGCCCCGGGCGGGGTGGCCCACGTCGCGGCCAGCCGGTCCTCGGTGGCGGCGGGATCCTGGAGTGCGGTCATTCCAGACTCTCCAGGTAGGCGAGCAGTGCCTGCAGATCCTCGCCCGCGAGGTTGTTCGGCGGCATGCGGACGCCCGACTTGAGGCCCTGCGGATCGAGGATCCAGCCCGCCAGGTTGCCCCGGTTGTTCTCGAGCATCCCGGCCGCGATGGTGTCGCGCGAGGCGAGGTGGGTGAGGTCGGGCGCGAAGTCGTCCCCCTCGCTCACGTCCTCGATCCGGTGGCACTGGCCGCAGCCCGCGGCCAGGTACACCTCGCGACCGGCCTCCTCCAGGTCGCTGTCCGGTTCGGCGGTGGCCTCCTGCAGCGCGAGCAGGTGGTCGGTGAACTCCTCCTCCGGTTGGGCGACGAGGACGAACTGCATGCGGGCGTGCTGGATGCCGCAGAACTCGGCGCACTCGCCGAGGTAGGTGCCGGCCTCGTCGACCTGGAAGGAGAGCGTGTTGGTCTGGCCCGGGAGCAGGTCCAGCTTGCCGGCGACCGGCGGGATCCAGAGGCTGTGGATCACGTCTGCCGACGTCATCTCCAGCCGGACGGGCCGGCCGACCGGGACGTGCACCTCGTTGGCCGTGACGACGTCGGCGTCGGGATAGTTCACCTCCCACCAGAACTGGTGCCCGACCACCTCGATGGTGAGCGCCTCCGGCGGCGCCGGTCGTGAGATGTCGACGCCCACGACCAGGCTGTAGGCGAAGACGGCGGGCAGGACGACGATCGGGACGATCACGCCCCACACGGCGATGAAGGCCTTGGCACCCCGGTTCGCGGCCCGCGGCGCGCGGCGCGCGCGGTGGCGGAGGGCGAACACCAGGAACACGACCGTGGCCAGCCAGAGCAGCCCGCCGAGAGCGATCATGAACCAGGTGAGACCGGCGATCTGCGCCGCTTCGGGACCCACCGGGTCGAGCACCGAGCCCGGTGCCGGTGCTGCCACGGGCACGAGTTCGGTAGGCACGCTCGCAACCCCCGTGGCGGATGGAACGGGCGCCCCCTGCGGCTTCCCGCGGTCCCTGCCGACCCTAGCGCCTGCGTCGCACGGCACAACCGCAGGCGGAGCGGCCCGGGTCGACGGCGCGGTGGCACGATCCTGTCCACGATGACCCCCTCCAGCAGCGCGTCCGACCGCCCCGGCGGCGTGGCCCCGCCCGCGTTGCACCTGGACCGGGTCGCGCACCGCTACGGGCACGAGACGGCGCTCGCGCCGCTGACGCTGCGCCTCGCGGCGGGTGCGGTCTGCGCCGTGAGCGGCGGGAACGGCGCGGGCAAGACGACGCTGCTGCGGATCGCGGCCGGGCTGATCGAGCCGACGTCGGGTTCCCGGTCGGCGGTCGGCCCCGCGCTGTACCTGCGCCCGGGGGCGGGGGCGCGCCGTGCCCAGCGGGTGGTCGACGCCGTGGCCTTCGCCGGAGCCCTGGCCGGACGCCGGGACCCGGCGTCCGACGCCGCCGAGGCGCTGGCCGCCTGCGACCTCCCGGCGGACCTGTGGGGGCGCGAGGCCGGACGGCTCTCCGCCGGCCAGCGCGCACGGGTGACCCTCGCCGTGGCGCGGGTGGTCTCCCCGGCGGTGCTGTGCCTGGACGAGCCGCTCGAGCACCTCGATGCCCCCGGCCGGTCGGCGGTCTGGCGGACCGTCGGGGACCTGACCGCCGGCGGCACCGCGGTCCTCGTGGCCGGGTCGGACGTGGGCGGGTCGGACGTGGGCGGGTCGGACGTGGGCGGGTCGGACGTGGGCGGCCACCTCGCCCCGGTGGACGCCCGCCTCGTCATGGTCTCCGGTGCGGCGACGGTGACCGGATGACCCACTCGTCCCGTGCGGTGCGGTCGCCGTCCGCCGGGAGCGCCCTGGGCGCGGTGGCCGTGCTGGTCCGGCGCGACGTCCGCATCGCGCTGGGCGGCGTCGACGCGCTGGCGTCCGTGCTGCCGTTCGTGGCCGCCGGCGTGGTCCTCGGTGGACTCGTGCTCGGCCCCGATCCCGCCGATCTCCGGAGGACGGCGCCGGGCCTGGTCTGGCTGCTGGTGCTCACCGCCGCCGTGCCGCTGGCCCGGCTGGTCGCGGCCGCCGAGCGCGACGACGACTGCTGGGACCTGATCCGCGGGCTCGTGCCACCGGGAGCCGTCTTCCTCGCGAAGGCCACCGTGCTCTGGATCGCGCTGGCGGCCACGTGGGTGACCGGGAGCGTGCTGGCGTTCCTCCTCCTGGACGGGCCGGTGACGATCGCCGGGTGCGCCGCGGCCGTCCTGGGGCTGGTGGGCGTCGCGGCGGGCACGACGGTGTTCGGAGCGCTGCTGGCGGCCTCCACCCGCGGGGCGGGCCTGCTGGCCGCGCTGGTGCTGCCCGCGGGGTTGCCCGCCCTCCTCGCCGGGACCCAGGCCACCGTCGCCGGATCGCCGCTGCCCTGGCTGCTGCTGCTGGTCGCGTACGACCTGGTCGCGGTGGCGGCCGCATGGGCCGTCTTTCCCTCGCTCGTGGAGGAGTGAGAGACTGGCCGGGTCCCGTTGAGCCACTGTTCCCGAGCCTGCCCGGTCGGGTGCCGGTCGACAGGAGGTGGAGCGCGTGCCGAGCACGTCGCTGCGCGGGGGCAGGATGCTCTCCGCCGCGGCCCTCCTGGCTGCCGTGGGAGCGCTCGTCCTCGGTCTGGTCGTGGCTCCGGAGGACGCCGTCCAGGGCAGCGCGCAGCGGCTGATGTACGTGCACGTGCCGGCCGCGTGGGTCGCCTACCTGGCGTTCGCGACGGTGCTGGTGTGCAGCGTCGCGTACCTCCTGCGCCGCGACCTGCGCTGGGACCGGTACGCGCAGGCGGCGGCGGAGCTCGGCGTCGGGCTGACCGCCCTGGCGATCGGGCTGGGCATGCTGTGGGGGCGCCCGGTCTGGGGTGTCTGGTGGACCTGGGACGCCCGTCTGGTCACCACCGCGGTGCTCCTGCTGGTGTACCTCGCCTACCTCGGCGTCCGGCGGCTGCACGATGACCCGCACGTCGCGGCCCGTCGCTCGGCGGCGATCGGCATCGTGGCCTTCCTCAACGTCCCGCTCGTGCACTTCTCCGTCGTGTGGTGGCGGACCCTGCACCAGCCGCCCACCGTGCTCGGCCCCGAGGGGAGCCCGCCGATCGACGCGACCATGGCCGCCGCACTGGCGACCGGCGTCGTGGCCTTCACCCTCGCCGCGCTGCTCGTCGTCCGCCGCCGTGTCGCGCAGTTGCGCCTCGATCCGTCGCACCCGGCCCCGTCGCCCGCCGCCGCACCCGCCGGGCCGTCGGGTGGCGAGGCCGCACCGGTCATCACCGTGGTGCCGAGGGCGGGCCGGTGAGCGCGGAACTGGCCGTCGCCCTCGGGTACCTGCTGACGCTGCTGGTGTGGTCGGGCTACGTGTGGGCCACCCGGCCCGGACGGACCGGCCGATGAGCCGGCCGGCGACGCGGCGGCGCGCCCTGTCGCTGCGCCTGCTGGTGGTCGTCGGTGCGGTGGCCGGCGCGCTGGCACTGCTCGGCGTCGGCGGGCTGGCCGACACGCTGGTCTACTACCGCACGCCCACGGAGCTGGTGGCGCAGCCGCCGGTCGAGGGGGAGCGGTTGCGGCTCGGCGGGCTGGTCCTCGCGGGGTCGCTGGAGCGCGTGGGCACGGAGGCGCGATTCACCGTCACCGACGGCGTCCAGGACGTCCCCGTGGTCTACGTCGGGGCGCTGCCGGCGGTCTTCGCGGAGGGCCAGGGCGCGGTGGTGGAGGGACGGCTGCGGCCGGACGGCGTCTTCGCCGGGGACCTCCTCCTGGTCAAGCACTCCAACGAGTACCGGCCGGTGGGGGAGGCCGGGTGACGTCGGTGCTGGGGACGGCCGCGCTGGCATCCGGACTGGTCCTGGCGGTCACGGCGGCGGCGGTCTGGGCCGCGGTCGCGCTCGGCCGCGGGACGCCCGAGTCGGCCAGGCGGCTGACCTACGCCGCGCTGGCGGCGGCGGTCGCCGCGGCCGTCGTCCTGGAGTGGGCACTGGTCACCCACGACTTCAGCGTCCGCTACGTCGCGGAGAACGGCGGACGCGCCGTGCCGCTGTACTACACGGTCACCAGCCTGTGGTCGGCCCTCGAGGGCTCGCTGCTGCTGTGGCTCGTCGTGCTCTGCGGGTACGCCGTCGCGGTCGCCCACCGCCCCGACGCGCGCGCCGCCGGGCAGCACCCCTGGGTGCTGGTCACGATCTCGGTGGTCGCCGCCTTCTTCTTCGCGCTGGCCCTGTTGGGCGGCAACGCGTTCGAACGCGTCTTCCCGGTCCCGGGGGACGGGCCCGGGCCCAATCCGCTGCTGCAGGACAACCCGCTGATGGGGGTGCACCCCCCGCTGCTCTACCTGGGCTACGTCGGCCTGGTGGTGCCCTTCGCCTACGCGGTCGCGGCGCTCGTCACCGGGGACACCGGGCGCGGCTGGCTGCTCGCCGTCCGCCGCTGGACGCTGGTGGCCTGGATCTTCCTGACCGTGGGCATCGTGCTCGGCGCGTGGTGGTCCTACGCGGTCCTGGGCTGGGGCGGGTACTGGGCCTGGGACCCGGTGGAGAACGCCTCCCTGCTGCCGTGGCTGACCGCCACCGCCCTGCTGCACTCGGCCATGGTGCAGGAGCGCCGGGCGACCCTGCGGGTGTGGAACGTCTGCCTGGCGGTGGCCGGTTTCGTGCTCGTGCTGGTCGGCACCTTCCTCACCCGCAGCGGCGTCGTGGACAGCGTCCACGCGTTCAGCCGGTCGTCGCTCGGGGCCCTGATCCTGGGCTTCCTCGCCGTCGTGCTGGTCACCGTCGCGGTGCTGCTGGTGTGGCGCGCCGACCGGCTCGGCCCGGACGGCACCCTGCACGCCGGCCTGTCGCGCGAGACGGTGTTCCTGGGCAACAACGTGCTGCTGGTGGGGCTGGCGTTCACCGTCCTCCTCGGCACCCTCTTCCCGGTGTTCGCCCAGCTGGCCGACGGCCGGCAGGTGTCCGTGGGACCGCCCTACTTCAATCAGATGGCGGTGCCGGTCGCGCTCGCCGTGCTGCTGCTGATGGCCGTCGGCCCCCTGGTGTCCTGGGGCGGCGACTCGATGCCGTCGCTCGCCCGGCGGGTGGCGGTCCCGGCCGCGGTCGCGCTCTCCCTGGTGACGGTGCTCGTCCTCCTCGGTGTGCACGGGGCGGCACCGCTGGCCGCCTTCGGCCTGGCCTGCTTCGTGCTCGCCACCTCGCTGCGGCTGGTCGGCCAGGGCGCCCGGGTCGTCCGGCGGGCCACCGGCCGGTCGTGGCCGCGGGCGCTCGTGGAGGCCGGGCGCCGGAGGCGGCGGCTGTACGGCGGCCTCGTGGTGCACGTCGGGGTGGCGGTGGCCGCGGTCGCCATCGCGGCGTCCTCCTCATTCGCGACGGCGACCGAGCAGCGCGTCGCGGTGGGCGAACGGGTCGAGGCAGCCGACTGGGCGGCGCGGCTGGAGTCGGTGGACCGTGGACGGACGGCGCAGGAGATGCGCGTGGCCGCCCGGCTGACGCTGACGGAGTCCGGGGACGAACGGGGCACGGCCACGCCCGAGCTGCGGACCTTTCCCGCCCACGGCATCACGGTGGCGTCCCCGGCGATCCGCTCCACCCCGCTGGGCGACGTGTACCTGACCGTCACCGAGGTCGACCCGGACGGCGGCTGGGCCCTGATCCGGATCGCGGTGAACCCGCTCGTGTCCTGGCTCTGGCTCGCCGGGGGCATCATGGCCGCCGGCGCCGTCCTCGCTGGCTGGCCCGGCCGACGCCGTGCGCCCCGGGAGGACGCGGCGGGGGACCGCCCGGCACTCGCCGCGGGGCAGCCATGAGCCGGCGCGGGCGCCGCTGGTGGCTGCTCGTGCCGGCGCTGCTGGCGGCCCTGGCGCTGACCGTGCCGCTGGCCCTGGCGCTGGGCCGGCCCGGCGCGGCGGCGCCCGCGGCGATCCTGGACCGGCCGGCGCCCGCGCTGTCCGGGCCCACGCTCGACGGTGGCCACGTCGACCTGGCCGACCTCCGCGGATCGGTGGTCCTGGTCAACGTCTGGGCCTCCTGGTGCGCCCCGTGCCGCGAGGAGATGCCCCTGCTGGACCAGGTGGCGCGGGAATGGGAGCCGCAGGGCCTGCGGATCGTGGGCATCGACGTGAACGACGACGACGACGCGGCCCGGCGTTTCCTCGCCGGGCTCGGTGGGACGTCGTTCCCCAGCATCGCCGACGCCGACGGCCGGCTGGCCCTGGAGTGGGGGACGGCCGGAGTGCCCGAGACCTTCGTCGTCGACCGCGACGGCACCGTCGTCGCCAAGCGGTTCGGGGCGGTCACCGCCGCGTGGCTCGCCGAGGAAGTGCTCCCGCGATTGGGGCAGGGATGAGCGGCCGGCTGCGGATCCTCGCCGTCGTCCTGGCGGTGGTCGCGCTCGTCGCCGCGCTCTGGTGGCGGCAGGACACGATCGACCGGGCCGACCCGGCGGCGACCGCCCGTGAGGTCGCCGCGGGCCTGCGCTGCCCCACCTGCGCCGGTGAGTCGGCGGCCGACTCGGCGGCACCGGCGGCGCGGGCGATGCGCGCGGTCATCGCCGAGCGCGCTGCGGCCGGGGAGGGGCCCGACGAGATCCGCGGCTACTTCGTCGAGCGGTACGGGGAGTGGATCCTGCTGGACCCGCCACGTCGGGGCGTGGGATGGGCGCTGGTCGTCCTGCCGGGAGTGGCGCTCCTGGGCGGCGCGCTCGCGGTGGGGGTCCTGGTCGCGCGCCGCCGGCCGGCCGGGCGTCCGTCGCTGACCGACGCCGAGCGGGGCAGGGCGGAGGCTGCGGTCGCCGCGGCGCGGGAGCGTCCCGGCGGGCTGACCGGCTCCGGGGACGAGGAGCGGCTGGAGGCGGCTCTGCAGCTGCTGGACGACGTCCGTTCCGATCCGGGGCGCACCGCGCCGGCTCCGGGGATCGAGGACGAGCTGCTGGCCGAGATCCTGCGGCTCTCCTCCGCCCGGCCGGAGGGCACGCCCGCGACGACGACCGGGGACCCTGGCGGCGCGTCGACCCCCACGGCCACCCGGGCGGGGCCGGCCGCCCGGGGGCCGCGGCCGGCCGTCGTCGTGCCGGTGGTCGTGGTCGCCGCGGCGTGCGTCGTCGCGCTGGTCGCCGTCCCCCGGGCACTGGAGTCACCCGGCGCCCGGGCCGGGGACGCGGCGGCTGCGCAGTCCGCCACGGCCGCCGGAGGGGCAGGGGGATCCGAGGCCGCCGACGAACTGCTCCGGCAGGCGCGGGCCCTCGACGACGCCGGCCGCTTCGCCGAGGCGGTCACCGCCTACCGCGCGGTCCTGGAGGAGCGGCCGCAGGACCCGGGCGTGGTGCTCGCCCTCGGGTTCGCCCTGGTCCGCGACGACCGTCCGGCAGAGGCGGTGCCTCTCCTGGAGTCGGTCCTCGCGGACGCCCCCGAGCACCCGGAGGCCCTGCTGATCCTGGGGACGGCGGAGCACGCGCTGGGGGACGACCGGGCGGGGACGACCCTGCGGCGCTTCCTGGAGCTCGCCCCGGACCACCCCGCCGCCGCGGCCGTCCGGACGTTGCTGGACGTGCCGTGACCGGGCGCGTCCCGCGCCCCGCACGGGCGCTGGCCTCCGTGGCCGTCGTGCTGGCCCTCGGCGGCTGTGCCGACGACCCACCGCAGCCCGCGGCGGGGCCGCCGGCCGCCGAGCAGCGCGTCGGGCTGACCGAGTGGGAGATCGTCACCGAGGGACGCCCGTTGAGTCCGGGCAGCGTCCGTCTGCTCGTCACCAACGCCGGGGCCGCGCCGCACGACCTGGCCGTGCGCGTGGACGCCGACGACCGGGCCGTCACGCCGGTGCTCGACCCCGGCGAGACCCACGAGCTCAGCTTCACCGCGGCCACCGGCGAGCGGATCGAACTCTGGTGCACGGTGACCGGCCACCACGCCGCGGGCATGCACACCGTCCTCGACGTGGCCGCCGGGGGGAACGGGCCATGAGCAGCCCGGGACCGCCGGCGGAGTTCCTCGCGCACCCGGCCGGTGCGTCGGGGACCGGGCAGTACCTGACGATCGCCGTCCTCGGGCTGGCCGCGTTCGGCTACCTGTACCTGCTCGCCTGGTCGGCACCACGCCGCCGCACGCCCTGGACGGCGGTCGGGCCCGGCGCGGCCTGGCTGCTCGGGCTGGTCGCCCTCGGCGTCGCGCTGGCGTCGCCGCTCGAGCGCCTCGCCGAGGACTCCCTCCTCGCGCACATGCTCCAGCACCTGCTGCTCACCATCGTCGCGGCCCCGTTGCTCGTGCTCGCCGACCCGGTGCCCCGCGTCCTCGCCGTGCTCCCGGCTGCCGCGCGGTCCGCGGTCGTGCCGCCCTGGTCGGCGATCGTCCGGCGGGCCCGCCATCCTGCCGTCGTCCTCGGGACGGCGGTGGGCTACCTGGCCGTGGTGCTCCTCTGGCACCTGCCCGGCGCCTACGAGGCGGCGGTGCGCTCGGAGGCGGTGCACGTGGTCGAGCACCTCACCTTCCTGGCCGCCGCGGCGGTCTTCTGGTGGTGCGTCCTGCGGGTTCCGCGCCGGCGCCTCGGGCAGCTGGTCGCCGGCCTGGTCGCCGTGCTGATCCCGGCGTTTGGGGAGGCCGCGCTCGGAGGCGTCATGATGCTGTCGTCCACCCCCTGGTACGGGGTGTACGTCGAGACGGCGGCCACCCACGGTTTCGACCCCGTGGCCGACCAGCAGGTCGCCGGTGCCGTCCTGTGGGCCGCCGGCACCCCGGTCTACCTGCTGGCCGCCGTGCTGCTGGTCCTGCGGCTGGTCCGCTCGATGCCCGCGGACGAGGCCCTCCCCCCGGTACCGCCCATGCCCGACGACGCCGGAGCCTCGACCGCGCTCGCGCGGGGTCGGTGATCCCTGCGGTCGGTCTCAGGGCGCCGGTCGCGGATGGGATGCCGTCGCGACCTGGACGTCGCGCTGCAGTCCGGCGACCGCCTGTTCGGGCACCGGCGGCCAGGCCCGGCGCAGTTCGGCCCTCGCGCCGGCGGCCAGGGCGCCCGCACCACCGGCGTACAGCGCGGTCGCGACCGCCGCCGCCGCAGGCGGCGACAGCCGGCGTTCCAGCAGTCGCAGGAGCAGGCCGGCCGAGCTGCCGATCGCCAGCGCGCCGAGCGCGCCTGCTCCACCCAGCATGGCCCCGGCCCGCCCCGCCGAGCGCGCCTTCGCCGCCAGTTCGTCCTGGGCCTGCCGGAACTCCTGCCGCACCAGCGCGGTGAGGTCGGCGCTCAGGGATTGCAGCAGGTCGGCGGGCGAGTTGCTCTCGGTCATCGCGATCCTCCCGGGTCGACGGTGCGCGGGAAAGCGTGTGCGTCGTCGCGCCGTACCCCTCGTCGGGCCGGTCAACCGGCCCGGGGGGAGGGCCTCCCCTCGGCAGGGGTGGCCGCGATCAGCGGGGGCGCCTCCCGGACACCGAACACGTCCCGCAGCGCGACGCGGGCGGCGTTGTCGCCGCACATGCCGTGGACGGCCGGCCCCGGCGGTGTGGCCGCCGAGGCGAGGTAGGTGCCGGGCACCGGGGTCCGGTAGGGGTTCCAGCGGGGTACGGGGCGGGCCAGCATCTGCCACATGGAGGCCTCGCCGTTGGAGATCTCCCCGCCCACGTCGTTGGGGTTGTACACCTCCAGCTGCCGCGCGTCGGTGGTGCGCCGCTCCACGACGACGTCGCGGAAGCCGGGCGCGAAGCGCTCGATCTGCGCCTCGATCCGCCGGCTCATGTCGACGTCGGAACCGTGCGGGACGTGGGCGTAGGCCCACAGCACGTGCCCGCCCTCCGGGGCGCGGGTGCGGTCGACGACGGTCGGCTGGACGGCGATGACGAACGGCCGGTCGGGATCGCGGCCCTTCGCCGGAGCGGACTCCGCCTCGACCGTCTCCTCCAGCGTCCCGGACAGGTGCACGGTGCCGGCCCGGCGGACGTCGGGGTTGGTCCACGGCACCGGGTCGGACAGCACCCAGTCCATCTTGAACACCCCGGGCCCGTGCCGGTACCGGGCCACCCACCGCCGGTAGCCCTCGTGCACGCGAGGGCCCGCCATGCGCACGAAGGCCTCCGGGGTGGTGTCCAGCAGGACCGCCGGCACGTCGTCGAGCTCGCCGAGATCGGTGACGTCGTGCCCGGTGACCACCTCACCGCCCTGCTCCTGGAGGGCGAGGACCATCGCATCGGCCATCCGCTGCGACCCGCCCTCCACCACCGGCCAGCCACGGTGGTGGGCGAGCATGCCCTGCAGGAGCCCCAGGCCGCCGGTGATCGCGCGGGTCAGGTCCA
This sequence comes from Modestobacter sp. SYSU DS0904, assembly GCF_054051115.1. Taxonomy (NCBI): domain Bacteria; kingdom Bacillati; phylum Actinomycetota; class Actinomycetes; order Geodermatophilales; family Geodermatophilaceae; genus Modestobacter; species Modestobacter sp. SYSU DS0904. The sequence goes on along the minus strand of NZ_JBJHAQ010000022.1, from coordinate 23,520 downwards.
GCGTGCCGTGCGCTGCCGCGCCGGCCAGGAGCGCGCGGGGCTCCTCGGTGCCGAACCAGCGGCGGGTGAGCCAGCGGACGTTCGGCACGCCGTTGACCGCGAAGCTCGCCATCGCCGGGAGGCCGCGGGTGGGCACCCGGCGCATCGCGCTGGAGAGCAGGTAGTCGACCAGCGCGTCCCCGTGCTCCGTCAGCGGACCCAGGAGACGGCGGTAGGCGGCTGCGTCGGTGCCGAAGCCTGCGGCGGTCTCCTCGACCGACGGCCTGGCCACCGCCGCCCGGCCCCCGTCGAGGGGGTGGGCGTACGGGATCTCGGGATGGAGGAGACGGACGCCGCGGGAGGCCAGGTGGAACTCCCGGAAGAACGGGGACGCGGCGGCCATGGGGTGCACGGCGGCGCAGATGTCGTGGACGTAGCCGGGCCGGATGGACTCGGCCGACCGGATGCCCCCGCCCGGGGTCGCGGCGCACTCGAGCACCTGGACCCGGAGGCCGGCGGCGGTCAGCCGCAGCGCTGCGGCCAGTCCGTTCGGGCCCGAACCGACGACGACGGCGTCCGGCTTCCCGTTCATCCCCCCATGCTCGACGAGGACTGCTCGGCGGGCCATCCGGCTCCGGTGCGGCGAGGAGGTGCGTGGGCGTCCTGCCCTGGTTATGGTCGGAAGCGGCAGCTGAACCGGGGCCGAACCGTGCGACCGAGACCGCGCCTGCACGCCTCGTGCCCCCGTCCGTCCCCTGCTGGGGACGGGGCTCCCGGGGAGGGCTCATGAAGACCTGGCTCGACGCGTGGCCGGTGGTCCGGCAGCTCACAGGAACCGATCCGCTCGGCCGCGGGAACGCCGTCCGGAGCGAGCGGACCAACTCCCTCGTGCCCCGCACGGCCACCGCCGACCGGGTCGTGCAGAGCATCTGCCCCTACTGCGCCGTGGGGTGCAGCCAGCGGGTGTTCGTGCAGGACGAGAAGGTCACCCAGATCGAGGGCGACCCCGACTCGCCGATCAGCCGCGGCCGGCTCTGCCCCAAGGGCGCCGCCAGCAAGAGCCTCGTCACCAGCCCCACCCGCCAGACGAAGGTCCGCTACCGCAGGCCCCACGGCACCGAGTGGGAGGACCTCGACCTCGACACGGCGATGGACATGATCGCCGACCGGGTGATCCGCACCCGCCGCGAGACCTGGCAGGAGGAGGTCGACGGCAAGCGGGTCAACCGGACCATGGGGATCGCCAGCCTCGGAGGGGCCACCCTCGACAACGAGGAGAACTACCTCATGAAGAAGATCTACACCGCGCTCGGGGCGGTGCAGGTCGAGAACCAGGCGCGGATATAGCACTCCTCGACGGTCCCCGGGCTGGGGACCACGTTCGGTCGCGGCGGCGCCACGATGTTCCAGCAGGACCTCTCGAACTCCGACTGCATCGTCATCCAGGGTTCCAACATGGCCGAGGCCCACCCGGTGGGCTTCCAGTGGGTGATGGAGGCCAAGGCCCGCGGGGCCACGGTGATCCACGTCGACCCGCGGTTCACGCGGACCAGCGCCCTGGCCGACCTGCACGTGCCGCTGCGCGCCGGCAGCGACATCGCCTTCCTGGGTGGGCTGATCAACCACGTCCTGCAGAACGGGCTGGAGTTCCGCGAGTACGTGGCCGCCTACACCAACGCGGCGGCGATCCTGCGGGAGGACTTCCAGGACACCGAGGACCTCGACGGGCTGTTCTCCGGCTACGACCCGGAGAAGGGGCAGTACGACGAGACGACGTGGCAGTACGAGGGCACCCAGGTGACCGCGGCGGCGGGGCAGCGGCAGGCACCCAAGCCGGGGGCGTCGGGGAGCGGGCCCGCACCGGACGCGGAGGAGCACTCCGAGGGTGGCTCGGAGCAGGCCGGCAGCGGTGGGATGCCCGTGGCCGGCAAGCCGCAGCGCGACGAGACGCTCCAGCACCCGCGGTGCGTGTTCCAGGTGCTGAAGCGGCACTACGCGCGCTACACCCCGGAGCTGGTCCACGAGGTCTGCGGCATCGAGCCGGCGGTCTTCCGCAAGGTCGCCGAGGCGCTGACCAGCAACTCCGGCCGGGAGCGCACCAGTGCCTTCGTGTACTCGGTGGGCTGGACCCAGCACACCGTCGGTGTCCAGTACATCCGCGCCGCGAGCGTGCTGCAGGCGCTGCTGGGCAACATGGGCCGCCCCGGCGGCGGCATCCTGGCGCTGCGCGGGCACGCCAGCATCCAGGGGTCGACCGACATCCCCACCCTCTACAACATCCTCCCGGGCTACATCCCGATGCCGCACGCACGCGAGGACCGCGACCTGGACGACTTCGTCGCCGAGGCGGCCGGCACCGTCGGCTACTGGGGCAACATGCGGACGTACGCGGTCAGCCTGCTGAAGGCCTGGTGGGGGGACGCCGCGCAGCCGGAGAACGACTTCTGCTTCGACCACCTGCCGCGGCTGACCGGGGACCACAGCAACTACCAGACGGTCGCGCAGCAGATCCAGGGCACCGTGCCCGGGTACTTCCTGGTCGGGGAGAACCCGGTGGTGGGCAACGCCAACGGCAGGATGTCCCGGCTGGGTCTGGCCAACCTCGAGTGGCTGGTCGTCCGCGACCTGCAGATGACCGAGTCGGCGACGTTCTGGGAGAACGGGCCGGAGATCGAGACCGGCGAGCTGGTGACCGAGGAGATCCCCACCGAGGTGTTCTTCCTGCCCGCCGCGGCGCACGTGGAGAAGGACGGCTCGTTCACCAACACCCAGCGGCTGCTGCAGTGGCACTCGCAGGCCGTGGAGCCCCCGGGCGACTGCCGCAGCGATCTGTGGTTCTACTTCCACCTCGGCCGGATCATCCGCGAGAAGCTGGCCGGTTCTCCCGATCCCCGGGACCGGGCGATCCTGGACCTCACCTGGGACTACCCCACCCACGGCCCCGTGGCGGAGCCGAGCGCGCACGCGGTGCTCCGCGAGATCAGCGGGACCGGTGCGGACGGCACGGCGGTCGACGGCTACACCGCGCTGAAGGACGACGGATCCACCAGCTGCGGCTGCTGGATCTACTCGGGCGTCTTCGCCGAGGAGGTCAATCAGGCCAACCGCAAGAAGCCGCACACCGAGCAGGACCTGGTGGCCGCGGAGTGGGGCTGGGCCTGGCCGATGAACCGCCGCACCCTCTACAACCGCGCCTCCGCCGACCCCGAGGGCCGGCCGTGGAGCGAGCGGAAGAAGTACGTGTACTGGGACGACGATCAGGAGAAGTGGACCGGCCCGGACGTGCCGGACTTCCAGCCGACCAAGCGGCCCGACTACGTGCCCCCCGAGGGAGCCACGGCCGAGGATGCGCTGGCCGGCACGGACCCGTTCATCATGCAGGGCGACGGCAAGGCGTGGCTGTTCGTGCCGGCGGGCCTGGCCGACGGGCCGATGCCGAGCCACTACGAGCCGGCGGAGTCACCGGTGGCCAACCCGCTGTACTCGCGGCAGGCCAACCCGGCGCGCCTGGAGATCCGGGGTGCGTGGAACCGGGCCAACCCGGCGATGAACGACGTCTTCCCCTTCGCGGTCACCACCTACCGGCTGACCGAGCACCACACCGCCGGGGGCATGAGTCGCACCCTCGAGTACCTGTCCGAGCTGCAGCCGGAGTTCTTCTGCGAGGTGAGCCCGGAGCTGGCCGCCGAGCGCGGGCTGGAACACATGGGCTGGGCGACGCTGGTGAGTGCCCGCGCCGCCATCGAGGCGCGGGTGCTGATCACCGAACGGATGCGGCCGCTGCGGGTCGCCGGGCGGGAGCTGCACCAGGTCGGCATCCCGTACCACTGGGGGCAGAACGGCATCACGACCGGCGACTCGGCCAACGACCTGCTCGGCGTGGTGATGGATCCCAACGTGCACATCCAGGAGTCCAAGGTGGCCACCTGCGACATCCGGCCCGGCCGGCGTCCGCGCGGCCCGGCCCTCGTCGAGTTCGTCGAGGACCACCGCCGCCGGGCGGGCGTCGCCAGCGGACGGCTGGGCCCCAACGGACGAGCCCCGATCGAGGAGCGGTCATGACGACGATCAGCTCGGCGACCACCGCCTTCTCCGGGGACGATCCGCACAACCGGCTGTTCGGTCCGGTCCCGGACGTCGCCGGCGACCGCGGCTACGACGGGGATCACCCGCCGCGGGTCGGCTTCTTCACCGACACGTCCGTCTGCATCGGCTGCAAGGCCTGCGAGGTCGCGTGCAAGGAGTGGAACACGCTGCCTATGGACGACGCCCGGGGCAACCGCAGCGTGCTTGGGCTGACCGGGGAGTCCTACGACAACACCGGGATGCTCGGCGCGAACAGCTGGCGGCACGTGGCCTTCGTCGAGCAGAGCCGTACGGTGGACCTGCCCATGCCCACCGTGGGGCGACCGGACGCCGTCGGCAGCCCGCGTCCGCTGGAAGACCCGCCCGTCGTCCACGAGCGCGTCCCCGCGTCCGCGACGACGGCGGAGCAGAGCCCGCCGCAGCAGGCCTCCGCCCAGGATCGCGAGGTCCGGTGGCTGATGAGCTCGGACGTGTGCAAGCACTGCACCCACGCCGCGTGCCTGGACGTCTGCCCGACCGGGTCGCTGTTCCGGACCGAGTTCGGCAGCGTGGTGGTGCAGGAGGACATCTGCAACGGCTGCGGCTACTGCGTCCCCGCGTGCCCGTACGGGGTCATCGACCAGCGGGAGGACGACGGGCGGGTGTTCAAGTGCACCCTCTGCTACGACCGGCTGACCGACGGGCTGCAACCGGCGTGCGCCAGCGCGTGCCCCACCGAGTCGATCCAGTTCGGCGACCTCGACGCGCTGCAGGCCCGGGCGGATGCCCGCCTCGCGGCCCTGCAGGAGAAGGGGGTCGAGGGAGCGCGGCTCTACGGCCGGGACGAGCGCGACGGCGTCGGGGGAGCGGGGGCGTTCTTCCTCCTGCTCGACGAACCGGAGGTCTACGGCCTGCCGCCGGACCCGGTCGTCACCACCCGAGACCTGCCGTCGATGTGGCGCCACGTCGCCACGGGCGCGGCGATGGTCGTCGGTCTGGTCGCATCGGCATTCGTGGGGCGACGCCGGTGACAGTGGGGGAGGCCGGACCCGGGACGCCGGCCGCCGGGTGGCGACGGGCGGACGGGGCGCCTGCCGCGGACCGGGAGCTGGTCCGGCGGGAGCGGCGGCGCGCGCCGCGTCCGGGTGAGTCGGTGGTGGGGGAGGCGGAGTTCGCCTCCTACTACGGGCGGCCCATGGTCAAGCCGCCGGTGTGGAAGACCCTCGACGTGCCGCTGTACCTCTTCCTCGGCGGAGCCGCCGGGACGTCGGCGCTGCTGGGCAGCGCCGCCGAGCTGACCGGCCGACCTGCGCTGGCCCGGGCAGGTCACCTGACCGCGGGCGGGAGTGCGCTGGTCTCGGTGGCCTTCCTCATCCACGACCTGGGCCGGCCCGCGCGCTTCCTCTACATGCTGCGGGTGTTCAAGCCGACGTCGCCGCTGTCGGTGGGCTCCTGGATCCTCGCGCCGTTCAGCGCGCTGGCCACCGCCACCGCCGGCGCGCACGTGCTGAACCGGTTCCCGCAGCTACGACGGCTGTCCGGGGTTGGGGCGGCGGTCCTCGGTGGACCCATGACCACCTACACCGCGGCGCTCCTCGCCGACACCGCGGTGCCGTCGTGGCACGAGGCGCACCGGCAGCTGCCGTTCGTCTTCGCGGGTTCGGCCATGGCCGCGGGAGGCGGCATCACGAGCGCCCTCACCCCCGTGGACCAGGCGTCGCCGGCCCGGAAGGTGGCGGCGGTGGGTGCCGCGATCGAGCTGGGGATGATGCACCGGGTCGAGCGCGACCACGGGCTGGTCAGCGAGCCCTACCGGATCGGTCGCGCCGGGAAGCTCCTGAAGGCTGCCCGCGCCTGCACGGTCGCCGGTGCGGCACTGCTGCTCGCCGGCGGCCGGTACCGCGCGCCGGCCACCGCCGGCGGGGTGCTCGTGGCGGCGGGCTCGGCGCTCACCCGCTTCGGGATCTTCGACGCCGGCATGGCCAGTGCGAGGGATCCCCGGTACACGGTCGAGCCGCAGCGGGCCCGCGCGGCCGAGCGGGACGCCGCGGAGGCCGGAGGGCGCACGTCGTCCTGACTGCTGCACGCCGACGCCCGATCCTGGTGCTGCTTGGTGGCCAGCAGGGACACCAGCAGGACGACCACCACCCCGAGGACCATGATCGGCGGGCCACCCGCCGGATCGGCCGGCTCGTAGCTCAGGACGCCGTACTCCCGCTCACCCTGACCATCCCCGAAGCGGCAGAGGCCCTCGGCATCTGAGCGCGCTCGATACGAGCTGATCGCGACGATGTTGCCCACGCGGAGCACGACCGGTCGGTCAGCTCCGCCAGCTCGCGCAGCGACCGGCCGGCGGCGTACTGCCCGAGCGCGAACCACTCCGCCAGGGCCTGTCCTGCCGGGTCCGGGCCGGCAGTGTGGCGCCCCGCCGTCGGCGCTGCCCCCTTGGGGGGAAGCCGGCCGCGCTCCACGCTTCGGTGACGACGCCGCCGGACACCTTCGGCCCATGATGTTCAGGGCAACGGCGCCGCTGCCGTGGGATGAGCTGCACATCCAGGCGTGTGGTGATGACGGGGAGCCGGACTGGTCCACGATGGTGGTCACCGGCCCGACCAGGCAGCGTGACGCCCGGGGACTCACCACCCTGCAGTGGAGCGTGTCGGTGCAGTGCGAACCACCCGCCGAAGACGCCGCCGCAGCGGACTGACCCTCAGTCGCGTGCTGCTGGGGCGGTGCGGCCCGGGAGCCCGTCACCGTGGCGATCAGGGCAACGCCGGTCATGGTGGGGGTCGATGGCGATCCACGCCGTAGCAGTGAGCTCCGGCAGCGTGGCGACCCGCACCCGGGGATCGTGCGCGACGGCGTGAAGCGGTCCCGATGCGTGCCACGATGCGGACATGAAGACCGTCCTCGCGGTCGTCGCCGTCCTCGCCATGCTTGCCGCGGGCATCGTCGGCATGGTGCTGGGGGAGGGCGATGACTCGCCCGGCCTCCAGGGACTGGGCGGTCTGCTGACTCTGGGTGCCGTCGCGCTCGGCATCCGCGCCACGCGACGGGGCAAGCCACAGGCGAGCCAGGGCCACTGACCCACGTGCGGCGGCCGATGGCCGGGTGTGCGCTGGTCTCGATGATCAGGTGAAGGGCCTCCGCCGGCCACGGGGGTAACCGGCGGAGGCAGCGGCGACGATACATGCGGAACCCGGCGTTTCCGCAAGGCGTCGCTGTAGCTCCAGTCATCCTCGGGTTGACCGGGAGACGTGCCGGCGCCGCAGCTCCGAGCCTGGCTCCTCGCCCTCGAAGGCGGCACGGGGGTGCGGCCGTCGCAGCCGATGGTGGACCCCGCAGCAGGCTGGCGCGTTCCTCGACTCAGCCGCCAACGACGACCCGCACGCCCTCTGGCACCTGGTCGCGTTCCGCGGCCTGGTGTTCTCCAAGGCCGACGGCGCCGCCTGGTGCCCGACAGCGTGTCCCAGCGGTTCGACCGGCTGGTCATCCGCACCGGACAGCCGCGAACATGCAGGTCAGACTGAGTGGGGCGGGTGGGGCTCGAACCCACGACCCAGGGATTATGAGTCCCATGCTCTGACCGGCTGAGCTACCGCCCCAGGGCGTTCACGCTAGCGGTCGCCCTCAGCCGGCCAGCACGGTGCTGCCCAGCACCCGCCCGTCGGCGTCCAGCGCCTCGACGGCCAGGTACGCCGGGTCGCCGTCCACCGGGACCGCCGTCTCGAACCCGGTGCGCCGCACCGGGTCGCCGGCCACCGCGCGCTCCTCGTCGTCCCCGCTGACGAGCCGCCACGAGACCACCTCGGTGGCGCCGTTCCAGCTGACGTGCACTGCGCCGGCCGCCAGCACCGCGTCCGGTGGTCCGGTGGGCCGCCCGACCCACTGGTCCCGGTACGCCCGGTAGTTGTCACCGGCGCCGAGCGCCACGTCGGAGAGCAGCGTGCCGTCGGCGGCGAACTCCGAGTAGAACGGCCGCGAACCCCACCCGATGAACACGGTCCCGTCCGGCAGTTGCTGGAAGCTGCCCTGGCTGCCGGCCAGCCGGTCGGGGTCGGGCGGCAGGTACTCGGTGACCACGGTGGCCGTCATCGCCTGCTCGTCGAGTGCCAGTCGCAGCCCCCGTGAGGTGGGGCCGATGTCCGGCTCGGACTGGTTGTCGAACAACGTGAGCGTGCCGTCGGCCTGCCGCTCGGCGTCGTGCTGCCAGGCGAACTCCGCGCCCGCACCGAGGTCGAAGTCGCTCGCCTCGCCGCCGAGGGTCCACTCGACGGCCCCGGTCGCCCGGTCGAGGTCGTACACCGCCCAGGTGTTGCGCGCGGAGACCAGCAGCGACCCGTCGGCGTCCTCGGCGACCGAGTTGACGTGGAACCAGTCGAACGGCTTCTCCTCGATGCCGCCGTCGTCGGGCAGTTCGCTCTTCGTCTGCTCCAGCGGCACGTGGTCCAGGGCGCTCCACTCGAACACCACCTCGCCGGTGGCGACGTCCACCTCCTGGATGACGCCGTCCCAGACCCAGCCGTCCTCGGGGCCGCCCACCGGCCTGAGGTCGTGCTCCTGCTTGACGTAGGCGGTCAGCAGCATCGTCCCGTCGGCGGTCAGCCGGCCCTCGTGGAAGTCGGCCTGGCCCGCGTCCAGGTCGCCGCCGGTGGTGACCGTGCCGATCTCCGCGTAGGACTCGTCGACGAGCACGAACTCCCCGGCGCCCAGGCCGACGACGGGGCTCTCGCCGCGCCACCAGGTGAGCACCGGTTCGCCCCGGAACTCCTGCACCCGGACGTCGTAGGCGCGCCCGTCGGTGGGCTGGACCCAGACCGGCTCCCCGGCGTCGTCGACGATCAGCACCCCGGTGAGCGGTGCGCCCTCGCTCTTGGGTCCCAGGAACACCAGGGACCCGTCGGGCGCGCGGGCCGGGCCGCGGGCCTCGATCTCCAGGTCGGGGGCCACCAGGTCGGGCCGGCTGACGAAGGCCAGCGCCGGCCCGGTGCTCGCCGCCGCGGCGGGGGCCGCCTCGTCACCGCTGCAGGAGGTCAGCAGCAGTCCGAGGCACGCCGCCGCCGCGATCGGCCGGGGTCGTCCGCGGTGCATTCCTGGAGAGTCTCAGGACCGCGCAACTCGAGCGCTCACCCGCAGTCCCCATCGGGCTGCTGGACCGCCGCTAGCCTCGACCGGGTGCGCGCAGAGGAATCAGGCAGTTCAACGGTCCCCGTCCCCGATGGTGGCCTCCGCACCTCACCCGGCCACGTGGTCCGCGGTCTGGCGATGGGCGCCGCGGAGGTGGTGCCCGGGGTCAGCGGCGGCACCGTCGCGCTGGTGCTCGGGGTCTACGAGCGGCTGATCGACGGAGCCGGGCACGTCGTCACGAGCCTGCGGTACGCGGTGACCGGCCGGTTCGCCGAGGCGCGTGCGGAGTTCGGCCGGGCCCACTGGTGGACGATCCTCCCGCTGCTGGCCGGCATGGTGGTCGCCGTCGTCGCCGGCGCCCGGCTGCTGGAGCCGCTCATCGAGGACCACCCCGTCGGGGCCCGGGCGGTCTTCTTCGGGATGGTGCTCTTCTCCATCGTCGCGCCTGCCCGCATGGTCGGGCGCTGGTCGACCCGCGACGTCGTCGTCGCGGTGCTCGCGGCGGTCGCCGCCTTCCTGCTCACCGGGCTGCCGCCGGGCGGCGACGCGAACCCCCCGCTGCCGGTGGTGGTGCTCGCCGCCGCGGTGGCGATCTGCGCGCTCGTGCTGCCCGGCATCTCCGGGTCGTTCATCCTGCTCACCCTCGGCCTGTACGGCCCCACGCTCGCGGCGGTCAACTCCCGCGACCTCGCCTACGTCGGGGCCTTCGCGCTGGGCGCCGCCCTCGGCCTCGGGTTGTTCGTCAAGGTGCTCCAAGCGGCCCTGCGCTCCCACCACGCGCTGACGCTGGCGCTGATGACCGGCCTGATGGTCGGCTCGCTGCGCGCGCTGTGGCCGTGGCAGACCGAGGAGCGCGCGTTGCTCCCCCCGGACGACAGCGGGCTGCCGATGTTCGCCCTCGCGCTCGGTGCCGGCCTCGTGGTGGCCGCCGCCCTCGCGCTGCAGATCCGGCTGGACCGGCGCGCCGCAGCCGAGGCTCTGGCCGAACGGGCCGGCTGACCCGCAGACTGGACGACGACCGGGCGGGCCAGCAGTCCACATCGTGAGATGGACATTTACTGCCTTGATCGTCCACTTCTCGGCACAAAAGCCGTGGTCGCGGCGCGCCTCACTCGTCCCACTGGTCACATCGGGCCCCGGGCGTCTCGTCCGTTCCAGATCGCACTGGCGCGCTGAGCAACCGGTCGGGCAGACTGACGACCGGTTGCTCCTGGAGCCGCCGTAGTGCGAACGCAGCACCACCGAACACGACAGGTCCGTTGGGGAAGACGAACCAGTCGAGTCGATGGAGGTGCGCCGTGCAGCGACGGTCAACCCAGGGTGTCGTCTTCGTGCACGCGTGCCCGAAGGCGTTGTGCCAGCACGTCGAATGGGCGCTCGAGCGCGTCGTCGGCGCGCCGGTGTCTTTGACGTGGGCTGACCAGCCCGTGGCGCACGGCTCCTACCGTGCCGAGATCGCCTGGACGGGCGCCCCCGGCACCGGGGCCAAGCTCGTCGCTGCCCTCAAGCAGTGGCCGATGCTGCGCTTCGAGGTGACCGAGGAGGCCAGCCACGGCAACGACGGTGAGCGCATGTCCTACGTGCCCGGCCACGGGGTGCACCGCGCGCCGGTCAGCGCCAACGGCGACCTGGTCATCAGCGAGCAGCAGCTGCGGCACCTCGCCGCCACCGCCACCTCGGTGGAGGCCTTCCGGCACGGCGTCGACATGCTGCTCGGCGCTGCCTGGGACGCCGACCTGGAGGCCTACCGGTACGCCGGCGACGCCGCCCCGGTCACCTGGCTGCACCAGGTCGTCTAGTGCTTCGATCTTCGGCCCCGTCCGGAGGCTCGCCCCGAGCTCGCGAGGGGTGAGACGGACGGGGTCCTTCGTGGCCCGGCGCCCCTCCACGGGGTGCCGGGCCGTTCGTCGTCCTCAGAGCGGGATGTTGCCGTGCGCGCCCCGGCCGGCCGGGGTCTCCGCCAGCGCGGCCACCAGCCGGCGCTTGGTCTCGGCCGGGTCGACGACGTCGTCCACGACGCCGATCTCCCGGGCCCGGTTCACCCCGCCGGCGATTCGCTCGTGCTCCTCGGCCAGCTGGGCGTGCAGTGCCTCTCGCTCCCCGGGCGGGGCGGCGGCGAGCTTCTTGCGGTGCAGGATGCCGACCGCGGCCTTGGCGCCCATGACGGCGACCTCCGCCCCCGGCCACGCGAAGACCGCGTTGGCGCCCAGGGAGCGGGCGTTCATCGCGATGTAGGCGCCGCCGTAGGACTTGCGGGTCACCAGCGTCACCCGTGGCACCACGGCCTCGGCGAAGGCGTGCAGCAGCTTCGCGCCGCGGCGCACGACGCCGTCCCACTCCTGGCCGACGCCGGGCAGGTAGCCGGGGACGTCGACCAGCACGACCAGCGGCACCCCGAAGGCGTCGCACATCCGCACGAACCGGGCCGCCTTCTCCGCCGACGCGGAGTCCAGGCAGCCGCCCAGCCGCAGCGGGTTGTTCGCGATCACCCCGACGGTGCGCCCGGCCAGCCGGCCCAGCGTGGTCACGATGTTCGGCGCGAACCGCGGGTGCAGCTCCAGGCCGGGGCCGTCCAGCAGCGCGGCGACCAGCGGCTTCACGTCGTAGGCGCGGTTGCGCTGCTCGGGCAGCAGTGCCATCAGGTCGACGGCAGGCTCGTCCTGGGCGGGGGCGAAGCTGCCCTGCGCGGCCAGCAGGTCGACGGCGGTGCGGGCGGTCTCCAGCGCCTCGGGCTCGGTGTCGGTGACCACGTGCACGACGCCGGAGCGCCGTCCGTGGGTGTCCGGGCCACCCAGCTGCTCCTGGTCGACGACCTCACCGGTGACCGACCGCACGACGTCCGGGCCGGTGACGAACACCCGCCCGGCCGGACCCATGATCACCAGGTCGGTGAGCGCCGGACCGTAGGCGGCGCCGCCGGCGGCGGGGCCGAGGACGACGGAGATCTGCGGCACCCGCCCCGAGGCCCGCACCATCGCGGCGAACACCTCGCCGACCGCGTGCAGGGCGGTGACGCCCTCGGCGAGCCGGGCGCCGCCGGAGTGCCAGATGCCGACGACCGGCACCCGCTCGCGCAGCGCGGTGTCGATGGCGTCGACGATGTGCCGGCACCCGTCGAGGCCCATCGCCCCGCCCATGATCGTGGCGTCGGTGCAGTAGGCGATCGTCGGGGAGCCGGCGACGGTGCCCCGCCCGGCCAGCACCCCGGAGGTGTCGCGGGCGGCCAGCAGCTGCAGCGAGCCCGGGTCGAAGAACCGGGCGAGCCGGCCCTCGGGGTCCCGGGGGTCGACGGTGGCGACCGGCGGCGCGGGGGTGGCGGTGGTCATGAGCAGCTCCTCAGAGCGAGTGAGGTCCGGCCCCCTTGCAGGGGCCCGCCACGAGCTGGCGAGTGGTGGGGGGCAAGGGGGTCCTTCGTCATGCCGTGGTGAAGACCAGGGCCATGTTGTGGCCGCCGAACCCGAAGGAGTCGTTGAGCGCCGCGGAGAACGTGGCCTTGCGCGCCTCGTGCCGGACGATGTCCAGCGCCTGGACCGAGGCGTCGTCGTCGAGGTCGTCCAGGTTCGCCGTCGCCGGCACCAGCTGGTCGCGCAGCGCCAGGATGGTGAAGACCGACTCCAGCGCGCCGGCCGCGCCGAGCAGGTGCCCGGTCTGGCTCTTGGTGGCGGTGACCAGCGGGTGGTCGCCGATGGCGTTGCGGATCGCGGAGGCCTCGGCGGTGTCGCCGATCGGGGTGGAGGTGGCGTGCGCGTTGACGTGGCCGATGTCGCCGGGGGTGAGCCCGGCGTCGCGGATCGCCGCGGCGATCGCCCGGCCGGCGCCCTCACCCTCCGGGTGGGGGGCCACCAGGTCGTAGCCGTCGGCGGTCGCGCCGGCGCCGGCGAGGCGGCCGTGGATCCGCGCGCCCCGGGCCCGGGCGGCGTCGCCCCGCTCCAGGACGAGGGCGCCGGCGCCCTCGCCGAGGACGAAGCCGTCGCGGCCCTTGTCGAAAGGCCGGGAGGCGCGCTCGGGCTCGTCGTTGCGGGTGCTCATGGCCCGCATCGCGGCGAAGCCGGCCATCGGCAGCGGGTGCACGCAGGCCTCGGTGCCACCGACGACGACCATGTCGGCGCGGTCGAAGCGCAGCAGGTCCAGGCCCCAGCGGATCGCCTCGGCGCCCGAGGCGCAGGCGCTCACCGGGGCGTGCACGCCGGCCTTGGCGCCCACGGCCAGGCCGACCGCGGCGGCCGGGCCGTTGGGCATGAGCATCGGGATGGTGAAGGGGGAGACGCGCTTGGGGCCCTTGGCCTCCAGGACGTCGTCCTGGTCGAGCAGGGTGACCGCGCCGCCGATGCCGGTGCCGAAGACGACGGCGATCCGCTCGGGGTCGACGCCGGAGTCGGCGCCGGCGGCGTCGCGCCAGGCCTCCTCGGCGGCGATCACGGCGACCTGCTGGCTGCGGTCCAGCCGCCGGATGCGCACCCGGTCGAGGACGTCGGCCGGTTCGACGGCCAGCCGGGCGACGAGCTGGGCCGGGAACTCCTTGACCCAGTCGTCGGTGATGCGGCTGACCCCGGACCGGCCGGCCAGCAGCGCTTCCCAGGTGGAGACGACGTCACCACCGAGGGGCGTGGTGGCCCCGAGCCCGGTGACGACGACGTCGGCGGTGGGCGTGCTCATGACTTCCTCCTGGAACTGGCTGGCCGGACGGCCGGGGGGAGAGCGAATGGAAAGGCCACCCTTCAGGGGCCCGCGCCGAGCCTGCGAGGCGTGGGGGGAAGGGTGGTCCTCTTACTGGTTCTTCTCGATGTAGGACATGGCGTCCCCGACGGTCTTGATGTTGCCGAGCTCGTCGTCGGGGATGGCCACACCGAACTTGTCCTCGACGGCGGTGGCGATCTCCACCATCGACAGCGAGTCGACGTCGAGGTCCTCGGTGAAGGACTTCTCGGGGGTGGCGTCGGCCGGCGCGACACCGGCCACCTCCTCCAGGATCTCGGCGAGGCCGGCCTGGATCTCTGCGGTGCTGGGCACGCGGGGTCCTCTCTCTGGCTGGGGTGTGGCGGGGCCGGGTGGCCCTGCCGTCGACCGGGACGGCGTCCCGGCGGGTCTGTTGATCGGTCAGGGCAGGCGGAGCACCTGGCCGGCGACGGTCAGCCCGGCGCCGTAGCCGAGCACCAGCGCCAGGTCGCCGCTCTTGGCCTCGCCGGACTCCATCAGCGCGGTGAGCGCGAGCGGGACCGATGCCGCGGAGGTGTTGCCCGACTGCACGACGTCCCGGGCGATGACGGTGTCCTCGCCGAAGCCGAGCTTCTTGGACATCGACTCGATGATCCGGAGGTTGGCCTGGTGCGGGGCGAACACGTCGATGTCGGCGGCGGTGACGCCGGCGGACTCCATGGCCTCGACGAGCGTGCTGGTCAGCTTGGTGGTGGCCCAGCGGTACACGGCCTGGCCGGCCATCGCCATCGTCGAGGTGCCGGGGGCGATCTCGATGGCGGTGTACTGGTCGCCGTCGCTGCCCCAGGCCACCGGGCCGATGCCGGGCTCGTCGGAGGGGCCGATCACCGCCGCGCCCGCGCCGTCGGCGAAGATCACCGCGGTCGAGCGGTCGGTGAGGTCGGTGACGTCGGTGAGCCGCTCGACGCCGACGACGAGCACGTGCCGGGCGTCGCCGGTGCGGATGGCGTTCGAGGCCACCCCCAGCGCGTAGCAGAACCCGGCGCAGCCGGCGTTGAGGTCGAAGGCGCCCGGGCGGGGGATGCCCAGCCGGTGGGCGACCTGCGGGCCGATGCCCGGGATCGGGGCGGTCAGGCTCGCGCTGGCGACGATCACCAGGTCGACCTGGTCGGGGGCCAGCCCGCCGGCGGCCAGCGCCTTGCCGCCCGCGGCGACGGCCATGTCGACCAGCGTCTCGTCCTCGGAGGCCCAGCGGCGCTCGGCGATGCCGACCCGGGACTGGATCCACTCGTCGTTGGTGTCCATCACCTGGGCGAGCTCGTCGTTGGTCACCCGGCGGCGCGGGCGGTAGGCGCCCAGGCCGAGGATGCTCGCGCCAGGGGCCCCTTCCCGCAGCTTGATGGCGGTCACGCGGACACCTCCGGGTAGAGACGGGCGATCGGGTCACCGGCGTCGACGAGGTCGCCGTCGGCCACGAGCCACTCGGCGAGGACGCCGTCGTAGCCGGCGGAGACGTTGACCTCCTCGCGGCGGCTGCGGATGCAGCCGAGCGGGGTGCCGGCCGGCAGGTGGGTGCCCTCGGCCACGTCGGCCGGGTTGACCGTGCCGCGGGCGGGGGCGACGACGACCCGCCAGTCGGGGGAGTGCTCGGCCTCCGCGCGCCCGCGCTCGGCGGCGATGAGCTCCCGCGCGCGGTCGAGGTCGGCGGGCTTGGTCAGCGCCAGCACCTCGATGTCGCTGCCCTTCCACTCCCGCTTGGCCAGGCCGGCGAGCGCACCCGCCGGGGGCAGCTCCAGGACGGCGGTGACGCCGAGGTCGCGCAGCGTGCCCAGGCACGCGTCGAACCGGACCGGGCTGGTGACCTGGCTGACCAGCCGGGAGAGCACCTCGGCGCCGCTGTCGACCGCGGCCCCGTCGGCGTTGGACAGCAGCAGCCGGCTCGGGGCGGCCGGGCTCAGCCCACCGATCAGGCCCTCGAGCTCCTCGCGGGCGCTCGCCATGAACGAGGTGTGGAACGCGCCGGCGACCGACAGCGGCATGATCCGCGCCTTCTCCGGCGGGTCGGCCTTGAGCGCGGCGAGACCCTCCAGCGACCCGGCGGCGACCACCTGGCCACCACCGTTCAGGTTCGCCGGGGTCAGCCCGTGGCGCTCGATCGCGGCGAGCACCTGCTCGGGGTCGCCGCCCAGCACGGCGGACATCCCGGTCGGCGTCTGCGCGCAGGCCCGCGCCATCGCCCGGCCGCGCACCGCGGTCAGCGCGATCGCGGCCTCGACCGACAGCACGCCGGCCAGCGCGGCGGCGGTCAGCTCGCCCACCGAGTGACCGGTGATGACGACGTCCCGGCCGGCGGCGGGGGCGTGCACCACCGGACCCGGCATCCCGCCGAGCTCGCGGGCGATGAACAGGCTCATCGCCACGACGAGCGGCTGGGTGACCGCGGTGTCCTTGATGGCCTCGGCGTCACCGGTGGTGCCGAGCTCCAGGAGGTCGGCGTCGGCGATCGCCCCGGCCCAGCGGAAGAACGACTCCGCGCCGGGGAGGTCGAGCCAGTCGGTGAGCATCCCGGGCTTCTGGGCACCCTGTCCGGGGGCGAGAACGGCCAACACGCCACAACCCTGGCAGGTGTCGGGCCGTCGCGGAGCCGGAAGATCCACGAATTACTGCGGGCGGTCTTTGGAGGAACCCTCTAAAAGACCGGTCTCAAACGGCTCCAGGTGACGCGTTGTGGTGGGGGACGCCACAATGGCCGACCCGTTCAGTGCCAGAGCGACCGGGCGCCCTCGAGCCGGTTCAGCGCCAGCGCCAGCTGCAGGGTCCACGCCCCGCGGGGGTCGGTGATCGAGCAGCCGGTCAGCTCGGTGGCCCGCTTGAGCCGGTACCGCACGGTGTTCGGGTGGACGAACAGCGCCCGCGCCGTCCCCTCCAGGTTGCCCCCGTGCGCGAGCACCGCGCGGACGGTCTCCAGCACCTCCCCGCCGGCGGCCTCCAGCGGACCGGCCACCCGCTCGGCCAGCGCCGTCCGGGCCATCGGGTCGCCGTCGAGGGCGCGCTCGGGCAGCAGGGCCTCGGCGTCCACCGGGCGGGGCGCGTCCGGCCAGGCCGACGCGGCGCGCAGCCCGGCGAGCGCCGCGGCCGCGGACTCGCCCGCCCGGGCGAGCGAGTCGACCTGCGGGCCGACGACGACCGGGCCGGGGCCGAACTCCCGGCACACCCGCTCGGCGACGGCGGTCAGCCCGCCCGGATCCGCCACGCCGCCGAGCACCACGACCAGCTTGTCCGCGTGCACCCCCACGAGCACCTCGCTGCGCAGCGAGCGCGCCGCCCGCCGGACGCCGGCGCGGGAGTCCCGCTCGGCCGGCGGCGCCGCACCCACCAGCACCAGCACCGGGCCGGTGGTGGCCCAGCCCAGTGCCGCGGCCCGCCCGGGCAGCTCCTCGGAGCGGTCGCCGCGGACCAGGGCGTCGACGACGAGGGCCTCCAGCCGCGCGTCCCACGCCCCGCGGTTCTCCGCGAAGCTGGCGTAGACGTGCGCGGTGGCGAAGGCGACCTCCCGGCTGAACTGCAGCACGGCCAGCCGCAGCGGTTCGGCCTCGCCGGGCTCGGCGACCTGGCCCACCCGGGCCTCGACCACCTCGACGGTGACCTTGATCAGGTCGACGGTCTGCTTGAGCGGAACCGCGCGGGCCAGCTCCCGGGGTGCGGCGCCGAAGACCTCGCCGGTCAGCCGGGGCGGGCGGCCGGGGTTGCGGCACCACTCGACCAGCGAGGCGATGCCCGCCTGGGCGACCAGGGTGACCCAGGACCGCTGGTCGGCCGGCATCGCCCGGAACCAGGCGAGCTCCTCGTCCATCCGGGCGACCGCCTGGGTGGCCAGCGACCCGGAGGCGCGCTCCAGCCGGCGCAACGTCGCCTCCGACGGGCGCACGCGCGCAGGTCGCGCCGGGGTGGTGTCCTCCACGGCGGTCAGGGTGTCACGGCGGCGTCGGTCGGGGACCCTGGTGTCCGTGCACACACCTCATGCGGATCAGGTTGCGACGTGAGCGGGCTGGACTCGCGGGTGCTGCTCGACCCGGCGGACGGGTCGCTGGGCCCGCTGCTGCGGCTGGCCGACGACCGGCTGCCCGGGGGAGCGGGCTACGGCCGGCACGCCCATCGGGACGTCGACGTCGTCGCGGTGGTGCTGCGGGGCTCGGTGCGGCACGCCTGGGGCCGGGAGGCGGTGGTCGGCCCGGGCGACGTCGCGGTGCTGCGGGCCGGCCGCGGGCTGGAGCACGACGAGGTCGCCGGTGCCGACGGCGCGCACGTCGTCCAGACCCACCTGCGGGCCGCGGCGCCCGGGGCGCAGCCGGCGCACGACGTCCTGCTGCGCCCGTCCGGCTGGATCGACCTCGACCGGTCCGACGCCCGGCTGTGGCTGGGGACGGCGGGCCCCGACGTGCCGCCGGGGTTGCGGGTGGTCGCCGGCGACGACGGTGTGACGGCGACGGTCGGGGAGGGGCCGGTGCCCGGGGACGGCGTCGTCCTGGTCTGGCAGCTGGACACCGCCCGGCCCGCCTGGGCCGACTGACCCTCACGGGATCCTGAGCGTTGCTACAGACTGGCCCGCATGCCTGCCGATGCACCCGCCGCTGACCTGTTCGCCGCCGCCCGGGCCGACGCCGACCGCACCCTGGACCTGCGTCGCCGGCTGCACCGCCGGCCGGAGATCGGGCTGCACCTGCCGGAGACGCAGGCCGCCGTCGTCGAGGCCTTCGTCGACCTGCCCGTCGAGCTGACCACCGGCACCACCACCAGCTCGGTGGTCGGGGTGCTCCGCGGCGCCCGCCCCGGGCCGACGCAGCTGCTGCGCGCCGACATGGACGCGCTGCCGGTGCAGGAGGACACCGGGCTGCCCTTCGCCTCCGAGGTGCCCGGGGTGATGCACGCCTGCGGCCACGACACCCACGTGGCGATGCTGCTGGGCGCGGCCCGGCTGCTCGCCGAGCGCCGGGACCAGCTGGCCGGGCAGGTCGTGTTCATGGTGCAGCCGGGGGAGGAGGGCTTCCACGGCGCGCGCGCCATGCTCGAGGAGGGGCTGCTGGACGCCGTCCCCGAGGCGCCGGTGAGCGGCGCGTTCGCGCTGCACATCTCCACGATGTTCCCGACCGGCACGATCAACGTGCGGCCCGGGCCGATGATGGCCTCGGCCGACCAGTGGACGATCACCGTCCACGGCCGGGGCGGGCACGCCTCCACCCCGCACCTGGGCGCCGACCCGGTGCCGGTCGCCGCGGAGATCGTGCTCGCGCTGCAGTCGATGGTGACCCGCACCGTCGACGTGTTCGACCCGGCGGTGGTCACCGTCGGCCACCTGGAGGCCGGCACCACCGACAACGTCATCCCCGACTCGGCGCTGCTGCACGGCACCATCCGCACCCTGTCGGCGGAGCGCCGCGCGCAGGTGCTCGCCGCGGTGCAGCGGGTCGGCGAGCACGTTGCCGCCGCCCACGGGCTGACCGCGGTGTTCGAGCGGATCGAGGGCTACCCGGTCACCGTCAACGACGCCGGCGTCGCCGCGGCGGTCACCGGGGCGGCCGCCGCGGTGCTCGGGGCGGACGCCAGCCGGGTGATGCCGGTGCCGCTGATGGGCGCGGAGGACTTCTCCTACGTGCTGGAGCGGGTGCCCGGCGCGATGGCCTTCCTCGGCGCCTGCCCGCCCGAGCTCGACCCGGCCACCGCGCCGGGCAACCACTCGAACCTGGTGGTCTTCGACGAGGACGCGCTGCCCGCGGGTGTCGCCCTCTACGCCCGGATCGCGCTCGACGCCCTGGCGGGTTGAGCCGCCCCACCTGACGTGGAGCCGTGCCGTGACCCGGCTCCACGTCAGGTGCAGAGGGTCCAGCCGGGTCGGCGACGGCCCCGGAACGCGGAACGGCCCGCCTCCCCGAGGGGAGGCGGGCCGTTGCCGTGGAGCCGGTGGGTCAGGTGGCCGGGTGGTCGTCCGAGCGCTGCTCGGCCGGGGCCTTCTCCTCGTCGCCCACCTGGTACTTCTCGACCGCCTGCCGGACGACGTCGCGCTCGATCTCGCCGCGCTGCGCCAGCGAGGCCAGCGTGCGGACGACGATCGACTCGGCGTCGACCTGGAAGTGCCGGCGCAGCGCCGGGCGGGTGTCGGACAGACCGAACCCGTCGGTGCCGAGCGAGGCCAGGCCACCGGGGACGAACGGCGCGATGAGGTCGGGCACCGCCTTCATCCAGTCCGAGACCGCCACGACCGGGCCGGGGGCGTCGGTCAGCTGCCGGGTCACGAACGGCACCTTGGGCTCCTCGGCCGGGTGCAGCAGGTTCCACTCGTCGGCCTCGACGGCATCCCGCCGCAGCTCGGTCCAGGAGGTCACCGACCAGACGTCGGCGGACACCCCCCAGTCGTCGGCCAGCAGCTGCTGCGCCCGCAGCGCCCACGGCACGGCCACCCCGGAGGCGAGCACCTGGGCCTTGGTGCCGTCCTCCAGCTGCGGGCCCTCGGCGTAGCGGTACATGCCGGCCAGCAGGCCGGTGACGTCCAGGCCCTCGGGCTCGGCCGGCTGCTGGTAGGGCTCGTTGTAGATCGTCAGGTAGTACATGACGTTCGGGTCGCGGTGCCCACCCAGCGGCGCGCCCGGGTCGTTGCCGAACATCCGGGCCAGGGCGTCCTTGGTGATGTGCCCGACCTCGAAGGAGAACGCGGGGTCGTAGGTGACGACGGCGGGGTTGGTCGCGGCCAGCAGCAGCGAGTGCCCGTCCTCGTGCTGGAGCCCCTCGCCGTTCAGCGTCGTCCGCCCGGCGGTGGCACCGAGCAGGAACCCGCGGGTCATCTGGTCACCGGCGGCCCAGATCGAGTCGCCGGTGCGCTGGAACCCGAACATCGAGTAGAAGATGTAGATCGGGATCATCGCCTCGCCGTGCGTGGCGTACGAGGTGCCGGCGGCGGTGAACGACGCCGCGGAGCCGGCCTCGTTGATCCCCTCGTGCAGGATCTGGCCCTGCTCGGACTCCTTGTAGGCCAGCATCAGCTCGCGGTCGACCGACGTGTAGTTCTGCCCGTGCGGGTTGTAGATCTTCTGCGTCGGGAAGAGGGAGTCCATCCCGAAGGTGCGCGCCTCGTCGGGGATGATCGGCACGAACCGCGGGCCGAGCTCCTTGTCCTTGATCAGCTCCTTGAGCAGCCGGACGAAGGCCATGGTGGTGGCCACCTCCTGCTTGCCCGAGCCGCGCTTGAGGACGTCGAACGCCTTGTCGTCGGGGGTCTTCAGCGGCTTGTGCTCCGACCGGCGCCGGGGCATCGACCCACCGAGCTGCCGGCGCCGCTCGAGCATGTACTGCATCTCGGGGGAGTCCGGGTCGGGCTTGTAGTAGGGCGGCAGCGTCTTGTCCAGCTGCTCGTCCGGGATCGGGATCTCCAGCCGGTCGCGGAAGCCCACGAGGTCCTCGGCGGTCAGCTTCTTCATCTGGTGCGTGGAGTTGCGGCCCTCGAAGTGGCTGCCCAGCGACCAGCCCTTGATGGTCTTGGCGAGGATGACCGTCGGCTGGCCCTTGTGGTCCGTCGCGGCCTTGTAGGCGGCGTAGACCTTGCGGTAGTCGTGCCCGCCGCGGGCGAGCTGCCAGACCTCGTCGTCGGTCATGCCCTCGACCAGCTTGCGCGTGCGCGGGTCGCGGCCGAAGAAGTGCTCGCGGACGAAGGCGCCGTCCTCGGACTTGTAGGTCTGGTAGTCGCCGTCCGGCGTGGAGTTCATCAGGTTGACCAGCGCACCGTCGCGGTCGGCGGCCAGCAGCTTGTCCCAGCCGTGGCCCCAGATCACCTTGATGACGTTCCAGCCGGCGCCGCGGAAGAAGGACTCCAGCTCCTGGATGACCTTGCCGTTGCCGCGGACCGGGCCGTCGAGGCGCTGCAGGTTGCAGTTGATGACGAACGTGAGGTTGTCCAGCTCCTCACGGGCGGCCAGCCCGATCGGGCCGAGCGACTCCGGCTCGTCGGTCTCGCCGTCGCCCAGGAACGCCCACACGTGCTGGTCGGCGGTGTCGGCGATGCCGCGGTTGTGCAGGTAGCGGTTGAACCGCGCCTGGTAGATCGCGTTCAGCGGGCCCAGGCCCATGGAGACGGTGGGGAACTCCCAGAAGTCCGGCATCAGCCGGGGGTGCGGGTAGGACGACAGCCCACCCCCGGGGTGGCTGACCTCCTGGCGGAACCCGTCGAGCTGGTGCTCGGTCAGCCGGCCCTCGAGGAAGGCACGGGCGTAGATGCCCGGGGAGGCGTGGCCCTGGAAGTAGATCTGGTCGCCGCCGCCGGGGTGGTCCTTGCCGCGGAAGAAGTGGTTGAAGCCGACCTCGTAGAGCATCGCGGACGACGCGTAGGAGGAGATGTGGCCGCCGACGCCGATCCCCGGCCGCTGCGCCCGGTGCACCATGATCGCGGCGTTCCAGCGGATGGCGTGGCGGATCTTCCGCTCGGCCTCCAGGTCACCGGGGAACCACGGCTCCTGCTCCGGCGGGATCGTGTTGATGTAGTCGGTGCTGCGGAGCGCGGGGACGCCGACCTGCTGCTCACGGCTGCGCTCGAGCATGCGGAGCATCAGGTACCGCGCGCGGTTGCGGCCGGCGTGGTCGACGACCGCGTCCAGGGACTCCAGCCACTCCTGGGTCTCGTCCGGGTCGGTGTCGGGCAGTTGGCTGGCCCGCCCGTCGGTGATGACCGCGCGGGGGGTGCCGGTGGTGCGGGCGGGGTCTCCGTCCGACTGCTGCGGTGCGCTCATGCGCACATCGTCCCCTGTCGGGGCGGCGCGCGTCACGCGGCCCGCCCGGAGCGTCCCCCAGGAGTCGTCCGGCGGGCTCCGGAGGCCTCGCGCAGCGGGGTGCGGAACCGGCCGGCAGCGGGTCGGCCGACACCCGATGAGCCGGTCGGGTATCGCTGAGGGGCTCCGAACCAGCAGACTGTCGGTCCACCGGCACCCGCGGGCCGCGTGATCGTGCGCAGGACCGGCGGAACCGATCTACTGGGACACATGGAGGACGAGCAGGGATGAGCGTCGACTCGGGCAGCACCAGCATGGCTGCCCGGCTGGGGATCAAGCCGGGCATGGTCGTGCAAGAGCTCGGCTGGGACGAGGACGTCGACGAGCAACTGCGCGACTCCGTCGAGGAGCTGTCGGGCAGCGAGATGGTCGACGAGGACTCCGACGAGGTGGCCGACGTCGTCCTGCTGTGGTGGCGGGAGGAGGACGGCGACCTGATCGACGCCCTCGTCGACTCCATCGCCGCGCTCGCCGACGACGGGGTGGTGTGGCTGTTGGTGCCCAAGTCCGGACGCCCCGGCCACGTGGAGCCCGGTGACGTCACCGAGGCCGCTCCGACGGCCGGCCTGCAGCAGACCTCGAGCATCTCGGCGGCGAAGGAGTGGTCGGGCATCCGGCTGGTCACGCCGAAGGCGGCACGCCAGCCCCGCCGCTGACGAAGGACCCCGTCCTCCTCATCCCTCGCAAGCTCGGGACGAGCCTCTGGACGGGGCCGACGGCGGGACCCTGCGAGGGGGCCGTTCCAGCACGTCACCGAGCTCGGGACGAGCCTCTGGACGGGGCCGACGGCGGGACCCTGCGAGGGGGCCGTTCCAGCACGTCACCGAGCTCGGGACGAGCCTCTGGACGGGGCCGACGGCGGGACCCTGCGAGGGGGCCGTTC